>NZ_JBFRHF010000097.1:0-502 GCF_052115705.1 Inquilinus sp. 2KB_23 | reverse complement strand
GCTCCGCGATGGGTCCATGGGCGACGCCGACGCCCTTGGGCTTGCCGGTCGACCCCGAGGTGTAGATCACATAGGCCAGGTTCTCCGGGCACAGCGACACCACCGGCGCCACCGCCGCCTCGCCTGCCGCATCCTCGACCAGGATCCGCGCCGCCCCCGCCGGCAGCCGGTCCGACAGTGACGCCTGCGTCAGCACCAGGCGCAGCCCGCTATCCGCCACCATCTCCGCCAGCCGCGCCGGCGGCGCGTCCGATGCCAGAGGCACATAGGCCCCGCCCGCCTTCAAGACCGCGAGCAGCGACACCAGCATCTCCGGCGACCGCTCCAGCAGCACACCCACCAGCACATCCGGCCCTACACCCGACCGCACCAGGCGATGAGCCAGATGGTTCGCCCGCCGCTCCAGTTCGCCCCGGCTCACCTCGCGGTCGCCGAACACCACCGACACCCGATCCGGATCCGACGACGCATGCCCCGCGATCCAGTCCTGGACGCCTGGACG
>NZ_JBFRHF010000096.1:0-544 GCF_052115705.1 Inquilinus sp. 2KB_23 | reverse complement strand
AGCTTGCGCATGAGGGCAGTGAGGGCGACGAGCTTCTTTTTGCCGTTGGCGAGGAGTTTGAGGAAGAAGGGCCTGAGTGTGGGGTGATGGTTGCTGGCGGCCATTGCGGCCATGAAGAGGGCGCGTTTGATCTCGGGTCTGCCGCCTTTGGTGCGGCGGTAGGCGTTGGTGTTTCCGCTTTGTCGAGGGTGAGGAGCGAGGCTGGCGAGGGCCGCGGCCTGTCGTCGGTCGAGGAAGCCGAGTTCCGGCATGAGGGCGAGGAGGTCGGCGGCGGTCTTGAAGCCGATACCGGGGATGGAGGTGAGGATGTCGGCRTCGCGTTTGAGGGGTTGGGAGGCCTTGAGGATGGCGGCGATCCTGAGCTCGATGGCCTTGATCTGCCGGTCGATGCAGGCGAGGAGGTCGTCGAGGTGAGGGCGGACGGGTTCGGCACCGGGGGCCTGGCGTCGGTTCGAGAAGGCGGTGCGCTGGCGGACGAAGTCGTCGCGAGTGAGGACGAGGGCCTGGAGGGTGGCGCGGTCAGGATCGGGAGGCTGCCAGCGAG
>NZ_JBFRHF010000095.1:0-576 GCF_052115705.1 Inquilinus sp. 2KB_23 | reverse complement strand
GCGTCAGGTCGAGCTGCGCCTGGTCCGGGTCGAGAATGTGCTGGAACGGGCCGTCGGCGCTGTCGGCCAGGAGAGTGCGCAGGCTCTCGTGGCGGGCCGCCACATCGGCCAGGGCCACGGCCAAGGCCTTGGGATCGAGAGGCCCGTCGAGGCGCAGCGCCAGCGGAATGTTGTAGGCGGGGCTGGGGCCGTCGAGCTGGGCGAGGAACCAGAGACGCAACTGGGCGAAGGACAGCGGAAGCATAGTCATGTTTCGGCTAGTTCCTTCTTGGCCGGAGCATCGGCCGCAACTTAGGGCGCTGGGCGGGCTCATCACTGAGCCGCTGAGCCAGGGCGGCGGGAGAGGGGGCATCGAACAGGGCGCGGATGGGGAGTTCGCGGCCGAGGGTGGCGCGGAGGCGGGAGGCGAGGCGTGTGGCGAGCAGGGAATGTCCGCCATGGTCGAAGAAGCTGTCGTCCGGGCCGATGCGGTCGAGGCCGAGGACCTCGGCGAAGAGGGTGCAGAGGATCGCTTCCTGGGGCGTGGAGGGCTCGCGGCGGCTGGCGGGGGAGAAGTCCGGTGCGGGCAGCGCGCGG
>NZ_JBFRHF010000094.1:0-619 GCF_052115705.1 Inquilinus sp. 2KB_23 | reverse complement strand
GCTGCTGTCGCGTCTGGGGGCGGGTGAGGACATTGCGATCGGGAGCCCGGTGGCGGGCCGGACGGATGCGGCGCTGGAGGAGCTGGTTGGGTTCTTCGTGAACACGCTGGTGCTGCGGACGGATGTGTCGGGTGATCCGAGCTTCCGGGAGCTGTTGGGCCGGGTGCGGAACTGGGACCTGTCGGCCTATGCGCATCAGGACCTGCCGTTCGAGCGCCTGGTCGAAGCCCTCAACCCCACCCGATCGCTGGCCCAGTACCCGTTCTTTCGCGTCTGGTTGGCATTTCAGAGCGAAAGCATCCCGACCGTCCACCTGTCCGGCCTGCAGGTGACGGCGACGACGGCTGAACTCGGGGTATCGCGGTTCGACCTCAGCGTCAGCCTGTGGGAGCAGCGGGATCGGGAGGGCGGGGAGGCGGGGCTCGAAGGGCTGCTGGAATACAGCACGGACCTGTTCGACCGGGAGACGGCGGCAGGGCTGGTGTCGCGGCTGGTGCGGCTTCTGCGCTCGGTGGTGTCGGATCCATCGCAGTCGGTAGGCCGGATCGAGCTTCTGGATGTGGAGGAGCGGTCCCGTCTGCTGTCGGGTTGGAATGCGACGGATCGGGCGGTGTCTGGC
>NZ_JBFRHF010000093.1:0-626 GCF_052115705.1 Inquilinus sp. 2KB_23 | reverse complement strand
GCCCCACATGCCGGCGCAACTCCGCCCCATCCGGCGAGGCGCCCGGCGCCGCCACCACATAGCCCAACAGCTGCTTCTGCCCCGGCAGGTCCTCCCGCGCGATCACTGCCGCCTGACCCACCGCCGGATGCGACAACAGCGCGGCCTCGATCTCACCCGGCTCGATCCGGAACCCGCGGATCTTCACCTGATCGTCCGCACGGCCCTGGTACTCCAGCTCTCCGTCCGGACGCCAACGCGCCACATCACCCGTCCGGTACATCCGGGAGCCAGGAGTGCCGAAGGGGCACGCCACGAACCGCTCCGCCGTCAGCCCCGACCGGTTGAGATAGCCACGCGCCAGCCCGGCACCGGCAATGTACAGCTCCCCCGACACACCCACCGGAACCGGACGCAGGCTCCCGTCCAGCACGTACACCCGCGTGTTCCAGATCGGCGCCCCGATCGGCGGCTCGACCGCTCCGGACAGGGCTTGGCTGGCCGTGGCGCAGACCGTCGCTTCCGTCGGGCCGTAGGCGTTGAACATCCGGTGCCCGGCCGACCATTGCCCGACCAGATCCGCAGGACATCTGTCGCCGGCGACGATCAGGGCGCAGCTCTGCGGCACATCCTCGGGCCGCAGGGTC
>NZ_JBFRHF010000092.1:0-735 GCF_052115705.1 Inquilinus sp. 2KB_23 | reverse complement strand
GAACCGGACGCAGGCTCCCGTCCAGCACGTACACCCGCGTGTTCCAGATCGGCGCCCCGATCGGCGGCTCGACCGCTCCGGACAGGGCTTGGCTGGCCGTGGCGCAGACCGTCGCTTCCGTCGGGCCGTAGGCGTTGAACATCCGGTGCCCGGCCGACCATTGCCCGACCAGATCCGCAGGACATCTGTCGCCGGCGACGATCAGGGCGCAGCTCTGCGGCACATCCTCGGGCCGCAGGGTCGCGAGGATCGGCGGCGGCAGAACCACATGGCTGACCGCCTCCTCCCGCAGCAGCGCCGAGAGAGGCTCCCCGGCGAGAAGCTGTCCTTTCGGCGCAATCACCAATGTCGCTCCGGCCACCAGCGTCGCCATGATCTCCCACGCCGCCGCGTCGAAACTCGGCGACGCGAACTGCAGAAGACGGGACCCTTGCTCGATCTCGAACAGCGCCAGATGCGCACCGATCAGGCTGGGAATACCGGCATGGGTGACGACCACGCCCTTGGGGCGTCCGGTGGAGCCGGAGGTGTAGATCACATAGGCCGGGTGTTGGGGTCGGAGGGGCGCCGTCCGCTCCCCGTCACCGGGATCATGCTCCGCCGCCGCCGACAGTGCCGACGACACCGAACCTTCCTCCAGGCTCAGCACCGGCACCGGACCGCACCACGCCTCCGCCCCTGAACCGATCACGCAGACCGGGCCCGCATCCGACACCATGTAGCCCAGCGCCCAGC
>NZ_JBFRHF010000091.1:0-784 GCF_052115705.1 Inquilinus sp. 2KB_23 | reverse complement strand
TCGCCAACCAGCCCGAGAGCCTGGCCCGCTTCGCCGCCGGACTGGACCCTTCCTGCCTGGTCGTCTGCGAAGCCACCGGCGGCTATGAAGYCGCCCTGCTCGACGCTCTCCTCGCCGCCAACGTCCCCGCCCACCGTGCCGATGCCCGCAAGRTCAAGGCCTTCATYCGCTCCTTCGGCACRCTGGGCAAAACCGACACCCTCGATGCCAAGGCTATCGCCCGCTATGCCAGGGAACGCGGCCCCCAGCTCGCTCGCTGGCAGCCTCCCGATCCTGACCGCGCCACCCTCCAGGCCCTCGTCCTCACTCGCGACGACTTCGTCCGCCAGCGCACCGCCTTCTCGAACCGACGCCAGGCCCCCGGTGCCGAACCCGTCCGCCCTCACCTCGACGACCTCCTCGCCTGCATCGACCGGCAGATCAAGGCCATCGAGCTCAGGATCGCCGCCATCCTCAAGGCCTCCCAACCCCTCAACCGCGACGCCGACATCCTCACCTACATCCCAGGCATCGGCTTCTAGACCGCCGCCGTTCTCCTCGCCCTTATGCCCGAGCTCGGCTCTCTCGACCGACGACAGGCCGCGGCCCTCGCCAGCCTCGCTCCTCACCCTCGACAAAGCGGAAACACCAACGCCTACCGCCGCACCAAAGGCGGCAGACCCGAGATCAAACGCGCCCTCTTCATGGCCGCAATGGCCGCCAGCAACCATCACCCCACACTCAGGCCCTTCTTCCTCAAACTCCTCGCCAACGGCAAAAAGAAGCTCGTCGCCCTCACTGCCCT
>NZ_JBFRHF010000090.1:0-846 GCF_052115705.1 Inquilinus sp. 2KB_23 | reverse complement strand
GGCGGGCCGGACGGATGCGGCGCTGGAGGAGCTGGTTGGGTTCTTCGTGAACACGCTGGTGCTGCGGACGGATGTGTCGGGTGATCCGAGCTTCCGGGAGCTGTTGGGCCGGGTGCGGAACTGGGACCTGTCGGCCTATGCGCATCAGGACCTGCCGTTCGAGCGCCTGGTCGAAGCCCTCAACCCCACCCGATCGCTCGGACGCCATCCCCTGTTCCAGGTCATGCTCGCCTTCCAGAACACCGATCACGCAACGCTGCGGCTGCCGGGGCTGGACGCCTCCATCGAGCCGGTCGTCACCCACACGAGCAAATATGATCTCGCGTTCAACATCTCGGAGCAGCGGGATCGGGAGGGCCGGGAGGCGGGGCTCGAAGGGCTGCTGGAATACAGCACGGACCTGTTCGACCGGGAGACGGCGGCGGGGCTGGTGTCGCGGCTGGTGCGGCTTCTGCGCTCGGTGGTGTCGGATCCATCGCAGTCGGTGGGCCGGATCGAGCTTCTGGATGCGGAGGAGCGGTCCCGTCTGCTGTCGGGTTGGAATGCGACGGATCGGGCGGTGCCTGGCGGGACGGTGCCGGATCTGTTCGAGGCGCAGATGCGCCGGACGCCGGAAGCAGTGGCGCTGGAGCATGGCGGCGAGGTGGTGAGCTATGCGGAGCTGAACCGCCGTGCGAACCGGCTGGCGCATGTGCTGATCGGCCGGGGGATCGGCCCGGAGAGCGTGGTGGGGATAGCGCTGCCGCGTTCGGTGTCGATGGTGGTGTCGGTGCTGGGTGTGCTGAAGGCGGGGGCCGCATACCTGCCGCTGGACCCGGAGTATCCGGCGGACCGGCTGGGCTACAT
>NZ_JBFRHF010000089.1:0-882 GCF_052115705.1 Inquilinus sp. 2KB_23 | reverse complement strand
GCGGAGATGGTGGCGGATAGCGGGCTGCGCCTGGTGCTGACGCAGGCGTCACTGTCGGACCGGCTGCCGGCGGGGGCGGCGCGGATCCTGGTCGAGGATGCGGCAGGCGAGGCGGCGGTGGCGCCGGTGGTGTCGCTGTGCCCGGAGAACCTGGCCTATGTGATCTACACCTCGGGGTCGACCGGCAAGCCCAAGGGCGTCGGCGTCGCCCATGGACCCATCGCGGAGCATTGCCGGCTGATGGCCGAAATCGGCGATCTCGGTGAGCATTCACGCGAATTCCACTTCCTGTCCTTCAGCTTCGACGGGGCGCATGAGCGCTGGCTGACGGCGTTGACCTGCGGCGCCAGCCTGGTGCTGCGCGATGAGAGCTTGTGGCCGGCGGACCAGACGCTCGACGCTTTCCGCCGCCATGGCGTCACCAATGCCGACTTCACCCCCGTCTATCTCGACGAGCTATCGTCCTGGGCCGAGGCCCAGGGCGAGGCCCCGGCCACCGACCTGATCTCCTTCGGCGGCGAGGCGATGTCGCGGGCGGGGTATGACCGTGTGCGTCGAGCGTTGCGGCCGCGGGTGCTGCTGAACGGGTATGGGCCGACGGAGGCGGTGGTGACGCCGTTGGTGTGGAAGGTCGGCGTGGAGACGGAGTGCGACGGCGCCTATGTGCCGATCGGCCGCCCGGTGGGGGACCGCCGGGCCTATGTGCTGGACCGTCGGCTGCAGCCGGTGCCGGTGGGCGTGGCGGGAGAGCTGTACATCGGTGGCAGCGGTCTGGCGCGGGGCTATGTCGGACGCCCGGACCTGACGGCGGATCGGTTCGTGCCGGACCCGCAGGGCGAGCCGGGCGGGCGGATGTACCGGACCGGGGACCGGACCGGGGAC
>NZ_JBFRHF010000088.1:0-910 GCF_052115705.1 Inquilinus sp. 2KB_23 | reverse complement strand
GCGGCCTAGGAAGTCGAGGACGCCGTCGGGGCGCCAGCGGGCGAGGTCGCCGGTGCGGTACATGCGGGCGCCGGGAGGCCCGAAGGGGCAGGCGACGAAGCGCTCGGCGGTCAGGCCCGGGCGGTTGAGATAGCCCCGCGCCAGACCCGCCCCCGCGATGTACAGCTCCCCCGGCACTCCCGCAGGCACCGGATGCAGCCCACCGTCCAGCACATACACACGCGTGTTCCAGATCGGCGCTCCGATCGGCGGCATCTCCACGCCGGACAGCGGCTCGCTCATCGTTGCGCAGACCGTGGCCTCGGTGGGGCCGTAGGCATTGATCAGCCGTCGCCCCTGCGACCACCGCCCTGCCAACTCCGGGGGGCAGGCCTCGCCGCCGACCACTAAGGTTTGGAACCCCGCGAATTGCGCAGACGGCAGGCTGGCGAGCGCCGCCGGCGGAATCAGCGCATGACTGACCGCGTGGCACGCCAGCAGTTCGGCCAATGCTTCACCAGCGTGCCCGCCGGGCGGCGGCAGGACCAGCGCTGCGCCCGCGGGAAAGGCCATAAGCAGCTCCATGATTGCCGCATCGAAGCTGATGGAGGCGAATTGGAGGATGCGGGCTTCTGGCGTGATGACCAAACGGTCCATCTGGCTGGAGGCCAGGCTGGCTATGCCGGCATGGGAGACGAGGACGCCCTTTGGAGTTCCGGTGGAGCCGGAGGTGTAGATGAGATAGGCGGGGTGGAGGGGTTGGAGGGGGTGCAGGCGGGTGTCGTCGGTGGGGTTGGTGTCGGGGGAGCGTTCGAGCTGGGCGAGGAGTGCGGTGTCGTCGAGGCGGAGGAGCGGGGCGGTGTCGGGCAGGGCGCGGCCGGCGGTGCCGGCGGTGAGGACGAGCCTGGGGTCGGCGTCCTTGAGCATGAAG
>NZ_JBFRHF010000087.1:0-919 GCF_052115705.1 Inquilinus sp. 2KB_23 | reverse complement strand
GAGATCCCCTGACTTCACAAACGAAGTGCAACACCCTTTGAAGGGGGTGTTGCGATGGGACGAAGCTACCGACAGTTCAGCCTCGAGGACCGGTGTGAGCTTGCCCGCCTTTACGCCGCCGGAGCCTCGCTCCGGCAAATCGCTGCAGCTCTGGATCGCGCGCCATCGAGCGTGTCTCGGGAGCTGAAGCGCAACAGCGGCGCCGCCGGAGACTACAAACCAGCCTATGCCGGCCAACAAGCCGGCGCCCGACGCTGGCACGGCAGCCGCCTGGTGCGCGACGCCGCCCTCCGGCAGACCGTGCTCGACCGGCTGGGCCGCGGCTGGTCGCCGCAACAGGTCGCCGGCCGACTGGCCCGGGACCAGGGCCGCCCCGTGATCAGCCATGAGACGATCTATCGCTTCATCGCCGCCCAGATCGCCCGCACCAAGGATTACCGCTGGCGCCTCTTGCTACCGCGCGGCAAGAGCAAACGCGGCYGGCGCGGACGCAAAGGCGGCTCCCCCGCCCAGACCATCCCACAGCGCGTGCCCATCCAGCAGCGCCCTGCCACCGCCGAAGATCGCCGCACCCCCGGACATTGGGAAGCCGATCTGATGCTGTTCTCCATCTACGGCCARGCCGTGCTCGCCCTGCACGAACGCACCTCCCGCCTGCTCGCCATCATCCGACAGCCCAGCAAAGCCGCAAGCCCTCTGGCCGATACCCTCCACGCCTTGCTGGTCGACCTGCCGCTCGCGCTGCGACTGACCATCACCTTCGACAACGGCACCGAATTCGCCCTTCACCATCGCCTGCGCGACCTGCTCGACATCCAGACCTTCTTCTGCGATCCGCACGCACCCTGGCAGAAAGGCGGCATCGAAAACGCCATCGGACGACTGCGACGAGACCTGCCAAGGCGAACCGATCTCTCCG
>NZ_JBFRHF010000086.1:0-928 GCF_052115705.1 Inquilinus sp. 2KB_23 | reverse complement strand
GGCCTAGGAAGTCGAGGACGCCGTCGGGGCGCCAGCGGGCGAGGTCGCCGGTGCGGTACATGCGGGCGCCGGGAGGCCCGAAGGGGCAGGCGACGAAGCGCTCGGCGGTCAGGCCCGGGCGGTTGAGATAGCCCCGCGCCAGACCCGCCCCCGCGATGTACAGCTCCCCCGGCACTCCCGCAGGCACCGGATGCAGCCCACCGTCCAGCACATACACACGCGTGTTCCAGATCGGCGCTCCGATCGGGACTGGTCCACTGTCCTGCTCAGGCCGACAGGCCCAATAGGTGACATCGACGGCTGCTTCCGTCGGGCCATAGAGATTGTGCAGTGGCACGTCCAAGGTGGCGAAGAATTGTGCCTGCAGATCGGCCGGCAATGCCTCGCCGCTGCAGACAACACGCCTGAGCCCGCAGCAGGACTGAGCGGACGGCTCCTGCAGGAAACTCTGCAGCATCGAGGGCACGAAGTGCAGGGTAGTGATCTCTTGACGGGTAATCACCTCGACGAGATAGGTCGGGTCCTTGTGCCCCTCAGGTTTGGCGAGGACCAGGGCCGCGCCAGTGATCAACGGCCAGAAGAACTCCCAGACAGAGACGTCGAAGCCGGATGGCGTTTTCTGCAGGACGCGGTCGGAGCCGTCGAGCTGGTACTCCTTCTGCATCCACAGGAGGCGGTTGATGATGGCCCCTTCGGAGACGAGGACGCCCTTTGGAGTTCCGGTGGAGCCGGAGGTGTAGATGAGATAGGCGGGGTGGAGGGGTTGGAGGGGGTGCAGGCGGGTGTCGTCGGTAGGGTTGGTGTCGGGGGAGCGTTCGAGCTGGGCGAGGAGTGCGGTGTCGTCGAGGCGGAGGAGCGGGGCGGTGTCGGGCAGGGCGCGGCCGGCGGTGCCGGCGGTGAGGACGAGCCTGGGGTCGGCGTCCTTGAG
>NZ_JBFRHF010000085.1:0-938 GCF_052115705.1 Inquilinus sp. 2KB_23 | reverse complement strand
CTCAAGGACGCCGACCCCAGGCTCGTCCTCACCGCCGGCACCGCCGGCCGCGCCCTGCCCGACACCGCCCCGCTCCTCCGCCTCGACGACACCGCACTCCTCGCCCAGCTCGAACGCTCCCCCGACACCAACCCCACCGACGACACCCGCCTGCACCCCCTCCAACCCCTCCACCCCGCCTATCTCATCTACACCTCCGGCTCCACCGGAACTCCAAAGGGCGTCCTCGTCTCCCATGCCGGTCTGGCCAACTACGTGTCCTGGGCCGCGGACTTCTATTCCAGCTCCTGCGAGAGAGGCTCCATCGCACAGCTGCCGCTCACCTTCGATGCCGTCGTTACCTCCATCTTCGTGCCGCTGCTCTCCGGCAAGGACATCCTGCTTCCAGCCTCTGCCGAACCCAATGCGGCACTGCCGTTCCTCCGGCAACCCCAGGGCATCGGCCTGCTCAAGATCACCCCGGCCTTGATCGATCTGATCTGTGATGAACTCGACGCGGCTGACCGCCTTGCTGAGGTCGGCGTGGCCGTGATCGGCGGCGAAGAGCTTGGCACCTCGCAGGCGCGGCGATGGCTGCGGCGTTTCCCGGACTCATTGATCGTCAACGAGTACGGGCCGACCGAGACAGTTGTGGGCTGCTGCGTCTACAAGATGGATAGGGCTGCAGAGGGTGAAGTCAGCCTCCCGATCGGAGCGCCGATCTGGAACACGCGTGTGTATGTGCTGGACGGTGGGCTGCATCCGGTGCCTGCGGGAGTGCCGGGGGAGCTGTACATCGCGGGGGCGGGTCTGGCGCGGGGCTATCTCAACCGCCCGGGCCTGACCGCCGAGCGCTTCGTCGCCTGCCCCTTCGGGCCTCCCGGCGCCCGCATGTACCGCACCGGCGACCTCGCCCGCTGGCGCCCCGACGGCGTCCTCGACTTCCTAGGCCCTAGGCC
>NZ_JBFRHF010000084.1:0-943 GCF_052115705.1 Inquilinus sp. 2KB_23 | reverse complement strand
GGCGGGCCGGACGGATGCGGCGCTGGAGGAGCTGGTTGGGTTCTTCGTGAACACGCTGGTGCTGCGGACGGATGTGTCGGGTGATCCGAGCTTCCGGGAGCTGTTGGGCCGGGTGCGGAACTGGGACCTGTCGGCCTATGCGCATCAGGACCTGCCGTTCGAGCGCCTGGTCGAAGCCCTCAACCCCACCCGATCGCTCGGACGCCATCCCCTGTTCCAGGTCATGCTCGCCTTCCAGAACACCGATCAGGCGGCTTTCGAATTCCCCGAGCTGGAGGTGACGGCGACAACGGCGGAGACCGGGATGTCGCGGTTCGATCTTATTTTCAA
Source organism: Inquilinus sp. 2KB_23 (assembly GCF_052115705.1). NCBI lineage: Bacteria > Pseudomonadati > Pseudomonadota > Alphaproteobacteria > Rhodospirillales > Rhodospirillaceae > Inquilinus > Inquilinus sp. 2KB_23. The sequence continues at coordinate 613 of NZ_JBFRHF010000084.1, read as the reverse complement.
CCTGTGGGAGCAGCGGGATCGGGAGGGCGGGGAGGCGGGGCTCGAAGGGCTGCTGGAATACAGCACGGACCTGTTCGACCGGGAGACGGCGGCAGGGCTGGTGTCGCGGCTGGTGCGGCTTCTGCGCTCGGTGGTGTCGGATCCATCGCAGTCGGTAGGCCGGATCGAGCTTCTGGATGTGGAGGAGCGGTCCCGTCTGCTGTCGGGTTGGAATGCGACGGATCGGGCGGTGTCTGGCGGGACGGTGCCGGATCTGTTCGAGGCGCAGGTGCGCCGGACGCCGGATGCGGTGGCGCTGGAGCATGGCGACGAGGTTGTGAGCTATGTGGAGCTGAACCGCCGTGCGAACCGGCTGGCGCATGTGCTGATCGGCCGGGGGATCGGCCCGGAGAGCGTGGTGGGGATAGCGCTGCCGCGTTCGGTGTCGATGGTGGTGTCGGTGCTGGGTGTGCTGAAGGCGGGGGCCGCATACCTGCCGCTGGACCCGGAGTATCCGGCGGACCGGCTGGGCTACATGGTGTCGGATGCGGGCCCGGTCTGCGTGATCGGTTCAGGGGCGGAGGCGTGGTGCGGTCCGGTGCCGGTGCTGAGCCTGGAGGAAGGTTCGGTGTCG
>NZ_JBFRHF010000083.1:0-951 GCF_052115705.1 Inquilinus sp. 2KB_23 | reverse complement strand
CCCCCGAGCGCCTCGCCTTCATGCTCAAGGACGCCGACCCCAGGCTCGTCCTCACCGCCGGCACCGCCGGCCGCGCCCTGCCCGACACCGCCCCGCTCCTCCGCCTCGACGACACCGCACTCCTCGCCCAGCTCGAACGCTCCCCCGACACCAACCCCACCGACGACACCCGCCTGCACCCCCTCCAACCCCTCCACCCCGCCTATCTCATCTACACCTCCGGCTCCACCGGAACTCCAAAGGGCGTGGTGGTCTCACATCGAAGTTTAACGAACAAGCTCCTAACGTTAGGTGCTGATATCGGGCTCGGCCCGAAGAAGTTCGTCGCCTGGACGACGAGCATCGGCTTCGATCCCTCGCTCGAACAGATTTTACTGCCACTGACACATAGCGGTGGCGTTGTTCCGGTCTCTGATGAAGATCGCGTCAACGGCCAGCAGCTATCGAGGCTCATACGTCGACACGCGGTTTCTGTTTTGAACGTGACTCCAACCCTGCTCCTTCAACTGCTGGATTCAAATGTAGAGATCACGGAGCTGGACCAACTGCTGATTGGTGGCGAGGCATTCTCTCTCGATTTACTGTTGCGACTCGGTTCTTCTTGGCTTCAGCCGAAACAGATCCTCAATCTCTACGGTCCCACCGAGACTTGCGTTGACGTGGTTGGATGCAACGTGTCCGGCCTCCAAGGAACAGTCGTCCCCATTGGCCGGCCTCTGCCCAACACGCGTGTGTATGTGCTGGACGGTGGGCTGCATCCGGTGCCTGCGGGAGTGCCGGGGGAGCTGTACATCGCGGGGGCGGGTCTGGCGCGGGGCTATCTCAACCGCCCGGGCCTGACCGCCGAGCGCTTCGTCGCCTGCCCCTTCGGGCCTCCCGGCGCCCGCATGTACCGCACCGGCGACCTCGCCCGCTGGCGCCCCGACGGCGTCCTCGACTTCCTAGGCCGCG
>NZ_JBFRHF010000082.1:0-963 GCF_052115705.1 Inquilinus sp. 2KB_23 | reverse complement strand
GGCTCGATGCGGAAGCCGCGGATCTTGAGCTGGTGGTCGGCGCGGCCTAGGAAGTCGAGGACGCCGTCGGGGCGCCAGCGGGCGAGGTCGCCGGTGCGGTACATGCGGGCGCCGGGAGGCCCGAAGGGGCAGGCGACGAAGCGCTCGGCGGTCAGGCCCGGGCGGTTGAGATAGCCCCGCGCCAGACCCGCCCCCGCGATGTACAGCTCCCCCGGCACTCCCGCAGGCACCGGACGCAGCCCACCGTCCAGCACATACACACGCGTGTTCCAGATCGGACGGCCGAGTACCGAAACGAGTCCCGTTGCTGGGATCTCCTGAATTTCGGAATCGATGCAGACATCAGTAATTTCGGTGGGGCCATAACTGTTGATAAAGTGCAGATCTGGTGCATGTTCTCTGATTTCGTTGAGGGCAGAAAAATTTATGCTCTCGCCGCCCAGGATTGCAAAACGCAATCCCCGCAGTGAGCGAGATCTGAAATTCAGTGCGTCAGTCAATGTATAAAATTGTGAGGGGGCGCAATTCACTAAATCGACATGATGATACTCGATTATGTGAGCAAGATCGATGCCATCGAGAAGTTTTTCGGGCGCAAGAACGATCGTTGCACCTGATATCAGAGTGGAGAAAAAATTCTTAATCGTCAGATCGAAAGCATAGGAGGAAATGATCAAGACGCGCGTTTTTTCGGCGAGCCCATATTGATTGGCATACCAGCGATAGAGATTGATCGCGCCAGCCTGTGCGACGAGGACGCCCTTTGGAGTTCCGGTGGAGCCGGAGGTGTAGATGAGATAGGCGGGGTGGAGGGGTTGGAGGGGGTGCAGGCGGGTGTCGTCGGTGGGGTTGGTGTCGGGGGAGCGTTCGAGCTGGGCGAGGAGTGCGGTGTCGTCGAGGCGGAGGAGCGGGGCGGTGTCGGGCAGGGCGCGGCCGGCGGTGCCGGCGGTGAGGACGAGCCTG
>NZ_JBFRHF010000081.1:0-968 GCF_052115705.1 Inquilinus sp. 2KB_23 | reverse complement strand
CGCGGCCTAGGAAGTCGAGGACGCCGTCGGGGCGCCAGCGGGCGAGGTCGCCGGTGCGGTACATGCGGGCGCCGGGAGGCCCGAAGGGGCAGGCGACGAAGCGCTCGGCGGTCAGGCCCGGGCGGTTGAGATAGCCCCGCGCCAGACCCGCCCCCGCGATGTACAGCTCCCCCGGCACTCCCGCAGGCACCGGATGCAGCCCACCGTCCAGCACATACACACGCGTGTTGGGCAGAGGCCGGCCAATGGAAGTGGGACTATTGGCGCCTGAGCCATAAGGAACATCATAAACGGTGGCGCAGACCGTGGTCTCGGTCGGGCCGTACCCGTTTAGAATGCGCAGCCCTGCGATACGGCTTTGTAGATTGGTCAGCAGCGATTCATCAATTGGCTCGACCCCCACCAGGAGGCGTCGAAGCTTGGGTCTAGTTTGCGGCTGGCGCAGTGCCACTTCGAAATCCGTCAGGAAGAATGGCGGGACATAGACGGATTCAATGCTGTTCGTGGTAATCCAATGGGCAAAAGAAAAGCCATCCAACCTCACACGCTCGGGTGCAATCCAAAGCTCTCCTCCTTCTAGGAGACTTGTAAATGCTTCATAAATCGAAACGTCAAAATTGATCGATGTAAATAAACTGCATTTTTTGTACTGATTAGCTTCGCTAAGCTGTCGTATGTTCTGAATAAAGACATTGATATTTTGATGCGAAACAAAGATTCCCTTTGGAGTTCCGGTGGAGCCGGAGGTGTAGATGAGATAGGCGGGGTGGAGGGGTTGGAGGGGGTGCAGGCGGGTGTCGTCGGTGGGGTTGGTGTCGGGGGAGCGTTCGAGCTGGGCGAGGAGTGCGGTGTCGTCGAGGCGGAGGAGCGGGGCGGTGTCGGGCAGGGCGCGGCCGGCGGTGCCGGCGGTGAGGACGAGCCTGGGGTCGGCGTCCTTGAGCATGAAGGCGAGGCGCTCGGGGGGGTAT
>NZ_JBFRHF010000080.1:0-1089 GCF_052115705.1 Inquilinus sp. 2KB_23 | reverse complement strand
CGGTGAGGGCGGCCTCGATCTCGCCGGGCTCGATGCGGAAGCCGCGGATCTTGAGCTGGTGGTCGGCGCGGCCTAGGAAGTCGAGGACGCCGTCGGGGCGCCAGCGGGCGAGGTCGCCGGTGCGGTACATGCGGGCGCCGGGAGGCCCGAAGGGGCAGGCGACGAAGCGCTCGGCGGTCAGGCCCGGGCGGTTGAGATAGCCCCGCGCCAGACCCGCCCCCGCGATGTACAGCTCCCCCGGCACTCCCACAGGCACCGGATGCAGCCCACCGTCCAGCACATACACACGCGTGTTCCAGATCGGCGCTCCGATCGGCGGATCGACCGCTTCGGACAGGGGCGCGCTGGCCGTGGCGCATACCGTCGTTTCCGTCGGACCATAGGCGTTGAACACCCGGCGTCCAGCCGCCCATTGTCTGATCAGGCCCAGAGAACATCTATCGCCAGCGATGATGAGGGCACAGCTTTGTGGAACATCCTCCGCTTGTAGGGTCGCGAGGACTGCCGGCGGCAGGACGACATGGCTAACGGCATTTTCTTGAAGCAGGGCCGACAGAGAATCCCCGGCAAGGAGATGTTTTCTCGGAGCGATAACCAACGTCGCTCCGGCCTCCAGCGTCACGACAATCTCCCACACAGCAGCATCGAAGCTTGGCGACGAGAATTGAAGAAGGCGACACCCCTGATGGATGTCGAACAGCGTCAGATGAGCGTAAATCAGGCTTGGAATGCCGGCATGGGAGACGAGGACGCCCTTTGGAGTTCCGGTGGAGCCGGAGGTGTAGATGAGATAGGCGGGGTGGAGGGGTTGGAGGGGGTGCAGGCGGGTGTCGTCGGTRGGGTTGGTGTCGGGGGAGCGTTCGAGCTGGGCGAGGAGTGCGGTGTCGTCGAGGCGGAGGAGCGGGGCGGTGTCGGGCAGGGCGCGGCCGGCGGTGCCGGCGGTGAGGACGAGCCTGGGGTCGGCGTCCTTGAGCATGAAGGCGAGGCGCTCGGGGGGGTATGCGGGGTCGAGCGGGAGGTATGCGGCGCCGGCCTTGAGGGTGGCGAGGAGGCCGACGACCATGTCGATGGAGCGTTCGAGGCAGAGGG
>NZ_JBFRHF010000079.1:0-1106 GCF_052115705.1 Inquilinus sp. 2KB_23 | reverse complement strand
GTGGGAGACTGGCTGCGCCAGCTGCAGGGGCTGAACGTGGCGATGCGGGAGCATGAGCACACGCCCTTGTACGAGATCCAGGGCTGGGCGGGTCAGGGCGGCCGGTCGCTGTTCGACAGCCTCTTGGTGTTCGAGAACTACCCGGTGGACCAGGCGCTGCGGGAGCGCGACGAGAGCAGCCTGCGGTTCGGCCCGGTCGCCAACATCGAGACGACGAACTACGCGCTGACGCTGACGGTGCAGGCGGGGAGCGACCTGGAGATCGGCTGGAGCTGGCGGCGGGATGCGCTGGCGGCCGGCCGGGTCGAGCGGCTGATGCGGCAGCTGGAGACCCTGCTGCAGCGGATCGCGGCGGATGCGGCGGCCGTCCTGGGCATGATCGCCCTGCCGACGGCCGAGGAGCAGCGGAGCCTCACGGCGTGGAACGCGACGGAGCATGGCTACGAGCCCGTGCCGAGCGTGGTGACGCTGATCGAGCGTCAGGCACAGGCGACGCCGGAGGCGGAGGCCCTGGTGTTCGGCACCGAGCGCCTGAGCTACGCCGAGCTGGAGGCCCGCAGCAACCGCCTGGCGCATGCGCTGATCGCTCGGGGCGTCGGCCCGGACGTGCTGGTGGGCGTGGCGGCGGAGCGGTCGGTCGAACTGGTGGTGGGGCTGCTGGGGATCCTGAAGGCAGGGGGTGCCTACCTGCCGCTGGACCCGGAGCATCCGCGCGACCGTATGGCCGGGACCATCGGCGATGCCGGGTTGCGGCTGGTGCTGACCCAGGCGCATCTGGCCGAGCGGCTGCCGGAGATCGACGGCGTCGACATCCTTGCCCTGGACCGCTGGGACTTGTCGCAGCAGCCGGAGCAGGCACCCGGCGTGGCGATCCATCCGGAGACGCTGGCCTATTGCATCACTACCTCGGGTTCGACCGGCAAGCCGAAGGGCGTAGGCAACAGCCATGCCGGTCTGCTGAACCGGCTGCAGTGGATGCAGGCGGAATACGGATTGGGCCCGTCGGACCGTGTGCTGCAGAAGACGCCCTACGGGTTCGACGTGTCGGTGTGGGAGTTCTTCTGGCCGCTGATGACCGGCGCCACGCTGGTGGTGGCGGCGCCGGG
>NZ_JBFRHF010000078.1:0-1123 GCF_052115705.1 Inquilinus sp. 2KB_23 | reverse complement strand
CTTGTGATTGTCTGCGGGCGTTCGCCGGTGGGACGAAGAGGCCCCTTCAACTCATCAAGCGTGGCCAGGGAAGCGGAAAGACGACCCGGATGACGACGGGCGTCGAGCCCGATTGCGAGGCGGTCTGTCTTTCCGCGCCCCGGTCCGGGTGGCCACCCGGACCGGGGCATCCCGCTCTCGCGGAATGATCCTTTCTACCCTCTTTCCAACAGACAATTGCGAGGAGGCGAAGCCGACGAAGCAATCCATGGTCCCGCACGGGCTGCCCGATGGATTGCTTCGCTGCGCTCGCAATGACGGAAAAGGTGGCGGGAGAAGCAACGCGCGGCGCGGTCCTTAGCCCAGGATCGGCTCCAGCCCACCCTCGGCAATGAAGGCGGTGACCGCCGCGATGTCGGGCGCGGCCGGCCGATCCGCCTCCAGCCGCGGCACCAGCGCCCGCACCGCCATGTGGATCGCGGCGCTGCCCGTCCCGAGCCGGATGCCGGGGCGCAGGTCGACCGCCTGGGCGGCGACGACCAGCTCGACCGCCGCCAGCAGCCGCAGCCGCGCGACGATCTCGCCGGTCTTGCCCACCGTCGCGGTCGCCATGGTGGCGTAGTCCTCGACCCCGTCGGCCACCGCCAGCACCACCACCGGCATCGGCGCCGCGAGATGGCCGATCTCCGCCACCAGCGCGGCCGCGGTCTTCTGCACCGGGCCGTAGCCGGCGCTGCCGTCCTGCACCGGCGCCAGGAAGCGCGGCAGGTCGCTGGAGGCCGGCGACATCAGCTTCATGATCCGCGCCGCCGACACCGCCGCCACCCGGGCCAGCGCCGCGCCCAGCGCCTCGAAGGCCAAAGCGAGATGGGTCGGGTCGAAATTGGCGTTGGGCAGCGCCACCGCATCCTCGGCGATGACAGCCGGGTTGTCGCCGGCGCTGGAGAGCTCCAGTTCCACCGCCTGCCGCGCCGCCGCCAGGGCCGCGAACCCCGAGCCCAGCACTGAGGGCGCGCAGCGGAAGCTGAGCGGGTCCTGCAGCTTGCGGGCGGTGCCCGGCTGCACCAGGTCGCCGCCGGCCAGCAGCGCCAGCAGATCCCGGGCCGCCGCGCCCTGCCCCGGCGCCGGGCGCAGCGCCGCGGCC
>NZ_JBFRHF010000077.1:0-1273 GCF_052115705.1 Inquilinus sp. 2KB_23 | reverse complement strand
TGACCCACGAGTGTCCGGTTGAGTTTTGTGGACAAGGTGCATGGCGTTGATTCTGCTGGATCTCGAACGTCTGGCAACGTTTCGGGACAGCAAAGGGCAACGCCATGCAGCACAAGAATAGCGTGTTCCACGATCTTCTGAAGCACGTTCCTTGGGCCGGCTTCGAGGGGCTGGTCGAGCAGCATGGCGCCGATTTCCGGGTGCGCAGCTTGCCGAGCAAGACACAGTTGATCGCGCTCGTGTACGGCCAGCTGTCCGGGGCACAGAGCCTGCGCGAGATCGTCGGTACGCTGCAGAGCCATTCGGCACGGCTCTACCACCTGGGTGCCGAAACGGTGGCGCGCTCGACGCTGTCGGACGCCAACGCAGTGCGGCCCCACGAGGTGTTCACCGGGCTGCTCGGTCTGCTGATCGGCCAGACGCATCGCGGGCTCCGGCGCGAGCTCGACGGCACCACCTATCTCATCGACGCAACCAGCCTGCGGCTGAGCGCCCTGAGCAGCTGGGCCCGCTTCAGTGCCGGCGTGTGCGGGGTGAAGGCCCATGTGATCTACGATCCGGACGCCGACTGCCCGGTCTATCTCTCCGTCACCCCGGCCAAGGTCAACGACATCACCGCCGCCCAGGCGATGCCGATCGAGGCCGGCGCCACCTACGTCTTCGACCTCGGCTACTACGACTATAGCTGGTGGGCCGAACTCGATGCCGCAGGCTGCCGTATCGTCACCCGCTTCAAGACCCACACCAAGCTCACCCTGGTCGAGGAACTGCCGGTGCCGGAAGCCGGCACCATCCTGTCCGACCGCATCGGCTTCCTTCCCGCCCGCCAAGCCGGCAGCCGCCGCAACCCCATGGCCGATGCGGTGCGCGAGATCCGCCTGCGCATCGACACCGGCAAGGTGCTGCGGATCCTGTCCAACGATCTCGATGCGACTGCCCAGGAGATCGCCGATCTCTACAAACGCCGCTGGGCCATCGAGCTGTTCTTCCGCTGGGTCAAGCAGACCCTCAAGATCACCCGCTTCGTCGGGCGCTCGGAGAATGCCGTGCGCATCCACATCGCCGTCGCCCTGATCGCCTTCCTGCTGCTGCGGCTCGCCCAGGCGGCGCAAAGCTTGGTCAAATCACCGCTCGCCTTCGCCCGTCTGGTCCGCGTCAACCTCATGCAGCGCAGGCGCATCGACCTCCTGCTCCAACCCGACCCTATCCTCGTCTCCAATCCAGACCAATTGATGCTCCTATGGGCCTGAAACTAAACCGGACAGCTGTGGGC
>NZ_JBFRHF010000076.1:0-1282 GCF_052115705.1 Inquilinus sp. 2KB_23 | reverse complement strand
CCCCCGAGCGCCTCGCCTTCATGCTCAAGGACGCCGACCCCAGGCTCGTCCTCACCGCCGGCACCGCCGGCCGCGCCCTGCCCGACACCGCCCCGCTCCTCCGCCTCGACGACACCGCACTCCTCGCCCAGCTCGAACGCTCCCCCGACACCAACCCCACCGACGACACCCGCCTGCACCCCCTCCAACCCCTCCACCCCGCCTATCTCATCTACACCTCCGGCTCCACCGGAACTCCAAAGGGCGTGGCGGTCTCGCGCAGGAACCTCGATGCCTTCCTGGCTGCCATTACGGCCCAGATCCCCCTCACTCCGGACGACCGGCTGTTGGCTGCTACCACCATCGGCTTCGACATTGCTGGCCTGGAGTTGTTCCTGCCGCTGATCCGCGGCGCCCGGATTATCCTTGCCGGCCACGAGACAATACGAGACCCCATAGCGATTGCGCAGCTCATCGCGTCGTGTGGCGCAACCGTCCTGCAAGCCACTCCAACTTATTGGCAGGGTCTGCTCGAAACCCGGCCACAGGTTCTGGCCGGCCTGCAGATTCTCGTCGGCGGCGAGATTTTGCCACGGCGATTGGCCGGGCAATTGGCCGAAGCATCCGGGAACAACGTCGTCAATCTCTACGGTCCAACCGAAGCGACGATCTGGGCCACGACCGCCAGGATCGAAAACGCTTCCGCCGGGGATCCTCCGATAGGCCGTCCCTTGGCGAACTATCACGTCCGCGTGCTCGACGCAGGTCTTCGTCCGGTGCCTGTGGGAGTGCCGGGGGAGCTGTACATCGCGGGGGCAGGTCTGGCGCGGGGCTATCTCAACCGCCCGGGCCTGACCGCCGAGCGCTTCGTCGCCTGCCCCTTCGGGCCTCCCGGCGCCCGCATGTACCGCACCGGCGACCTCGCCCGCTGGCGCCCCGACGGCGTCCTCGACTTCCTAGGCCGCGCCGACCACCAGCTCAAGATCCGCGGCTTCCGCATCGAGCCCGGCGAGATCGAGGCCGCCCTCACCGCCCATCCCGCCGTCGCCCAGGCCGCCGTCATCGCCCGCGAGGATCAGCCCGGACACAGGCAGCTCGTCGGCTATGTGGTCGCCGCCCCCGCCGCCGCCCCCGACCCGGCCGAGCTCCGCCGCCACCTGGCCACGCTGCTCCCCGAGCACATGGTCCCGGCCGCCGTCGTCCTCCTCCATGCCCTCCCCCTCACTCCCAACGGCAAGCTCGACCGCCGCGCGCTGCCCGCACCGGACTTCTCCCCCGCCAGCCGCCGCGAGCCCTCCACGCC
>NZ_JBFRHF010000075.1:0-1798 GCF_052115705.1 Inquilinus sp. 2KB_23 | reverse complement strand
ACGCCACCCTGGTACGGGCGCCGGCCGGGCTGCGCGCCGCGGTGCCGGTGTTCGAGCCGCAGCCGCCGGCGCTGGAGGCGCTCAACCGGCGCGTGCGCGACGCCTTCGATCCCCGGGGCATCCTGTCGCCCGGCCGGATGACCGCCTGAAACAGGATCGGCAACCTCGGGCCTGATTGCGGGTTATGCTGAAGCGCGACACTTTCGGGGGAGCACCATGGGCATCATCATCACCATCATCATCGGCTTCGTGATCGGCCTGGTCGCGAAATTCCTGATGCCCGGGCGCGACCCGGGCGGGTTCATCATCACCATCCTGCTGGGCATCGCCGGGTCCTTCGTCGGCGGTTGGCTCGGGCAGCAGTTCGGGATCGCTCCGGAAGGCGGGTTCGGGAAGTTCGCCCTGGGCGTGGTCGGGGCGATCGTGCTGCTGATCATCTACCGCGTCATCGCCGGCCGCAGCAGCGCGGCCTGAGGCGGCCTGAGAGGGGGCGCGATCCTCGGGGACCGTGCCCTCCTTCCCTGCCTAAGGCGCCGCCTTCGCCAGATGCGCGTAGGGCTCGCCGCGGCGCGGCTGCAGCGCCTGCGCCGCATTGGTATCGGCGTGGCTGACCCGCATCAAGGTTGGCGTGCCGTCCGCCGCCAGCTCCACCGTCGCGAACACCATCTCGCCGCACGGCGCCGGCCAGCCGATCGGCCGAACCCCGGCCAGGGTGGTCGCGGCATAGGGCGAGCAGTCCGAGGCGATATCGACGCTGGCCCCCGCCGGCTTGCCGTCGACGAAGCGCCAGATCGCGACCTGCTTGCCGGCCTGGTCGTACACCGCCGACGGATCGCCGAAGCGGGCCTGCAGCGGGGCCAGCGCCGCCTTGGCCGTGCGCGGCCCGCTGGCGTCGAGGTGCAGGGTCTCGGCGACGGAGTATAGTTTGTTGCCCTGCTCGGGCGGGGTGAACTGCAGCAGCAGCGTGTCGCTGTCCGGCCGCGCTGCGGCCACCAGCCCGGTCCAGCGCGCCGCCTCGAAGGCCACGGCCTGGCCGGAATAGGCCGAGGCCTGCTGCGGCGTCTGCCCCAGCGCGATGTCCTGGATCACCAGCCCGCCGGCCGGTGCGGCGCCCGAAATGGCCGGCCCGGCCAGGAACAGGGCGACGGGCAGGGCGTGGCGCATCCGCATGATCTTCATCAACGGCCTCCTGTCTTCGGCGCCGTCTGCTGCGGCGCGTTCAGGCGAGCCTACTAACCCCCATGCCGGTTGACAATGCGGATCACAGTGTCCGCCGGGTTCCCTTCGCGCCGGGCCGCAGGCTAGTGTCGCGCAGCGATGGAGGGTTCGGGTGCAGACACATTTTTCGCTGGCGCAGCTGGCCGATGCCGACACGGCGGAATCGGAGAAGATCCTGCGCGCCTGCGTGCATTGCGGCTTCTGCCTCGCCACCTGCCCGACCTACCAGGTGCTGGGCGACGAGCTCGACAGCCCGCGCGGCCGCATCTACCAGATCAAGTCGATGCTGGAGACGGGCGGCCCGGCGCCGGCCAGCGTCGCCAAGCATCTCGACCGCTGCCTGTCCTGCCTCGCCTGCATGACCACCTGCCCGTCCGGCGTGCACTACATGCATCTGGTCGACCACGGCCGCGCGGTGGTGGAGGAGACCTATCGCCGGCCGCTGCGCGACCGCGCCCTCCGGGCGCTGCTGGCCACCATCCTGCCGCGGCCGCGGCTGTTCCGCCTGGCGCTGATCGGGGCCGGGCTGGCGCGGCCGGCGGCGCCGCTGCTGTCGCGCCGGCTGCGCGCGATGCTGGCC
>NZ_JBFRHF010000074.1:0-1827 GCF_052115705.1 Inquilinus sp. 2KB_23 | reverse complement strand
CGGTGGGCGAGGCGGTTGGCCTGGGCGTTGAGGCCGGCATAGGTGAGGGCCTGGTCCTCGAACACCAGGGCGACGGCGTCGGGGGAGCGGGCGGCCTGGGCCTCGAACAGCTCGGGCAGGGTGGCCTGGGGGACGGGGCGTGCGGTGTCGTTCCATTCGACGAGGATGGTCCGGCGCTCGTCGGGATCGAGGAGRTCGATGCTGCCGATGCGCTGTCCGGGATCGGYGGCGGCGGCCTGGAGCAGGCGGACGAGGCGCCGGGCCAGGGCGGCGACCGTGGTGCGGTCGAACAGGTCGCAGGCGAACTCGACCTGGCCCTCGAGCCCGAGAGGGGTGCCGTCCGGGGCACGCTGCTCGGCGAAGGCGAGGGTGAGGTCGAACTTGGTGGTGCCGGTGCCGACCGGTAGCGAAGAGACACTGAGGCCGGTCAGGTCGAGGCTGGGAGCGGTGGTGTTCTGCAGCGCCAGCATGACCTGGAACAGGGGATGGCGGGCGGTCGATCGTGCCGGGTTGAGGAGCTCGACCAGGCGTTCGAAGGGTAGGTCCTGGTGGGCGTAGGCAGCGAGATCGATGTCGCGGACGCGGGCGAGGAGCTCGGTGAAGCTGGGGTTGCCCGAGGTGTCGGTGCGGAGCACCAGGGTGTTGACGAAGAGGCCGACGAGATCGTCTAGGGCATGGTCGGTGCGGCCGGCGATGGGACTGCCGAGGGGGATGTCGGAGCCGCAGCCGAGGCGGGAGAGCAGCGTGGCGAGGCCGGCCTGGAGCACCATGAAGAGGGTGGTGCCGTGATCTCGGGCGAGGGCGAGGAGGCGGCGGTGCAGGGCGGCATCGAGGGCGAGGGGGAGGGTATCGCCGCGCTGGCTGGATCGGGCGGGGCGAGGCCGGTCGGTGGGGAGGGTCAGCTCCTCGGGCAGGCCGGCGAGGGTGTCGAGCCAGAAGGCGCGCTGTCGGGCGATCTCGCTGTCGGGATCGGCCTCCTCGCCGAGGAGCTCGCGCTGCCAGAGGGTGTAGTCGGCGTACTGGACGGGGAGCGGGGTCCAGGCGGGGGCGTGGCCCTGGCGGCGGGCAGCGTAGGCCAGGGCGAGGTCGCGCAGCAGCGGGGCGAGGGACCAGCCGTCGCCGGCGATGTGGTGGAGGAGCAGGAGCAGGACATGGGCCTCGGGGGCGAGGCGGAAGAGACAAGCACGAAGCGGGAGCTCTCGGGCGAGGTCGAAGCCGTGGCGGGCGGCCTGTTCGAGCCTGGCCGGGAGCTCGGCCTCGGCGGTGTCGATCAGCGTCAGGTCGAGCTGCGCCTGGTCCGGGTCGAGAATGTGCTGGAACGGGCCGTCGGCGCTGTCGGCCAGGAGAGTGCGCAGGCTCTCGTGGCGGGCCGCCACATCGGCCAGGGCCACGGCCAAGGCCTTGGGATCGAGAGGCCCGTCGAGGCGCAGCGCCAGCGGAATGTTGTAGGCGGGGCTGGGGCCGTCGAGCTGGGCGAGGAACCAGAGACGCAACTGGGCGAAGGACAGCGGGACCTCGTCCGGGCGGGGCTGCGGCCGTAGGGGCAGGCGGGCAGAGGCGTCGGCGTCGAGGCGGAGGGCCAGGGCGGCGGGAGAGGGGGCATCGAACAGGGCGCGGATGGGGAGTTCGCGGCCGAGGGTGGCGCGGAGGCGGGAGGCGAGGCGTGTGGCGAGCAGGGAATGTCCGCCATGGTCGAAGAAGCTGTCGTCCGGGCCGATGCGGTCGAGGCCGAGGACCTCGGCGAAGAGGGTGCAGAGGATCGCTTCCTGGGGCGTGGAGGGCTCGCGGCGGCTGGCGGGGGAGAAGTCCGGTGCGGGCAGCGCGCGG
>NZ_JBFRHF010000073.1:0-1985 GCF_052115705.1 Inquilinus sp. 2KB_23 | reverse complement strand
GTGCTGCCGGGCAGCGACGCCGCCACCGGCGACGCCCGCCGCATCGCCGCCGGCTGCAACACGCTGGACGAGCTGGCGGCGGCGCTGGCCGCCTTCGACGGCTGCGGCCTGAAGGCGACGGCGACCCAGATGGTGTTCGCCGACGGCAACCCGGAGGCCGACATCATGATCGTCGGCGAGGCGCCGGGGGCGGAGGAGGACCGGCTGGGCAAGCCCTTCGTCGGCCAGTCGGGCAAGCTGCTGGACCGCATGCTGGCGGCGATCGGGCTGGACCGCACCACGGTCTACATCACCAACATCGTCAACTGGCGCCCGCCCGGCAACCGCCAGCCCAACGCGGCGGAGATCGCGATCTCGCTGCCCTTCATCGAACGCCATGTCGCGCTGAAGAAGCCGAAGATCGTGCTCTGCGCCGGCGGCACCTCGGCCGCGGCGCTGCTGGCGACGCGCGAGGGCATCACCCGGATTCACGGCCGCTGGTACGATCGGTCCTTCCCCGACCTGCCGGCGCCGGTGCCGACCATGCCGATCTACCACCCCGCCTTCATCCTGCGGCAGCCCGGCATGAAGCGCGACGTCTGGCGCGACCTGCTGGTGCTGCGCCGCCGGATGGTGGAACTGGGCTGCGCGTTCAAGCCCGACGCCTAGACGGCCACGACCGGACTCACGCGTCGGGCTCCCCCTCTTGAGGGGCTGGGACGGGGAGCCAAGCAACCGCTCAAATTACCTCTCCCGTAAACGGAAGAGGCAATCGGCGGCCGGATGAACAAGATGTTCACTGGGCATTAACACAATGTGCATTGTGTTAACTGGCGCGACTCGTTCATGATATGTTCCATGAAAACGCCACCAGAAGGTTTCGACATCCAGGCCCACTGCCGCAGCCTCGCGCTGCAGCAGATGGAGGTGCTCACCCGCATCGTCGCGATCAGCCTGCAGCTGGTCGAAGGCGAGGGCGCCCGCGCCCTCGACGCCCAGGCCCAGCTTGCCCGGGCGAAGGCCGCCGGGCCCCAGTCCGACGAAGCAGTGGCGGCCAGGGCCGAGGCGCGCGAGGCCGGGCTGGCGTTCAACCGCTTCGCCCGCACGGTGCAGCAATCCCTGGCCCAGCGCGCCCGCACCGCCGACAAGCTGTGCGCCCAGGACCGGGCCGAGACCCCCGACCGCCTGGCCGCCCGCAAGGCCCGCCGCGACCGCCACCGCGACGAGGTCCAGGACACGCTGCAGGACATGATCTGCGAGGAGATCGAGGATGAGGGCCGCTTCAACGCCCTGAAGGACGATCTCGAGGAGCGGGTCGACGGGCTCTACGAGGACCAGGACGTCCGGGTCGAGGACCGGCCGGTGGGGTCGGTGATGGCGGGGGTGGCCTGCGGCCTCGGCCTGTCCGAGACCTGGCAGCGCTGGCGCGGCGGGGAATGGCCGGCGACGCCGCGCCCCAGGCGGCCGGCGGGCAGCCCGGCGGAGATCCAGGCGATCCGGGCCAAGCGCCGGAAGGCGGTGACCGCCGCGGTCGAGCGCGACTTTGCGGAATGCGCCGATCCCGCCTGGATTCCGGCACTCCGGGCCGGTCTGGCGGTGCGGCTGCAGGAGCCCGATGTGATCGAGATGCTCGACACCGAGACCATCGCCACCGCGGCCCACCGCCTCTGCCGGTCGCTCGGGCTCAGCCCGATGGTCTTCGGGTTCAAGAGAGACAAGCCGGAGGCGCCGGACACCGGGTGACGGATGGGGCCGCCCCCTCACTACCCAACCCGTCATCAACTCAGTTGATGTTCTTGTCTGAGTTTTGCGTTGGCGATGATGACGAGCTTGCGCATGAGGGCAGTGAGGGCGACGAGCTTCTTTTTGCCGTTGGCGAGGAGTTTGAGGAAGAAGGGCCTGAGTGTGGGGTGATGGTTGCTGGCGGCCATTGCGGCCATGAAGAGGGCGCGTTTGATCTCGGGTCTGCCGCCTTTGGTGCGGCGGTAGGCGTTGGTGTTTCCGCT
>NZ_JBFRHF010000072.1:0-2487 GCF_052115705.1 Inquilinus sp. 2KB_23 | reverse complement strand
ATCAGCACATGCGCCAGCCGGTTCGCACGGCGGTTCAGCTCCGCATAGCTCACCACCTCACCGCCATGCTCCAGCGCCACCGCATCCGGCGTCCGGCGCATCTGCGCCTCGAACAGATCCGGCACCGTCCCGCCAGGCACCGCCCGATCCGTCCCATTCCAACCCGACAGCAGACGGGACCGCTCCTCCGCATCCAGAAGCTCGATCCGGCCCACCGACTGCGATGGATCCGACACCACCGAGCGCAGAAGCCGCACCAGCCGCGACACCAGCGCCGCCGCCGTGTCCCGGTCGAACAGGTCGGGGCGGTGGTCGAGGCGAAGTTGCAGGCGCTCGCCGGGTAGAACCTGCAACATCAGCGGGTAATGCGATGCGTCCCGAACAAGCGCCGAGGTGAGCTCCAATCCGCTGTCGGCAAGCTCCGGCGGATTCCGATCCAACGGATAGTTTTCGAAGACGAGGAGTGTATCGAAGAGGTCGGGGAAGCCGGCGATCTGCTGGATGCGGGTGAGGCCGAGATGCTGGTGGGCGAGCAGGCGGGACTGTTCGTCCTGCAGCCGGGCCAGCAGCGCTTGCAGCGGCTCCGCCGGACGCAGCCGCAAGCGCAGCGGCAGCGTGTTGATCAGCAGCCCCACCATGGCCTCGATCCCGGGCAGATCCGCCGGCCGCCCCGACACCGTCACCCCGAACACGACGTCGTCCCGTCCGGTCAGGCGCCCCAGCAGGATGCCCCAGGCCCCCTGCACCAGCGTGTTCACAGTCAGCCCGAGCCGGCGGGCCTGCCGCGTCAGCGCCGACGTCTGCTCCGTTGTCAGCGCCACCGACACCGTCTCCGGCATCGTCGCCGCCGTCGGCCGCCTCGGTGCCAGCCGCGTCGGTTCCTCCAGACCCTGCAGCGCCTCCCGCCACGCCGCCTCCGCCGCTGGCCCGTCCTGCCGCCGCAGCCAGTCCAGGTAGTCCCGGAACGGCGTCACCCGCGGCAGCCCCTCCCCGGAGCCTCCCGCCCGGTACAGCGCGAACAATTCCCGCAGCAGCAGCGGCGTCGACCAGCCGTCCAGCAGAATGTGGTGGTTGGTGATCACCAGCCGGTGCCGTTCCGGTCCCAGCCGGATCAGCATGAACCGGATCAGCGGCCCCTGCCCGAGATCGAAGCGGTGGCTGCGGTCCGACGCCAGCGCATCCGCCAGCGCCGCCTCCCGCTCTGCCTCGCCGAGGCCCGACAGGTCCAGCTCCGTCCAGGACGGCTCCGCCGCGCGCAGGATCACCTGCACCGGCCGCTCCAGGCCGCCATGCCGGAACGCCGCCCGCAGATTCGCATGCCGCGCCAGCAGCTTGCGCGCCGACCGTCCCAGAASCGGTGCGTCCAGCCGGCCGGCCAGGTCGAACGTCATCTGCACCAGATACGCGTCCGGCCCCTCCTCRTCRTACARCCCATGGAACAGCAGCCCTTCCTGCAGCGGCGTCAGCGGCAGGATGTCCTCGATCACTCCGGCCATTAACGCGMGCTCCTCAACTCGGCTTCGAGCCGTTCGATGGTGGCCTGGTCGAGCTCCACCAGCGGCAGRTCCGACGGCGTCAGCCCCACGCTGCCCACCTCTCCGGCATAGGMCATCAGCCGCTCCAGCAGCCGGAACCATCCCTCCGCCAGATCCCGGACCTCATCCTCCCCGTACAGCCCTGACGCCCATGACCAGTGCGCCACCAGCTCCGGTCCCGCCGGCCGGTCCCATGTCACCGCATCCACCGACAGCCCATGCGCCAGCGGCATCTCAGGGTCGCCACCGCCCAGCGCACCCCACTCCGGCGCCAGGCTCCAATCCGCATCCTCCGGCACCGCGAACCGCCCGAGGTAGTTGAAGCCGATCTGCGGCGCCGCAAACCCCGACAGCGCCTCCTCGCCCCTTCCATCCTGGTACCGCAGCACGCCGTAGCCCAGACCCCCATCCGGCAGCCGCCGCAACTGCTCCTTGATCCGCTTCAGCGCCGTTCCCAGCGACGCACCCCCCGACACCGCATCCCGCAGGTCCACCCCGCCCGCATCCAGACGCACCGGGTACTGGCTCGTGAACCAGCCCACCGTCCGCGACAGGTCCAATCCCGGCGCATCCGCCTCTCGCCCATGCCCCTCCAGATCCACCAGAACCGACGTCGCCGATCCCCGGCCCAGCCCTCGGCGCCAGTCCAGCACCGCCAGGCAGAACCCCGTCAGCAGCACGTCGTTGATCCCGCCCTGTACCAGGCCCGCAGACCGCGTCAGCACCGCCTCCGTCAACCCCGGCGGCAGCGCCAGACGCAGATGCCCTGCCGTCCGCACCCGGTCCCGCTCCGGATCCAGCGGCCGACGCGACAACAGCGCCTCTCCCCCCGCCAGCATCGACCGCCACAGCTCCAGCTCTCCGGCTCGCTTCCCTTCGCTCCCCTCCCGGGCCAGATGCCGGGCCCAGCCCCGGAACGATGTCCCCACCGCCTCCAGCGACACCCGACACC
>NZ_JBFRHF010000071.1:0-2725 GCF_052115705.1 Inquilinus sp. 2KB_23 | reverse complement strand
CGCCGTTCCGGGACTACCTGGACTGGCTGCGGCGGCAGGACGGGCCAGCGGCGGAGGCGGCGTGGCGGGAGGCGCTGCAGGGTCTGGAGGAACCGACGCGGCTGGCACCGAGGCGGCCGACGGCGGCGACGATGCCGGAGACGGTGTCGGTGGCGCTGACAACGGAGCAGACGTCGGCGCTGACGCGGCAGGCCCGCCGGCTCGGGCTGACGGTGAACACGCTGGTGCAGGGGGCCTGGGGCATCCTGCTGGGGCGTCTGACCGGACGGGACGACGTGGTGTTCGGCGTGACGGTGTCGGGACGGCCGGCGGAGCTGCCCGGGATCGAGGCCATGGTGGGGCTGCTGATCAACACGCTGCCGCTGCGCTTGCGGCTGCGTCCGGCGGAGCCGCTGCAAGCGCTGCTGGTCCGGCTGCAGGACGAACAGTCCCGCCTGCTCGCCCACCAGCATCTCGGCCTCACCCGCATCCAGCAGGTCGCCGGCTTCCCCGACCTCTTCGACACACTCCTCGTCTTCGAAAACTATCCGACTGCAGCGGCGGGCGAGCGGGCGATCTCCGGCCTCTCCGTGGCTCAAGCGGAGGGCTTCGGTGGCGACGTCTCGCATTATCCGCTCGGACTGCTCGTTCTGCCTGGGGAGCAGATCCAGCTGCGCTTCGGCTTTCGCCCGGACCTGTTCGAACGCGAGGCCGTGGAGGCGATCGCCACCCGTCTGCAACGCGTACTCGACGCCATCATCTCCGATCCCACACGTGCCGTCGGTACCATCGACCTGCTGGGTGTCGAGGAGCGGGCTCGGCTGCTGCCGGGGTGGAATGCGGCGGGGCAGGCGGTGTCCGTTGAGACGGTGCCGGATCTGTTCGAGGCGCAGGTGCGCCGGACGCCGGATGCGGTGGCGCTGGTTCTCGGCGCGGAATCGGTGAGTTACGCCGAGTTGAACCGCCGGGCGAACCGCCTGGCGCATGTGCTGATCTCGAGAGGCGTGGGTCCCGAGGACATCGTGGCGCTCGCCGTGCCGCGGTCGGTGTCGATGGTCGTGTCGGTGCTGGCTGTGTTGAAGGCGGGGGCAGCGTATCTGCCGCTGGACCCGGAGTATCCGCCGGAGCGCCTGGGATATATGCTCGAGGATGCCGGGCCGCGCTGCATCATCACGACGGGAACGGCGGTTTCAGCGATCCCTGCGGGAAGCCCCGTGCCGGTCCTGCGGCTGGAGGATCCGGTGCTGTCGGCGGCGCCTGAGCACGATCCCGGTGACGGGGAGCGGACGGCGCGGCTGCGGCCCGGGCACCCGGCCTATGTGATCTACACCTCCGGCTCCACCGGACGCCCCAAGGGCGTGCTGGTCCCGCATCGCAATGTCGTACGGCTCTTCGATGCCACGGACCATTGGTTCAGCCCGGGGGCGGATGACGTCTGGACGCTGTTCCACTCCTACGCGTTCGACTTCTCGGTCTGGGAAATCTGGGGGGCGCTCCTGCGCGGCGGGCGCCTGGTGGTGGTGCCCTTCGCCGTCAGTCGTTCTCCGGTCGAGTTCCGGGATCTGCTCGCCCGGGAGAAAGTGACAGTTCTCAACCAGACTCCATCCGCCTTCTACCAGCTGATGCAGGCCGAAAGCGACGAGCCTACCTCCCGGCAGGCGCTCTCCCTCCGCTGCATCGTGTTCGGGGGAGAGGCGCTCGATCTCGAAAGGCTGGCCCCGTGGTATCGCAGGCATCCGGACGACGCTCCGATCCTCGTCAACATGTACGGGATCACGGAGACAACCGTTCATGTCACCCACAGGAGGCTGAGCCAGAGTTTGGTCGCCGGCGGCGCCGGCAGTCTGATCGGTGAGCCGATCCCCGACCTCGCGGTGTACGTGCTGGACGGAGGATTGCAGCCGGTTCCGGTGGGGGTGTCGGGGGAGCTGTATGTGGCTGGAGCGGGTCTTGCCCGCGGCTACCTCAACCGGCCGGGCCTGACGTCGGAGCGGTTCGTGGCGTGTCCGTTCGGAGGTCCTGGGGAGCGGATGTACCGGACGGGAGATGTGGCGCGTTGGCGGCCGGATGGAGAGCTGGAGTACCAGGGCCGTGCGGACGAGCAGGTGAAGATCCGCGGGTTCCGGATCGAGCCAGGGGAGATCGAGGCGGCGCTCGGCAGCCATCCCGCCGTGGCCCACGCCGCCGTCATCGCGCGGGAGGACCATCCGGGTCAGAAGCAGCTGGTGGGCTATGTGGTGGCGGCGTCGGGCACCTCGCCTGATGGGGCGGATCTGCGCCGGCATGTGGGGCAGCGCCTGCCGGAGCACATGGTGCCGTCGGCGGTGGTGGTGCTGGAGGCATTGCCGCTGACGCCGAACGGCAAGCTCGATCGCAAGGCACTGCCGGCGCCGGAGCGGGTGTCGGCCGGTGGCCGGGTGGCGCGGACGGCGCAGGAAGAGATCCTGTGCGGCCTGTTCGCGGAGGTGCTGGGTCTGGAGCGGGTGGGGATCGACGACGGGTTCTTCGATCACGGCGGTCATTCGCTGCTGGCGACCCACCTGATCGGACGGATCCGGTCGAGCCTGGGGGTCGAGGTGACGATCCGGAGCCTGTTCGAGGCGCCGACGGTGTCGGGGCTTGCGGAGCGGCTGGGCACGGCGCGGCCGGGACGGGCGGGCCTGGCGCGGCAGGTGCGTCCGGAGCGGCTGCCGTTGTCGTATGCGCAGCAGCGTCTGTGGTTCCTGTTCCGGCTGGAGGAGGGACC
>NZ_JBFRHF010000070.1:0-2793 GCF_052115705.1 Inquilinus sp. 2KB_23 | reverse complement strand
TCCGCCCCTGAACCGATCACGCAGACCGGGCCCGCATCCGACACCATGTAGCCCAGCCGGTCCGCCGGATACTCCGGGTCCAGCGGCAGGTATGCGGCCCCCGCCTTCAGCACACCCAGCACCGACACCACCATCGACACCGAACGCGGCAGCGCTATCCCCACCACGCTCTCCGGGCCGATCCCCCGGCCGATCAGCACATGCGCCAGCCGGTTCGCACGGCGGTTCAGCTCCGCATAGCTCACCACCTCACCGCCATGCTCCAGCGCCACCGCATCCGGTGTCCGGCGCACCTGCGCCTCGAACAGATCCGGCACCGTCCCGCCAGACACCGCCCGATCCGTCCCGTTCCAACCCGACAGCAGACGGGACCGCTCCTCCACATCCAGGAGGTCAAGGTCGCGCACCGGGGTTCCAGGCGCACGCTCGAGCGCATCAGCCATGGCCTCCAGCACCCGTTGCATGGCCGCGCAGATCCAATCCGGTGCGAGCGGCCTGACAGCCTGCGCGGTCAAGCCTAGCGCATCGCCGAAATCCTCCACTGACAGGCCGAAGGGATAGTTCGTCCGTTCCTCTGCGCCGAGCCACTCGATCCCCGCCGTCAGACCGGTCGTCCCGGCGTTCGGCATGCTGTTGTGGCGATAGTTCAGGAGCGCGCTGAACAGGGGGGCTGGCGAGGCCACGCCGCTGCAGCGTTGGGCCAGAGCCAGCGAGGCATGTTCGTGGCGCAGCAGCCCGGCCAATCTTGCGTGAGCCCGTCGCGCGCTCTCCTCGACCCCGGTTCCGTCGAGATCCAACCGCAAGGGGAGGGTGTTGATAAACATCCCCATGGCTCGATCGGCGCCGCTTCCTGACTGCATGCGTCCAAACAGAACGGTTCCGAACACCACCCGCTCGCGCCCGGCGGTGCGGGCGATCACCTGCCCCCATGCGAGATGACACAGGCTGGCAAGGCTGACACCCAGCCGCCGCGCCTGGACGCGCAGCCGGTCATTGAGGCTTTGCGGCAGCATCCGGTGCGCTTCATCGATATCGCTGCCGTCGAGATGCACGTCGGCAAGACCGAACGGCGTGGTCGGCTCTTCCATCTCGGAGAGCATCTCGCGAAAAAAGCGCTCATGCTCATCCTGCGACACGCCGAAACGGGCCTGGGCCACCAGGTTGCGGAACGGGTGCGCCGGCCCCAGATCACTCCAACGCCCGGCCAGGACGGCCTCGATCTCGGCCTGCAGAATCTCCACCGTGGAATGATCCCCGGTCAGGTGATGCTGCAGCACCAGCAACAGCCAGCTCCCGGTCTCGGGCTCCCTGGCCGCGACGAACTGGAGTTGTGGCGCTCGGGTGAGGTCCATTCGATACCGACGGGGATCGAACCGCCGGGTCAGTTGTTCGACGGCAGGTCCGTCCGCTGGATCGAGCTCGATATCCGCGACGCTGAGCGGCGCCTGCCGCCACACCACCTGGGCCGGAACGGACAAGCCATCCCAGACGAAGGCGGTGCGCAGGATGTCGTGGCGATCGACGACCTGCTGCACCGCGTCGATGTAGCGATCCATCAGGGCGCGGTCCGCGAAGCGCATTCGCGCCACCATCAGATACGGATCGCCGTCCGCCGCGAGCAGATGATGGAACAGAATGCCGTCCTGCAACGGCGACAGCGCGTAGATATCCTGGATATTCGCCACCCCTCCTGGAACCTGCGCGACGATGCGGTCGATATCCGGTTGGGTCAGGTCGATCAGCGGCAGCATGTCCGGCGTGATCGTGGTGTTGAGCGGGCCGATCACGTTCTCCGGCGTCGGCACCTGATGGTCGCCGCCCGCGGTTGCAGCCAGCCCGGCCAGGGTCGGACTTTCGAACAGGCTGCGAATGCCGATGCCGAGATCGAGGGTGCGCAGACGCTCCATCATTTGCACGGCCAGGAGCGAATGACCGCCGAGTTCGAAGAAGTTGTCGTTGCGTCCGACGCGCTCGACCCGGAGCAGTTCCTGCCACTGCCGCGCCAATATGTGTTCGGTCTCACCTCTGGGAGGTTCGTAGGCCGGCCGGGTATAGGCATCGCCGGCCGGCGCCGGCAGGGCCTTGCGATCGAGCTTGCCGTTCGGCGTCAGCGGCAATGCCTCCAGCACCACCACCACCGACGGCACCATATGCTCCGGCAGGCGCTGCCCCACATGACGGCGCAGCTCCGCCCCATCCGGCGACGCACCCGACGCCGTCACCACATAGCCGACCAGCTGCTTCTGCCCCGGCTGGTCCTCCCGCGCGATGACGGCGGCCTGGGCGACGGCGGGATGGCTGCCGAGTGCCGCCTCGATCTCACCCGGCTCGACCCGGAACCCGCGGATCTTCACCTGCTCGTCCGCACGGCCCTGGTACTCCAGCACACCGTCCGGACGCCACCGCGCCACGTCTCCCGTCCGGTACATCCGGCTCCCCGCTGGCCCGAACGGGCACGCCACGAACCGCTCCGACGTCAGGCCCGACCGGTTGAGATAGCCCCGCGCCAGCCCGGCACCGGCAATGTACAGCTCCCCGGACACTCCCACCGGAACCGGACGCAGGCTCCCGTCCAGCACGTACACCCGCGTGTTCCAGATCGGCGCCCCGATCGGCGGCTCGACCGCTCCGGACAGGGCTTGGCTGGCCGTGGCGCAGACCGTCGCTTCCGTCGGGCCGTAGGCGTTGAACATCCGGTGCCCGGCCGACCATTGCCCGACCAGATCCGCAGGACATCTGTCGCCGGCGACGATCAGGGCGCAGCTCTGCGGCACATCCTCGGGCCGCAGGGTC
>NZ_JBFRHF010000069.1:0-2854 GCF_052115705.1 Inquilinus sp. 2KB_23 | reverse complement strand
GCTGGGCTACATGGTGTCGGATGCGGGCCCGGTCTGCGTGATCGGTTCAGGGGCGGAGGCGTGGTGCGGTCCGGTGCCGGTGCTGAGCCTGGAGGAAGGTTCGGTGTCGTCGGCACTGTCGGCGGCGGCGGAGCATGATCCCGGTGACGGGGAGCGGACGGCGCCCCTCCGACCCCAACACCCGGCCTATGTGATCTACACCTCCGGCTCCACCGGACGCCCCAAGGGCGTGGTCGTCACCCATGCCGGGATGGGGAACTATATGGCCTGGGCCCTGGAGGCCTATCCGCTGGAGCGGGGCACGGGCGCGCCCGTGAACACGCCGCTGGCGTTCGACGCGACGGTGACCAGCCTGATGCTGCCGCTGCTGGCAGGGCGTGCGGTGACGCTGTTGCCGGAGGCGGAGCAACTGGAGCGTCTGGCGGCGGGGATGGGCTTCAGCTTGCTGAAGGTGACGCCGGCGCATGTCGAAATCCTGACGCAGTTGGTACCGCCGGAGCGGCTGGAAGGGCTGAGCGGCTGCCTGGTGATCGGCGGCGAAGGGCTGGGTGCAGGGACGATCGCGGCATGGCGGCGGCATGCTGCCGGGACGCGGCTGATCAACGAATATGGGCCGACCGAGACGGTGGTGGGCTGCACGACCTACGAGGTGAAGCGCGGGGACCCGACGGAAGGGCCGGTGCCGATCGGGGCGCCGATCTGGAACACGCGGGTGTACGTGCTGGACGGGAGCCTGCGTCCGGTTCCGGTGGGAGTGTCGGGGGAGCTGTACATTGCCGGTGCCGGGCTGGCGCGGGGCTATCTCAACCGGTCGGGGCTGACGGCGGAGCGGTTCGTGGCGTGCCCCTTCGGCACTCCTGGCTCCCGGATGTACCGGACGGGTGATGTGGCGCGTTGGCGGCCGGACGGAGAGCTGGAGTACCAGGGCCGTGCGGACGATCAGGTGAAGATCCGCGGGTTCCGGATCGAGCCGGGTGAGATCGAGGCCGCGCTGTTGTCGCATCCGGCGGTGGGTCAGGCGGCAGTGATCGCGCGGGAGGACCTGCCGGGGCAGAAGCAGCTGTTGGGCTATGTGGTGGCGGCGCCGGGCGCCTCGCCGGATGGGGCGGAGTTGCGCCGGCATGTGGGGCAGCGCCTGCCGGAGCACATGGTGCCGTCGGCGGTGGTGGTGCTGGAGGCATTGCCGCTGACGCCGAACGGGAAGCTGGACCGCAAGGCCCTGCCGGCGCCGGAGCGAGTGTCGGCCGGGGGCCGGGCACCGCGGACGGCGCAGGAGGAGATCCTGTGCGGTCTGTTCGCGGAGGTGCTGGGCCTGGAGCGGGTGGGGATCGACGACGGGTTCTTCGAGCTGGGGGGCGACAGCATCCTGTCGATCCAGGTGGTGAGCCGGGCGAGACGGGCGGGGCTGTCGATCACGCCGCGGGACCTGTTCCGGCACGGGACGGTGTCGGAACTGGCGGCTGTGGCGGTGGTGGCGGGTTCGRRGASGGCGGAGCAGCCGGCGGCGGACGCCGGGATCGGAGATGTGCCGGCGACGCCGATCATGGGCTGGCTGCGGGAGAGGGGYGGTCCGATCGGGSGTTACAGCCAGTCGATGCTGCTGCGGGTGCCGCSGGARTTGACCGAGGCGACGCTGRCGGCGGCGCTGCAGGCGGTGCTGGAGCATCACGACGCGTTGCGGCTGCGGCTGGYGGCGGRMGCCGCGGGGTGGTCGCTGACGATCCCGCCGGCAGGAACGGTGCGGGCATCGGATGGGGTGCGGCGGGTCGAGGTGGGAGGTGCGGCGGAGGTCGGTGCGCAGCTGGCGGCGGAGCATGAGGCGGCGGAGCTGCGGCTCGATCCGTGGAGCGGCCGGCTGGTGCAGGCGGTGTGGTTCGACGCGGGTCCGGGAGAGGCCGGTCGTCTGCTGCTGGTGATCCACCATCTGGCGGTGGACGGGGTGTCGTGGCGGATCCTGGTGCCGGACCTTGCGGCGGCGTGGCGTTCGGCGCATCGGGGGGAGCGGGTGTCGCTGGAGGCGGTGGGGACATCGTTCCGGGGCTGGGCCCGGCATCTGGCCCGGGAGGGGAGCGAAGGGAAGCGAGCCGGAGAGCTGGAGCTGTGGCGGTCGATGCTGGCGGGGGGAGAGGCGCTGTTGTCGCGTCGGCCGCTGGATCCGGAGCGGGACCGGGTGCGGACGGCAGGGCATCTGCGTCTGGCGCTGCCGCCGGGGTTGACGGAGGCAGTGCTGACGCGGTCTGCGGGCCTGGTGCAGGGCGGGATCAACGATGTGCTGCTGACGGGATTCTGCCTGGCGGTGCTGGACTGGCGCCGAGGGCTGGGCCGGGGATCGGAGCCGTCGGTGCTGGTGGATCTGGAGGGGCACGGGCGAGAGGCGGATGCGTCGGGATTGGATCTGTCGCGGACGGTGGGCTGGTTCACGAGCCAGTACCCGGTGCGTCTGGATGCGGGCGGAGTGGACCTGCGGGATGCGGTGTCGGGGGGTGCGTCGCTGGGAACGGCGCTGAAGCGGATCAAGGAGCAGCTGCGGCGGCTGCCGGATGGGGGTCTGGGCTACGGCGTGCTGCGGTACCTGGATGGAAGGGGCGAGGATGAGCTGTCGGGGTTTGCGGCGCCGCAGATCGGCTTCAACTACCTCGGCCGGTTCGCGGTGCCGGAAGATGCGGATTGGAGCCTGGCGCCGGAGTGGGGTGCGCTGGGCGGTGGCGACCCTGAGATGCCGCTGGCGCATGGGCTGTCGGTGGATGCGGTGACATGGGACCGGCCGGCGGGACCGGAGCTGGTGGCGCACTGGTCATGGGCGTCAGGGCTGTACGGGGAGGATGAGGTCCGGGATCTGGCGGAGGGATGGTTC
>NZ_JBFRHF010000068.1:0-2912 GCF_052115705.1 Inquilinus sp. 2KB_23 | reverse complement strand
AGCGATCGGGTGGGGTTGAGGGCTTCGACCAGGCGCTCGAACGGCAGGTCCTGATGCGCATAGGCCGACAGGTCCCAGTTCCGCACCCGGCCCAACAGCTCCCGGAAGCTCGGATCACCCGACACATCCGTCCGCAGCACCAGCGTGTTCACGAAGAACCCAACCAGCTCCTCCAGCGCCGCATCCGTCCGGCCCGCCACCGGGCTCCCGATCGCAATGTCCTCACCCGCCCCCAGACGCGACAGCAGCGCTGCCAATCCCGCCTGCAGCACCATGAACAGCGTCGCACCGCTCTCCCGCGCCAGACCCTGCAGACCCCGATGCAGATCCGCATCCAGCCGCACCGGCACCACACCCCCACGCCGGCTCGACACACCCGGGCGCCGACGGTCCGCCGGCAGCTCGATCTCTTCCGGCAGYCCACGCAGCGCCTCGCGCCAGTGCCGCAGCTGCCTCGACATCTCGCTCCCGGGGTCCGTCTCCTCTCCCAGGACCTCCCGCTGCCACAGCGTGTAGTCCGCATACTGCACCGGCAGCTCCGGCCAACCCGGCACCGCACCCCGCCGCCGCGCCCCATATGCCCGCCCCAGGTCCCGCGCCAATGGCGACAGCGACGACCCGTCACCGGCGATGTGGTGCACCGTCAGCAGCAGCACATGCTCCCGGTCCCCAAGCTCGAACAGCTCCGCCCGCAACGGCGGCTCACGCTCCAGGTCAAACCCGTGACGCGCCCCCGCCCTCACCAGGTCCCAGACCTCGCCCTCCGTCGCCGCCCTCACCGACAGCACCGGAGCCGCGCTCTCCAGCACCTGCTGCCACGGCACGCCCCCCTCCTCCGCGAACACCGTCCGCAGGCTCTCGTGACGCGCCACCACATCCCCCAGCGCCTGCTCCAGCGCCCCCCGGTCYAGCTCTCCCCGCAGGCGCAGCACGATCGGAATGTTGTAGGTCGGGCTCGGTCCCTCCAGCCGGAACAGGAACCACAGACGCTGCTGCGCATACGACAACGGCAGCCGCTCCGGACGCACCTGCCGCGCCAGGCCCGCCCGTCCCGGCCGCGCCGTGCCCAGCCGCTCCGCAAGCCCCGACACCGTCGGCGCCTCGAACAGGCTCCGGATCGTCACCTCGACCCCCAGGCTCGACCGGATCCGTCCGATCAGGCGGGTCGCCAGCAGCGAATGCCCGCCGTGATCGAAGAACCCGTCGTCGATCCCCACCCGCTCCAGACCCAGCACCTCCGCGAACAGGCCGCACAGGATCTCCTCCTGCGCCGTCCGCGCCACCCGGCCACCGGCCGACACCCGCTCCGGCGCCGGCAGCGCCTTGCGATCGAGCTTGCCGTTCGGCGTCAGCGGCAATGCCTCCAGCACCACCACCGCCGACGGCACCATGTGCTCCGGCAGGCGCCCAGCCGCATGCGCCCGCAGCGAACCCGCCTCCAGCTCTTCACCCGGCCGCGCCACCACATACCCCACCAGCCGACGCTCGCCGGGACGGTCCTCCCGCGCGATGACGGCGGCGTGGGCCACGGCGGGATGGCTGCCGAGCGCCGCCTCGATCTCACCAGGTTCGATCCGGAACCCGCGGATCTTCACCTGCTCGTCCGCACGGCCCTGGTACTCCAGCTCTCCGTCCGGACGCCAACGCGCCACGTCTCCCGTCCGGTACATCCGGGAGCCAGGAGTGCCGAAGGGGCACGCCACGAACCGCTCCGACGTCAGGCCCGGCCGGTTGAGGTAGCCGCGGGCAAGACCCGCTCCAGCCACATACAGCTCCCCCGACACCCCCACCGGAACCGGCTGCAATCCTCCGTCCAGCACGTACACCCGCGTGTTCCAGATCGGTCGACCGATCGGGGCGTCTCCTCCCCGGCACTCCGCAAACAGACTGTCGCCGCTGGCCTCCGATGCACCGTAGAAGTTCACCAGCCGCGCCTTCGGCCAAGTGCCGGCGAAGCGCTCCACCAGACGCTCCGGCAGGCGCTCGCCGCTGCTGATCCACAGCCCGCCGAAGTCCCGGCCCGCCGCTGCCGCATCGCCCAGCATCGCGTCCAGCAGGCCAGGCACCACCGTGACGTGCTCGATGCCGTGCTCCGCGATCCGTGCCGACAGCGCTACGGCATCCCGCGCCGACGCGGGGTCGATCAGCACCTGCCGGCCGCCAGACAAGAGCGGCCCCAGCAGTTCCGTCGTCCCGTCGATGAAGCTCAGCGAACTCTTCGCGCAGGCCGGCCCGCCCGGAGCATAGGGATGGAACTCCGCTCGCCACGCCAGCCGGTTCACCAGCCCGGCATGCAGCCCGACCACGCCCTTGGGGCGTCCGGTGGAGCCGGAGGTGTAGATCACATAGGCCGGGTGTTGGGGTCGGAGGGGCGCCGTCCGCTCCCCGTCACCGGGATCATGCTCAGGTGCCGCCGACAGCGCCGACGACACCGAACCTTCCTCCAGGCTCAGCACCGGCACCGGACCGCACCACGCCTCCGCCCCTGAACCGATCACGCAGACCGGGCCCGCATCCGACACCATGAAGCCCAGCCGCTCCGCCGGATACTCCGGGTCCAACGGCAGGTACGCGGCCCCCGACTTCAGCACACCCAGCACCGACACCACCATCGACACCGAACGCGGCAGCGCTATCCCCACCACGCTCTCCGGGCCGATCCCCCGGCCGATCAGCACATGCGCCAGCCGGTTCGCACGGCGGTTCAGCTCCGCATAGCTCACCACCTCACCGCCATGCTCCAGCGCCACCGCATCCGGCGTCCGGCGCATCTGCGCCTCGAACAGATCCGGCACCGTCCCGCCAGGCACCGCCCGATCCGTCCCATTCCAACCCGACAGCAGACGGGACCGCTCCTCCGCATCCAGAAGCTCGATCCGGCCCACCGACTGCGATGGATCCGACACCACCGA
>NZ_JBFRHF010000067.1:0-3575 GCF_052115705.1 Inquilinus sp. 2KB_23 | reverse complement strand
GCGGATTGCGGTCCAGGCTGCGCTCGGGATTCAGAGCCTCGACCAGCTGCTCGAAGGGCAGCGCCTGATGCGCCTGGGCCTGCAGCGCGGTGCCGCGGACCGCGGTCAGCAGCGCTTCGAACGACACCCGCCCGTCGACCTGGATCGGCAGCACCTGAGTGTTGACGAAGCAGCCGATCACCGCCTCGACATCCTGGCGCTGGCGGTTGGCGACCGGCACGCCGATGCGCAGATCGTCCTGGCCGCCGAGGCGGCGCAGCAGCAGCGAGAAGCCGGCCAACAGCACCATGAACAGGGTCGCGCCCTGGCGTTGCGCCAGCGACCGCAGCGCCGCGGCGAGATCGTCGGGCAGGTCGAAGGCGACGGTGTCGCCGCGCCCGCTGGGCTCGCTTGGGCGCGGCCGGTCGGCCGACAGTTCCAGCACCGGCTGCTCGGCGCCCAGCATTTCCGTCCAGGCGGCCAGCTGGCGCTCGCCCTCGCCGGCCTCCATCAGCTGGCGCTGCCAGACCGCGTAGTCGGCGTATTGGATCTCCGCGGCGGCCGGCGCCGGCCGGCCGAGACGGTGGCCGTCATAGAGGGCGGCGACATCCGCGACCAGCAGGTCCATCGACCAGCCATCGGCGATGATGTGGTGCAGGGTCAGCAGCAGCACCTGCTCATCGGCGGCCAGCCGGACCAGGGTGGCGCGCAGCAGTGGGCCGGCGGCAAGGTCGAAGGGCCGCCGGACCTCCTGCGCCGAGAGGTCGTCGAGCCGGGCCTGCCGCTGATCCTCCGGCAGCGCCGACAGGTCGGCCCGGTCGAGCGGCAGCGGCGCCGGCGCGAGGATATGCTGCACCGGCCCGCCCTCGGCGTCGGTGCCGAAACTGGTGCGCAGCGCCTCATGGCGGGCGACCAGCCCGTCGAGCGCCGCCTGCAGCGCAGCCTCGTCGAGCCGGCCGGTCAGGCGCAGGCCGCCGGTGATGTGATAGGCCGTGCCCTCCGGCTCCAGCTGCCACAGCAGCCACAGGCGGCGCTGGGCGTAGGACAGCGGCAGCGCGGCGTCGCGGGAGACCGGGACGATCGGCAGGCGCTGGGCGCTGATGCCCTTGGCGTCGAGCTGGGCCAGGAACAGCTTGCGCTTTTCCGCCGGCAAAGCGCTCACGCGTTCGGCGATGGCGCGAAGCGGATCGGCCTGCGGCACGGTCACGTCGTTCATTCCGGCAGCTCCAGCGCGTCCAGCAGATCGGACATCGCATCCAGTTCCGCCGCGGCGTCGCCGCGGCCGTGTCGATCGATCACCGCGGCGACGCCGGCGATGGTGCGGGTCTCGAACAGGATCGCCAGCGGCAGCTCGACAGCCAGCGCCTGGCGCAGCCGCGACACCATCCGGGTGGCCAGGATCGAATGCCCGCCGAGATTGAAGAAGTCGTCATGCCGGGAGACGTGCTGGAGTCCGAGGACGTCGCGCCAGATCGCGGCGATGGCCTGTTCGGTCTCGCCCTCGGGCTCGGCGTGTCCGGCGCCGCTCTCCCACTCCGGGTCGGGCAGGGCCTTGCGGTCCAGCTTGCCGTTCGCCGACACCGGCAAACGCTCCAGCCACATCAGCTTCGACGGCACCATGTAGTCCGGCAGACTCGTCGCCAGCTGGGTCTTCACCGCCGCCTCGTCCGGCGCCGCGTCCGCGGCGACATACCCCACCAGCCGCCCGTCCCGCACCACCACCACCGCATCCCGGATCCCCGGATGCGACCTCAAGCCCGCCTCGATCTCCCCCAGCTCGATCCTGAGGCCCCGCAGCTTCACCTGGTGGTCCAGACGCCCGAGATACTCGATCGCCCCGTCCGGTCGACGCCGCACCAGGTCGCCGCTGCGGTACATCCGGCTGCCGGGCTGCCCCAACGGGTTCGGCACGAACCGGTCCGCCGTCAGGTCCGGACGGCCGAGATAGCCCCGTGCCAGGTTCACGCCGGCGATGTACAGCTCTCCCGACACACCCTCCGGCACCGGGTTCAGGTCCGCGTCCAGGATGTGGATCTGGGTGTTGGCGATGGCATGCCCGATCGGCACCCCGCGCTGCCCCGCCTCCGGACGGCACGCCCAGAAGGTCACGTCGATCGCCGCCTCGGTCGGGCCGTACAGGTTGTGGAGCTCCGCCTGGGTCTGTTCCAGCACTTCCGTCTGCAGCTCGATGGGCAAGGCCTCGCCGCTGCACAGGATCCGGGTCAGGCTCGCACAGCCCGGCAGCTCGCCCGACGCCGCGAACGCCGCCAGCATCGACGGCACGAAGTGCAGCGTCGTGATCGCCTGGTCCCGGATCACCCGGCCCAGCGCCTCCGGGTCCCGGTGCGCCCCCGGCGCCGCCACCACCAGCGTGGCGCCGGTCATCAGCGGCCAGAAGAACTCCCACACCGACACGTCGAACCCGTAGGGCGTCTTCTGCAGCACACGGTCCGACGGGCCCAATCCGTATTCCGCCTGCATCCACTGCAGCCGGTTCAGCAGACCGGCATGGCTGTTGCCTACGCCCTTCGGCTTGCCGGTCGAGCCCGAGGTATAGATGCAGTAGGCCAGCGTCTCCGGATGGATCGCCACGCCGGGCGCGTGATCCGGCTGCTGCGACAGGTCCCAGCGGTCCAGGGCGAGGATCTCGACGCCGTCGATCCCCGGCAGCCGCTCGGCCAGGTGCCCCTGGGTCAGCACCAGCCGCAGTCCGGCGTCGCCGATGGTCCCGGCCAGCCGGTCGCGCGGATGCTCCGGGTCCAGCGGCAGGTAGGCTCCCCCCGCCTTCAGGATCCCCAGCAGCCCCACCACCAGCTCGACCGACCGCTCCGCCGCCACCCCCACCAGCATGTCCGGGCCGACGCCCCGGGCGATCAGCGCATGCGCCAGGCGGTTGCTGCGCGCCTCAAGCTCGGCGTAGCTCAGGCGTTCGCCTTCGAACACCAGGGCCTCCGCCTCCGGCGTCGCCTGCGCCTGACGCTCGATCAGCGTCACCACGCTCGGCACCGCCTCATAGCCATGCTCCGTCGCGTTCCACTGGGTAAGCCGCGCTTCCTCGACTTCAGTGAGCAGGCTCAGTTGGCCCAGCGCCCGGCCCGGCTGCGCCGTGACCTGCCGCAGCAGCAGGATGAAGCCGTCGCGCCAGCGCTCGACCGTCGCCCGGTCGAACAGGTCGGTGGCGTAGGCGAGCTGGCCGGAGAGCCGCCCCGCCGCGTCCTCGGCCGTGACCAGGGTCAGGTCGAACTGGGCGCTGCCACCGTCGCGCGCCAGCACCTCGGCCCGCACGTCGCCGAGCCGCAGCTCGACCGCATCGCGGCGCTGGCCGTGATGGTACATCACCTGGAACAGCGGATTGCGGTCCAGGCTGCGCTCGGGATTCAGAGCCTCGACCAGCTGCTCGAAGGGCAGCGCCTGATGCGCCTGGGCCTGCAGCGCGGTGCCGCGGACCGCGGTCAGCAGCGCTTCGAACGACACCCGCCCGTCGACCTGGATCGGCAGCACCTGAGTGTTGACGAAGCAGCCGATCACCGCCTCGACATCCTGGCGCTGGCGGTTGGCGACCGGCACGCCGATGCGCAGATCGTCCTGGCCGGCCG
>NZ_JBFRHF010000066.1:0-3655 GCF_052115705.1 Inquilinus sp. 2KB_23 | reverse complement strand
TCCGATGCCAGAGGCACATAGGCCCCGCCCGCCTTCAAGACCGCGAGCAGCGACACCAGCATCTCCGGCGACCGCTCCAGCAGCACACCCACCAGCACATCCGGCCCTACACCCGACCGCACCAGGCGATGAGCCAGATGGTTCGCCCGCCGCTCCAGTTCGCCCCGGCTCACCTCGCGGTCGCCGAACACCACCGACACCCGATCCGGATCCGACGACGCATGCCCCGCGATCCAGTCCTGGACGCAACGATAGGGCTCCGCGCGATAGGGCTCGGTCCGCCACGCGGCCAGCTGGGCGAGATCCGCCTCGGCCAGCGGAGACAGGGAGCCCAGCGCCGCCCCGGCATCCTCGGCCAGGCGGTCGAGCAGGGTGCCGAGATGCCGGCTCAGCGCCTCGATCTGCGCCGGAGTAAAGGCGTCGCGGCGATAGCCATAGGCGATGTCGAGCGTGTC
Source organism: Inquilinus sp. 2KB_23 (assembly GCF_052115705.1). Lineage (NCBI taxonomy): Bacteria > Pseudomonadati > Pseudomonadota > Alphaproteobacteria > Rhodospirillales > Rhodospirillaceae > Inquilinus > Inquilinus sp. 2KB_23. The sequence continues at coordinate 3,200 of NZ_JBFRHF010000066.1, read as the reverse complement.
GCCGGCCTGGACCGCCAGCGACAGCGGATAATGCGTCGCCTCCACCGTCTCGGCCGCGGCCACGCGCAGGTCGCCGCCGGCCCGCGCGGCCTGGTCGATCGGGTAGTTCTCGAACACCAGCAGGGTGTCGAACAGCGTCTGGCCGCCTTGGCCGGCCCAGCGCTGGATGTCGTTCAGCGGCGTGTGTTCGTGCTCGCGCAGCGCCAGGCCGGTCGCCTGGACCTCGCGCAGCCAGTCGCCCACCCGCACCTCCGGCACCGGCTGCTGGATCACCGGCAGGGTGTTGATGAACAGGCCCAGCAGCGTCTCGGCGCCGGCCAGCTCGGCCGGGCGGCCGGCAACGGTGGCGCCGAACACCACGCTGTCCTGGCCGGTGTAGCGCGCCAGCAGCAGCGACCAGGCGCCCTGCACCAGGGTGTTCACCGTGATGCGTTCGCGCCGGGCGAAGGCGGTCAGCCGCGCCGTGCGGCCGGCGTCGCGGCTGGTCTTGAGCAGGCCGTGCCCGTCGCCGGCGGCCGGGGCGGGCAGCGCATCGGCCAGGCGGGTCGGCGCCTCCAGCCGGCCGAGCTGGCCGCGCCAGAAGGCCTCGTCCGCCTGGGGATCGCGGGCCGCCAGCCAGGCGATGTGGTCGCGGTAGCGGCCGCTGCCGGCGGCCGGCGTCTCGCCGCGATACCGCGCCAGCACCTCGCCGATCAGCCGCGCCGTGCTCCAGCCATCCATCAGGATGTGATGGAAGGTCCAGATCAGCTGGTGCCGATCCTGCGACAGGCGCAGCAGCAGCACCCGCATCAGCGGCGGGGCCGCCAGGTCGAAGCCGCGCTCGCGCTCGTCGCGGGCCAGTGCCGCGACCTGGACCTCGTCGAGGCCACGGCCGTCGCGGAGCTCGACCGGCAGCGGCAGGCCGCGCTGCACCAGCTGCAGCGGCGCCGGCAGGTCGCCGTCCCACAGGAAGCCGGTGCGCAGGATGTCGTGCTGCTCGATCGCCGCGGACCAGGCCCGGACGAAGCGCGGCCCGTCGAGTGGGCCGTCGAGCTCGACGTTGATCTGGTTGACGTAGAGTCCCGCCTCCGGCGCGTGCAGCGCGTGGAACAGCAGCCCCTGCTGCATCGGCGACAGCGGATAGGCGTCGACGATCGCCGCGGCCGGCACCGGCAGGGCGTCGATCCCGGCCTGGTCCAGCCCGGACAGCGGCAGGTCCGACGGCGTCAGGCCGCCGGCGTCCGGGCTCAGGCAATGCGCGACCAAGCCGGCCAGCTCGGTGCGGTAGGCCTCCGCCAGGTCCTCGACCGTGGCGGCGTCGAGGCGGTCGCCGCTGAAGCGCCAGTCGAGCCGCAGGGCGCCGTCGATCACCCTTCCGTCGATCACCAGCTCATGGCCCAGCGGCGCGCCTTCGTCCGACTGCGCCCCATGCGGCTCGGCCGCCGGCACGAACGCCCCCTCGGCGTCCAGCAGGCCGTCGAACTGGCCGAGATAGTTGAACATCACCTGAGCCCGCGGCGCCGCGGCCAGCGTGGCCCGCGCCGCGGCGTCGCCGAGATGGCGCAGCACGCCGTAGCCGATGCCGCGATGCGGCACCGCGCGCAACTGTTCCTTCACCGCCTTGATCACCGCCGCCGGCCCACCGTCGCCGGGAGCCAGCCGCACCGGATAGAGGCTGGTGAACCAGCCGACCGTGCGGCTGATGTCGAGCCCGCCGAGCGCCTCGGCCGGCAGGGCATCGCGGCCATGGCCTTCGAGATCGACCAGCACCGATGCGCCGCCGGTCCAGCGGCACAGCACCCGCGCCAGCGCCGCCAGCAGCAGGTCGTCGATGCGGGTGCGGTAGGCGGCCGGCGCCTGGCGCAGCAGCTGCCGGGTGGTGCTGGCGTCCAGCGCCAGCCGGTGCGTCCGGGCCTGGGCGACGGTGGCCTCGCCCTCCGGCCGGTCGACTGGCAGCGCGACGGCGTCGCCCGCCAGGGTGGCGGTCCAGTGCGGCAGTTCCGCCTGCAGCGCCGGGCTGCCGGCGTAGGTCTCGAGCCGCCGGCCCCAGGCACCGAAATCATCGGTCCGGCCGGGCAGAGCCACCGGCGTGCCGGCCACGATCTGGCGGTAGGCGGCCTGGAGATCCTCCAGCAGGATGCGCCAGGACACGCCGTCGACCACGAGGTGATGGACCGCCAGCAGCAGGCGCTGGCTGCCGTCCGGGCGGTCGACCAGCAGTGCCCGCAGCAGCGGACCCTGGGCGAGGTCCAGGCTGCGCTGGGCCTCGTCGGCCAGGCGCTCCAGCGCGGCATCGTCCGCTGCCGCGCGCTGCCACAGCCAATCCTGATCCGCCGCATCGGCGTAATGCTGGTGCCAGGCGCCATCGGCATCGAGGGTGAAGCGCAGGCGCAGCGCATCGTGATGGCCGGCCAGCGCCGCCAGGGCCGTCCGCAGCGCCTGCGGATCCAACACCTCGCGCGGCGCCAGCAGCACCGACTGGTTCCAGTGGTGGCGGGCCGGAATCTCGGTGTCGAAGAACCAGCGCTGGATCGGGGTCAGCGGCGCCGGGCCGGAGGCGGGGCCGCGCTCGACCGCCAGCATGCTGACTTGACGCCGCGCCACGGCGGCCAGGGCCTGCACGGTCTGGTGCTGGAACATGTCGCGCGGGGTCAGCGCCAGCCCCTGCTGCCGCGCCCGGGCGATCACCTGCAGCGACTGGATGGAATCGCCACCCACGGTGAAGAAATTGTCGTCTCGGGAGACGTGCTGGAGTCCGAGGACGTCGCGCCAGATCCGGGCGATGGCCTGTTCGGTCTCGCCCTCGGGCTCGGCGTGGCCGGCGCTGCTCTCCCACTCCGGGTCGGGCAGGGCCTTGCGGTCCAGCTTGCCGTTCGCCGACACCGGCAACCGCTCCAGCCACACCAGCTTCGACGGCACCATGTAGTCCGGCAGGCTCGTCGCCAGTTGGGCCTTCACCGCCGCCTCGTCCGGCGCGGCGTCCGCGGCGACGTAGCCGACCAGGCGCCCGTCCCGCACCACCACCACCGCATCCCGGATCCCCGGATGCGACCTCAAGCCCGCCTCGATCTCCCCCAGCTCGATCCTGAGGCCCCGCAGCTTCACCTGGTGGTCCAGACGCCCGAGATACTCGATCGCCCCGTCCGGTCGACGCCGCACCAGGTCGCCGCTGCGGTACATCCGGCTGCCGGGCTGCCCCAACGGGTTCGGCACCACGAACC
>NZ_JBFRHF010000065.1:0-3845 GCF_052115705.1 Inquilinus sp. 2KB_23 | reverse complement strand
GGCGGAGATGGTGGCGGATAGCGGGCTGCGCCTGGTGCTGACGCAGGCGTCACTGTCGGACCGGCTGCCGGCGGGGGCGGCGCGGATCCTGGTCGAGGATGCGGCAGGCGAGGCGGCGGTGGCGCCGGTGGTGTCGCTGTGCCCGGAGAACCTGGCCTATGTGATCTACACCTCGGGGTCGACCGGCAAGCCCAAGGGCGTCGGCGTCGCCCATGGACCCATCGCGGAGCATTGCCGGGTGACCGCGCCGCTCTACGACATGGACGAGACCTCGCGCGAGTTCCACTTCATCGCCTTCAGCTTCGATGGCGCGCATGAGCGCTGGCTGACGGCGCTGACCTGCGGCGCCAGCCTGGTGCTGCGCGACGAGAGCCTGTGGCCGGCTGAGAAGACCCTGGCGGCGATCGGCCGACACGGCGTCACCAATGCCGGCTTCCCGCCGGTCTACATCAACGAGATGGCCGCCTGGGCGGAGGCCACGGATCGGCGTCCGCCGGTGGACCTGTACTCCTTCGGCGGCGAGGCGATGTCGCGAGCGGGGTACGACCGTGTGCGCCGTGCGTTGCGCCCGCGTGTGCTGCTGAACGGGTACGGGCCGACGGAGGCGGTGGTGACGCCGCTGGTGTGGAAGGTGGGTGTGGAGACGGAGTGCGACGGCGCCTATGTGCCGATCGGCCGCCCGGTGGGGGACCGCCGGGCCTATGTGCTGGACCGTCGGCTGCAGCCGGTGCCGGTGGGCGTGGCGGGAGAGCTGTACATCGGTGGCAGCGGTCTGGCGCGGGGCTATGTCGGACGCCCGGACCTGACGGCGGATCGGTTCGTGCCGGACCCGCAGGGCGAGCCGGGCGGGCGGATGTACCGGACCGGGGACCTGGTGCGGTGGCGTCCGGACGGGTCGATCGACTATGTCGGGCGTTCGGACCACCAGGTGAAGATCCGGGGCTACCGGATCGAGCTGGGCGAGGTCGAGGCGCGGCTGCTGGCGCATCCGCTGGTGCGGTCGGCGGTGGTGTCGGCGATGGCGTCGCCGGGCGGCAAGCGGCTGGTGGCGCATGTCGTGGCGCGGGAAGGGGCCGGAGACCTCGAACCCGAGCTGAAGGCGCATCTGGGATCGCAGCTGCCGGACCACATGGTGCCGTCACGCGTGGTGGTGCTGGACGCGCTGCCGCTCTTGGGCAACGGCAAGGTGAACCGCCTGGCGCTGCCGGTGCCGGAATGGAGCGTGGCGGCGACGGCGCAGGCGGAGCCGGAGGGCGAGGCCGAGCGGACCCTGGCGGGGATCTGGGCGGAGGTGCTGGGCCTGGCATCGGTGGGCGCGACGGACAACTTCTTCGAGCTGGGCGGGGATTCGATCCTGTCGCTGCAGGTGGTGGGCCGGGCGCGCCGCGCCGGCCTGGTGCTGACGCCGCGCCAGCTGTTCGAGCACCAGACGGTGCGGGGGCTGGCGGCGGCAGCGAAGGTCGAGGCGGCGGCGGTCGAGGAGATCGCATCGGGCGAGGCGGTGCTGACACCGATCCAGCGCTGGTTCTTCGACACGGCGATGGCGGAACGTCACCACTGGAACCAGTCGGTGCTGCTGGCACCGCGCCAGGCGCCGGACGCATCGGCGCTGCAGCAGGCGGTGTCGGCGGTGGTGGGCCACCACGACGCGCTGCGTCTGCGCTTCGTGGAACGGAACGGCGCCTGGTCGCAGCACCATGCCGAGCCGTCCGAGCAGGACTGGCTGTGGCAGCGGTCGGCGGCGGATGAGGCGGATCAGCTGGCGGTGTCGGAAGCGGCGCAACGCAGCCTGGACCTGGGGCATGGCCCGCTGCTGCGGGCGGTGCTGATCGATCGCTGGGACGGGACCCAGCGCCTGCTGCTGGCGGTGCACCATCTGGTGGTGGACGGGGTGTCGTGGCGGATCCTGCTGGAGGATCTGCAGACCGCCTACGCCCAGGCCGCGGCGGGCGAGGCGATCGCGCTGCCGGCGAAGAGCAGCGCCTTCGGCCGCTGGGGCGGACGTCTGCAGGCGCATGCGCCGGCGCGGGCGGCGGAGCTGCCCTACTGGCGCGACGTCCTCGACGGACCCTCCGGCTTCCCGGTGGCACGCCCTGAGGGCGCGAACACGGTGGCGCAGCTGGCGGAACACCGCCTGCGCTTCGACGCCGGGCTGACCGAACGGCTGGTGAAGACGGCGCCGAAGGCGTGGCGGACGGGGGTCGAAGACCTGCTGCTGACGGCGCTGGCGCGGGTGCTGTGCCGGCACACCGGTGACGGCTCGGCCCTGGTGGCGCTGGAAGGCCATGGCCGCGAGGGGCTGTTCGACGATGTCGACCTCAGCCGGACACTGGGGTGGTTCACCAGCGTGTACCCGGTGCGCCTGACGCCGGAGGCGGACCTTGAGGCATCGCTGAAGGCGGTGAAGGAACAGCTGCGGTCGGTGCCGGACCGGGGCATCGGCTACGGCGTGCTGCGCTATCTCGGCAGCGCGGAGACCCAGGCGGAACTGGCCGCGCTGCCCTGGCCGGCGGTGACCTTCAACTATCTCGGCCGGTTCGAGGGGCTGACCGACGGGGCCTTCGCCCAGGCCGGCGAGAGCGCCGGTCGGGACCAGAACGACGGGTCGCCGCTGGGCGGTGAGCTGGTGGTGAACGGCCAGATCGTGGGCGGCGTGCTGTGCTTGAGCTGGCTGTACAGCGCGGCGCGGCACGACGCGGCGGTGATCGAGACCCTGGCCGCGGCCTACGAGGCCGAGCTGTCGGCGCTGGTGGAGCATTGCTGCGACCCGGCGACCCCGGGCGGTCTGACGCCGTCGGACGTGCCGCTCTCCGGCCTGTCGCAGGCGGCGCTGGACGCGCTGCCGGTGGTGGCGTCGGAGGTGGAGGATCTGTACCCGCTGTCGCCGATGCAGCAGGGCATGCTGTTCCACAGCCTGCAGGCGCCGGAGCTGTATGTGACGCAGCTGAGCGTGGCGGTGGACGGCCTGGACGCCGACCGCTTCGCGCGGGCGTGGGAGGCGGTGGTGGACCGCCACGCGATCCCGCGCAGCGGCTTCCTGTGGGACGGTGAACGCCCGCTGCAGCTGGTGCACCGCCGGGCGCCGTCGCCGGTGGAGCAGCTGGACTGGCGCAGCCGGCCGGACCAGGAGCAGGCGCTGTCGGATCTGGCGGTGTCGGACCGGGCACGAGGCTTCGACCTGGCGCGTCCGCCGTTGCTGCGGGTGGTGCTGGTGCGGCTGGGGGAGGCGCGGCACCAGCTGATCCTGACCAGCCACCATGTGCTCTTGGACGGGTGGAGCACGTCGCGTCTGATCGGCGAGGTGCTGACGCGATACCACGGCGGCACGCCCTCCACGTCGGGCGGCCGGTACCGGGACTACATCGCCTGGCTGCAGGCACGAGATACGTCCGCGGATGAGCGGTTCTGGCGCGAGCGGCTGTCGGGCGTCGAGGAGCCGACGCTGCTGGCCGCAGCGCTGCCCAACCCAATGCCGGAGCCAGGCTACGGCGCCGCACGGCTGCATCTGGACGGTGCGGCGACGGAGGGTCTGAAGGCCTTCGCCCGGCGCGAGCGGGTGACCTTGAACACGGTGGTGCAGGGGGCATGGTCGCTGCTGCTGTCGCGGGTGACCGGTCAGCGGCGGGTGGTGTTCGGGGCGACGGTGTCGGGACGGCCGGCGGAGCTGGCGGAGGCGGAGACGCTGTTGGGGCTGTTCATCAACACCCTGCCGGTGGCGCAGGAGTTGGACCCCGGCCGCAGCGTGGGAGACTGGCTGCGCCAGCTGCAGGGGCTGAACGTGGCGATGCGGGAGCATGAGCACACGCCCTTGTACGAGATCCAGGGCTGGGCGGGGGCTGGGCGGG
>NZ_JBFRHF010000064.1:0-3963 GCF_052115705.1 Inquilinus sp. 2KB_23 | reverse complement strand
GTCGGGCGCTCGGAGAATGCCGTGCGCATCCACATCGCCGTCGCCCTGATCGCCTTCCTGCTGCTGCGGCTCGCCCAGGCGGCGCAAAGCTTGGTCAAATCACCGCTCGCCTTCGCCCGTCTGGTCCGCGTCAACCTCATGCAGCGCAGGCGCATCGACCTCCTGCTCCAACCCGACCCTATCCTCGTCTCCAATCCAGACCAATTGATGCTCCTATGGGCCTGAAACTAAACCGGACAGCTGTGGGCCTGACCCGGGCATCCGGAGACTGTCGACACCCTCTGGATTGCCGGGTCAAGCCCGGCAATGACAGAAAGGCAAGAGGCCGGGGCTAGGTGCCCTGCCCCTCCAGCGCCTCGACCGCCAGGCGGGCGGCGGCGAGGTCTTCCAGCGCCGTGCCGACCGATTTGAACAGGGTGATCTCGTCCGGCGATCCACGGCCCCGGGCCGTGCCGCGGGCGAGGTCGTGCAGGTCGGCCAGGATCGCCTCCGGCCCGATCACGCCGGCCTTGATCGGCTGCAGCAGGTCGCCGGCCTCGGCCAGGGCGCCGGCGCGGGTGTCGACGAAGATGCGGGCGCGGCGCACCGCCTCGTCGTCGCATTCCCGCATCGCCGGCAGATAGGCGCCGGCGAGGTCGAGATGGGCGCCGGGCTTCAGCCAGGCGCCATGCACGATCGGCTCGCGCGACTGGGTGGCGCAGGACACCAGGTCGGCGTCGCGCACCGCGGCTTCGAGATCGGTCACGGCGCGGACCGGCAGTCCTTCCGCCGCCAGCTGCGCCGCCAGCGCCGACGCCTGCTCCGGCCGCCGGGCCCACAGGGCGATGTCGGTCAGCGGGCGCATGGCGAGATGGGCGCGGATGAAATGCGGCGCCAGCGTGCCGGCGCCGACCATCACCATGCGCGCCGCATCCGGCCGGGCCAGGTAGTCGGCGGCCAGGGCCGAAGCCGCGGCGGTGCGGCGGTTGGTCAGGGTCGGCCCGTCCATGATCGCGCGCGGCACCCCGGTGGCGCCGTCGAGCAGCAGGTAGGAGCCGACGATGAAGGGCAGGTCGCGGGCCGGGTTGCCCGGCATCAGCGACACCAGCTTGATGCCGATGGCCTGCTCGCGCTCCCAGGCCGGCATGATCAGCAGGGTGGCGTCGCCGGCCGCGGTCGGCACGGTGTGGTGGTGGCGCAAAGGCGCCTCGACCTCGCGGCGGAAGGCGTCGCGCAGCGCCTCGATCAGGGCGCGCGTGTCGAGCGCCCGGTCGAGGGCGGTGGCATCGATGGAGCGCATCAGGTCAAAGACCGTTTGATAATGCTACTGGCATGGCCGCCTGATGGTGGTTTCTGCGCTTCCGGTGCTCACGGACCCAAACGTCCGCTGCGCTCCGGTTCTCGAAACCCCCACCATTCGACTCATGCCAGCGCATTCTCAAACGGCCTTTCAGCGGGTCTGGCTGGTGGGCAGGGCCGGGCGTGCCGCGTCGGTGGCGTTGCGGTTGGCGAAGGCGGAGCCGCCGGTCTTCTGCCGCGCCTTCATCCCCTCCAGGTCCTTCTGGGTCGCGGCCAGCCGGCTCTCCAGCCGCCGCATGCGGAAGCCGGAGGCGAAGCGGCCGAACCACAGGGCCAGGGCGCCGATCAGCATGCCGAACAGCAGCGGCAGCAGCGCCACCAGATACAGCGGCGCGTCGATCCGGAACGGCAGCGGCCAGAGGCCGAGCGTCGCCATCTCGCGGTTGCTGATCGCGAAAGACAGCAGCAGCAGGGCGAAGGGAATGGTGACGATCCAGGCGATGTAGCGCACGGGTTTAGCCCTCGCGGTGGGTCGGGCCCGAACCCTCGGGCCCATCAGTCATCCGTATTCAGGCGTTCGCGGAGCTGCTTGCCCGTCTTGAAGAACGGCACCAGCTTCTCCGCCACGTCGACCGCCACGCCGGTGCGCGGGTTGCGCCCCATCCTGGCGTCACGGCGCTTGACCGAGAAGGCGCCGAAACCCCGGAGCTCGACCCGCTGGCCCTCGGCCAGCGCCTCGGTGATCCGGTCGAAGATGGTCGTGACGATGCGCTCGACGTCGCGTTGATAGAGATGCGGATTGCGCTCCGCAAGCCGCATGATGAGCTCGGACTTGGTCATGTCCCCCGAATCCCTGTCCGCCGCCTTGTTGTCGACGCGGTCGTTGCGTCGCCGCTGCCCCGATCTGACGGCAAGCGGCGATGGTGCCAGCACGGCCGGCCGAAGGCAAGGACAAGTCCCTCTGCAAAAAGGGAATTCCGGGAATTCGAGGCCTGATCGGCGTCAGCTCGCGGCGCGGATCTCGCCGACCGGTCGCCGGCCGCCGCGCCGGACCATCACCACGGTCGCCGCCAGACCGCACAGCGCCGCGAAAGACAGCCAGACGCCGGGCATCGCCGGGTTTCCAGTGGCATGGATCAGCCAGGTGCACAGCGCCGGGGTGAAGCCGCCGAAGGTCGCGGTCGCCAGGCTGTAGGCCAGCGAGAATCCCGTGGTGCGCACCTCCTCCGGCATGATCTCGGTCAGGAACGGGATCATGGCGCCGTTGTAGCTGCCGTAGAGGAAGGACAGCCACAGCTCGACCGCGAGCAGGCGGTCGAAGGACGGCGCCGACACCAGCCACTGCATCGCGGGATAGGCGGTAAGCAGGGTGAGCACGGTGCACACCACCAGGATCGGGGTGCGGCCGATGCGGTCCGACAGCGCGCCGGCGAGCGGCAGCCAGATCAGGTTGGTGATGCCGACGCACAGCGTCACCACCAGGCTGTCGATGCCGGCGAGATGCAGCGCCTGGCTGCCGAAGGTCGGGGTGTAGGCGGTGATCAGGTAGAAGCTGACCGTGGTCATCGTCACCAGCAGCATGCCGAGCAGGACGATGCCCCAGTTGTCGGCCACGGAGCGCAGGATCTGCGCCGCGCTGGGGTGGTGGGTGCGCGCCTTGAAGGCCTCGGTCTCCTCCAGCGAACGGCGCAGCAGGAAGATCAGCGGCACGATCATGCAGCCGACCAGCAACGGCAGGCGCCAGCCCCAGAGAGCGATCGATTCCGGCGGCAGCACCGCGCTCATCAGCACGCCGAGCGAGGCGGCGACGATCACCGCCACCTGCTGGCTGCCGGATTGCCAGGCGGTGTAGAAGCCCTTGTTCCCCGGCGTCGCGATCTCGGCCAGGTAGACCGAGACGCCGCCGAGTTCGACCCCCGCCGAGAAGCCCTGCAGCAGCCGGCCCAGCACGATCAGCACCGGCGCCAGCACGCCCAGCGTCTCGTAGCCCGGCAGCAGGCCGATGGTCAGGGTGCCGACCGCCATCAGCCCCAGCGTCAGCAGCAGGCCGGCGCGGCGGCCATGCCGGTCGATATAGGCGCCCAACACCAGGGCGCCGAGCGGACGCATCAGGAAGCCGGCGCCGAAGGTGCCGAGCGACAGCATCAGCGAGGCGAAGTCGTTGCCGGTCGGGAAGAACACCTTGGCGATGTACGAGGCGTAGTAGCCGTAGACCATGAAGTCGTACATCTCCAGGAAGTTGCCGCTGGAGACGCGGAGGACGGCCATGGCCTGGGATCGGGATGTCGCCGCTGCACGCACGATGAGCCTCTCTGGATCAGAACCGACGCTGCTTTCCCCCCTGCCCTGTCCCTCGTCCTCCGCTGGTCGGTTGTCAATGGCCCGATATGTCCGGCGGACCGGTCCGGTGCGTGGCCCCAGGCTTTTCAGATACCCTAATTCCCGTCATCCCCGCGAAAGCGGGGATGTGGACTCACATTTGAAGTGCAACAGTGAGGAGAAGACCTCGGCAGGTGTGCGGAAGTCCAGGCATTGCCGAGGGGTGTGGTTGTAGCGTCTGGCGATGCGGATGAGATCGAGGGGCTGGAGGCCGGAGAGATCGGTTCGCCTTGGCAGGTCTCGTCGCAGTCGTCCGATGGCGTTTTCGATGCCGCCTTTCTGCCAGGGTGCGTGCGGGATCGCAGA
>NZ_JBFRHF010000063.1:0-4833 GCF_052115705.1 Inquilinus sp. 2KB_23 | reverse complement strand
GCCTCGATCTCGCCGGGCTCGATGCGGAAGCCGCGGATCTTGAGCTGGTGGTCGGCGCGGCCTAGGAAGTCGAGGACGCCGTCGGGGCGCCAGCGGGCGAGGTCGCCGGTGCGGTACATGCGGGCGCCGGGAGGCCCGAAGGGGCAGGCGACGAAGCGCTCGGCGGTCAGGCCCGGGCGGTTGAGATAGCCCCGCGCCAGACCCGCCCCCGCGATGTACAGCTCCCCCGGCACTCCCGCAGGCACCGGACGAAGACCTGCGTCGACGACGTAGATCCCGAGGTCCGGAATGGCCCGGCCAATTGGAGAGGCGACAAGATCGCGGGCCAGTAGGGGAGCATATGTGACATGCACTGTGGTCTCAGTGATGCCGTACATGTTGACCAAGGTCGGAACAGAATCGCCATGCGCTTCGAACCAGGGCTCGAGCATCGGCCGACTGAGCGCCTCACCGCCGAAGATGACGAGCCGGAGCGCCAGTGGTGGGGCCTCGGGCTGCCGCAGCACCTCCTCCTGCAATTGCTGGAAGGCCGACGGGGTCTGATTGAGCACGGTGACACCCTCGCGCGCCAGAAGGGCACGGAACTGGTCGGGTGAACGAGAGACGGCGAAGGGGACGATGGCGAGCCTGCCGCCGTGGAGCAGGGCGCCCCAGATCTCCCAGACCGAGAAGTCGAAGGCGTAGGAGTGGAACAGGGGCCAGACATCCTGATCGTCGAAGCCGAACCAGAATTCGGTGGCGGCGAACAGGCGCAGGACATTGCGGTGCGACACCAGGGCGCCCTTGGGCGTTCCGGTGGAGCCGGAGGTGTAGATTACATAGGCGAGTTCGTCGGGGCCGCTGAGGGGAGGCGGGTTGTGGCTAGGACTGTCGGCGAGACTCTCGGCCGCCGCATCGAGGCAGAGAGTATGAAGATCGGTGGGTGGGAGACGGTCCTTCACCGCCTTCTGAGTGAGCAGCGCCATGGGATCGGCGTCCTTGAGCATGAAGGCGAGRCGCTCGGGGGGGTATGCGGGGTCGAGCGGGAGGTATGCGGCGCCGGCCTTGAGGRTGGCGAGGAGGCCGACGACCATGTCGATGGAGCGTTCGAGGCAGAGGCCGACGAGGGTCTCGGGCCCGGCGCCGAGGGCGATCAGGCGGTGGGCGAGGCGGTTGGCCTGGGCGTTGAGGCCGGCATAGGTGAGGGCCTGGTCCTCGAACACCAGGGCGACGGCGTCGGGGGAGCGGGCGGCCTGGGCCTCGAAGCGCTGATGCAGCGTTCCGCCCAGAGCATAGTCTTCTTTCGCTTTGCTCCATTCGACGAGGATGGTCCGGCGCTCGTCGGGATCGAGGAGGTCGATGCTGCCGATGCGCTGTCCGGGRTCGGYGGCGGCGGCCTGGAGCAGGCGGGTGAGGCGCCGGGCCAGGGCCTCGATGGTGGCCCGGTCGAACAGGTCGGGGCGATGGGTCAGGGTGAGCCGCAGCCGGTCGCCGGCCATGGCCATGAGGCCGAGCGGGTAGTGTGAGACGTCGCCGCCGCGATGGCCGGCCAGATCGAGGCGCAGGCCGGGTGCAGCCCGGTCCAGGGCCGCTTCGTCGACCGGGTAGTTCTCGAACACCACCAGGGTGTCGAACAGCTCGCCGAGGCCGGCGAGGCGCTGGATCTCGACGAGGCCGAGATGCTGGTGCTCGAGCAGCCGCGCCTGCTGGTCCTGCAGCCGGGCCAGCAGGCCGGCGAGGGGCTCGGCCGGATCGAGCTGCAGGCGCAGGGGGACGGTGTTGATGAACAGGCCGACCATGCGCTCCATGCCGGGGAGCTCGGGCGGGCGGCCGGCGACGGTGATGCCGAACACCACATCGTCTCGTCCGGTGAGATGGGCCAGCAGGAGGCCCCAGGCGGCCTGGATGAGGGTGGCGAGGGTGACGCCGTGGCGGCGCGCCGTGGCGGCCAGGGCGGTGCTCTCGGCTTCGGACAGGGCCCAGCCATGGGTCTCGGGGAAGGGCGGTGCGGCGGCCGGGAGCTGCGGGGCGATCCGGGTGGGCTCCTCGAGCCCGGCGAGCGCGTCGCGCCAGGCCGCCTCGGCGGCGGTGCGGTCCTGGCGGGCGAGCCAGGCGAGATAGGCGCGGTAGGGGACGGGAGGCGGTAGGGCGGCGCCGGCCTGAAGGGCGAGGAGCTCGGTCAGCAGGACCGGCGTCGACCAGCCGTCGAGCAGGATGTGGTGATTGGTGAGGACCAGCTGGTGACGGTCGGCGGCGAGCCGGAGAAGGGTGAAGCGCAGCAGGGGGGGCCGGGCCGGATCGAGGAGCCGGTCCCAGTCCTCGGCCCGGGCCCGGTCGATGGCCTGCGCCTGTGCCGCCGGGTCGAGAGCGGCGAGATCGAGCTCGCGCCAGGGCAGGGGGAGGTCGCGCGGGATCAGCTGGACCGGCTGGTCGAGCCCATCCTGGAGGAAGCCGGCGCACAGATGCGGATGGCGCTGCAGCAAGGCGCGGGCCGCAGCCTGGAGGCGGGCAGGGTCGAGCGGGCCGGCGAGCTCGAAGGCGAGCTGGACGCGGTAGGCGTCCGGCGCGGCGCGGTCGTAGAGGGCATGGAACAGCAGGCCGTGCTGCAGCGGCGACAGCGGCAGGATCTCGGCGATCGGCGGCCGGTCGGCCTCGAGGCGTTCGATCGCCGCCTGGTCGAGGGCGAGGAGCGGCAGGTCGGAGGGGGTGAGGCCGGCGGCCGCGGGCTGGTCGGCCCAGGCGGCGAGGGCTTGAAGCACCCGGTTCCAGGCTAGGGCCAGATCGCGGATCTCGGTCTCGGAGAACAGGGCGCCGGCCCAGGACCAGTGGGCGTGCAGGACCGGGCCGTCGGTCCGATCCTCGGCGACGGCATTGAGGGTGAGGGCATGGCCGAGCGGGAGGTCCGGGTCGCCGCCGGCGCCGAGCCCGGCGGCCTCCGGGGCGAGGCCCCAGTCCTGGCCCTGGGCGGCGGCGAAGCGGCCGAGATAGTTGAAGCAGAGCTGGGGCTGGGGGAGATCGGCGAGGGTCGGTCCGGTCTCGGGGTTGAGCCAGCGCAGGAGGCCATGGCCGAGGCCGTGGTCGGGCAGGGCGCGGAGCTGCTCCTTGATCCGCTTCAGCGCGTGGCCGAGGGCCGGGCCGCCGGCCAGGGCCTGGTCGATCGGGCCGGGGTCGAGGCGGAGCGGGACCAGGCTGGTGAACCAGCCGACGGTGCGGGAGAGGTCGAGGCGGTCGGTCTCGCGGCCATGGCCTTCGAGCTCGACCAGCACGGCATTGCCATGGTTCTGGCCGCGGCGGCGGCGCCAGTCGGCGACGGCGAGGGCGAAGGCGGTGAGGAGGACATCGTTGACCCGGCCATGGACCAGCGGCGCGACCCGGGTGAGGACCGCCTCGGTGACGGCAGGGGGCAGGGTGAGGCTGAGCTGTCCGGCGGTGGCGGCGAGATCGCGGGCGGGGTCGAGCGGACGATCCGACAGGAGCGGATCGGGGGCGCCGAGCATCGCCGTCCACAGGGCGAGCTCGCCGGTGCGCTCAGTGGCGGTGGCGGCGAGATGGCGGGCCCAGCGGCGGAAGGAGGTGGGGCAGGGGTCGAGGGCCGGGGAGCGGCCGGCGGCGGCGGCGCGATGGGCCTCGGCGAGGTCGGGGAGCAGGATGCGCCAGGAGACGCCGTCCACCGCCAGATGGTGGATCACGAGCAGGAGGCGTCCGGGTTGGTCGGGCCCGGCATCGAGCCAGACCGCCTGCAGCATGATGCCGGCGGCGGGGTCGAGCTGTTGCTCGGCCGCGAGCTTCTCGTCTTGCATCCGGTCGGCGAGGAGGCGCGGGGGGATCCCGGCGGCGTCGACCCGGCGCAGGCAGGCGGCGGCCGGGATCGTGCCCGCAGGCGGGATCTCCAGGGTCCAGGCCTGGTCCGGGGCCGAGTGCAGCCGCAGCCGCAAAGCGTGATGATGGTCGAGCAGGGCCTGGAGCGCGGCGGCGAGATGGGCCGCCTGCAGCCCGGCGGGAACCTGCAGCAGCATGGCCTGGTGAAAGCGGCCGATCGGTCCGCCGCGATCGCGCAGCCACTGCATGACCGGAGTCAGAGGCAGCGGGCCGGCGTCGTCCTCGACGACCGTTCCGCGTTCCTCCACGGCCAGGGCCGGCACGGCGGCGAGCGCGGCCGGGGTCTGGTGCTGGAAGATGTCGCGGGGAGCAATGGCGAGGCCGGCCTTGCGGGCCCGGCTGACGAGCTGGATCGACAGGATGCTGTCGCCGCCATGGTCGAAGAAGCTGTCGTCCGGGCCGATGCGRTCGAGGCCGAGGACCTCGGCGAAGAGGGTGCAGAGGATCGCTTCCTGGGGCGTGGAGGGCTCGCGGCGGCTGGCGGGGGAGAAGTCCGGTGCGGGCAGCGCGCGGCGGTCGAGCTTGCCGTTGGGAGTGAGGGGGAGGGCGTGGAGGAGGACGACGGCGGCCGGGACCATGTGCTCGGGGAGCAGCGTGGYCAGGTGGCGGCGGAGTTCGGCCGGGTCGGGGGCGGCGGCGGGGGCGGCGACCACATAGCCGACGAGCTGCCTGTGTCCGGGCTGATCCTCGCGGGCGATGACGGTGGCCTGGGCGACGGCGGGATGGGCGGTGAGGGCGGCCTCGATCTCGCCGGGCTCGATGCGGAAGCCGCGGATCTTGAGCTGGTGGTCGGCGCGGCCTAGGAAGTCGAGGACGCCGTCGGGGCGCCAGCGGGCGAGGTCGCCGGTGCGGTACATGCGGGCGCCGGGAGGCCCGAAGGGGCAGGCGACGAAGCGCTCGGCGGTCAGGCCCGGGCGGTTGAGATAGCCCCGCGCCAGACCCGCCCCCGCGATGTACAGCTCCCCCGGCACTCCC
>NZ_JBFRHF010000062.1:0-5019 GCF_052115705.1 Inquilinus sp. 2KB_23 | reverse complement strand
AGCAGCCTGAGGCAGCGCTTGCCGATGACGACGCCGTAGCTGCCGTCCGGCCGCTCGTGGACCACGATGACGCCATGCTTGCGCTCGGCGGGCGTCGATGCCTGCAGCTTGTCCAACGGGATCTGTTTCACGTCCTTCATCCTGCTTCGGTTGCGCATGCGACCGAAGACGCCCCGTCGGCGAGGCGCGGGGGTGAAGGCGCAAGGGCAGGGCGGCGGGAGGGGGATCGCCCAGCCCGTCGCTTGCGAAGGGGCGAAGCGCAGCGGAGCGTTACAGGCCGCGGACGTGGCCGAAACCTGGGGAGGCCCGGTGCCCTGGCGGCCGTGAGGCCGCGGACCCTTGCGCCGAGGGTGGCTGGCCCCCTCAATCGTCCCGCGTCCGCGGAATCATGGCTCTGTGAAGCGTCGATGCCGAGGCTGTTGGTGAACGTGGCGGGGCGAGGCCTCCGGCCCGGGCTCTCCTGCGCTGCGCTCCGCCGAGCTCCGCAGTCGCGGATCTCGTCCCCTGCGGGGTGAAACCGATCCCTCTCGCATCACCACGAGCCCGCGGACGCGGGCCCAGGGGAACCCAGGTTCCCGCGCCGGCAAGGGGCGAGCGGTGGCGTTGCCGCCGGCGCCGGGCCGGTCTCCCCAGGTTTCGGCCGAGGCCTGCAACGCTGCGCCCCGGACGCTTCGCGTCCGGGGCGGGTGAATCCCCTCCGGCCCTCTGCTCCCTTGCCTTCGCTCCCTCCCGCCCTCGCCGGGCGGCGTCTCGGTCGCATGCGCAACCGGAGCGCATACCAGGAAGGACGCCTCTCGGACCCGTCTCCCATCGCGACGTTCACGGAACCAGCCGGTAGCGGATGCCGGCCCGTGGCGGGGACCGTCTGGAGACCCGACGTCGGCGCAAGCCGATAGCTCCCACCGTGTCGGGTCCGGGGGAGGCGCCTTCATCAACGGAGGAGCCGATGAACTGATACGAAGCGAAGCTCGCCCGGTGCCGCGATGGCCCGGTCTGCGAGAGCGCGAGCCTCGTCGGGCACTCGAAGGGGCATAAGACGACGGTGCGCAAAGATCGGACCGGAGCACTTGGCAGGGTATGTCCGGGCTATCGATGCGTGTGTCGCGTCCGTCGCGCCAAGTCGACGACGATGCCCGAATTGCGCCCGCTTCTGACACCGCACCGAGCCGGAAAAGAAAAGGGCCCAGCCACTTCCGGCTGAGCCCTTTTCTGTCTTGGTGGAGCCAAGCGGGATCGAACCGCTGACCTCTACAATGCCATTGTAGCGCTCTCCCAGCTGAGCTATGGCCCCGAAACTCTGGGTCGACGTCTTCCGGCGTGTTCGGCCGGGGTAGGTCGGCGGGGGCGGATCTTATTCATCCGCCCCGCCTATGCAAGAGGTATTTTCAAGAAATCGATCAGCGGTTCCGTTCTTCGCCGTCATCCTCGATTTCGACGTCGACATCCTCCTCGCCGAGGTCGTCGACATCCTCGATCAGGGCATCGTCTTCCTCGACGATTTCCTCTTCGGGATCGAACTCGTCGGCCGGCGCCTTCTCCTTGGCGGGGACAGGCTCACCATCCTCCTCGCCCAGCCCCTCGTCGAGCTCGCCGCCTTCGATCACCTCGACCTCTTCGACGATCTCCTCGGTGGTCTCGTCCTCTTCGGACTCCTCCTCCAACGGATCGGCGTCCTCATCGGCGACGACCGCGCGGGCCTTCACCGGTGGCTCGTCAACGATCGCGGACCGCGAACGGCGCGACTTCAGGAAGGCCTCCGGGTCGAACTCGGTGCCGCATTTCGGGCAGATAATCGGGTCACGCTGCAAGTCGTAGTAGCGGGCCCCGCAATTGTGGCAGATGCGCTTGGCGCCCCATTCAGGCTTCGCCACGCCGAGCCTCCTCGGATCATGTCAGGATTAGAGGGCGCCATCTGCCATGGCAGCGCGGCCCTGTCAAAAACAAAACGCCTGCGAAAACGCCCGGCTGCCGTTCCGCCCCCGCCGCATCCATGCTATCAGCCCGCGGTTCGACCGTTCTCGCCCCGCTTCCGGCGGGGCCGATTTGGGGAAGGCTTCTTGCAACCCACGATCCCGCACCGCTCCCTGAGGCCCGGCCTCGCCGCGCCGGCGACCGGGCTTTGCGCCCGCAGCGAGGCAGCATGACCGTGATCGCGATCGACGGCACCGCCGCTTCCGGCAAGGGCACCCTGGCCCGCCGCCTCGCCGACGCCTACGGCTTCGACCATCTCGACACCGGGCTTTTGTACCGCGCCGTCGGCCTTGCCGTGCTGCGCGCCGGCGGCGATCCGGAGGATCCGATCGCCGGCCTCGCCGCGGTGCTGGCGCTCGACCTCGGCGCGCTCGGCGATCAGGACCTGCGCGGCGATGCCGCGGCCCAGGCGGCCAGCCGGGTCTCGGCGATTCCGGGGGTGCGCACCGCGCTGCTCGACTTCCAGCGCGCCTTCGCCGGCCGCAAGCCGGGGGCGGTGCTGGATGGCCGCGACATCGGCACGGTGATCTGCCCCGACGCCCCGGCCAAGGTCTTCGTCACCGCGACTCTGGAGACCCGCGCCGAGCGCCGGTGGAAGGAGTTGCTACAGCGCGGCCACGAGGCTATATACACCGAGGTCTTTGACGACCTGAGACAGAGAGACGAGCGCGACCGTCGCCGTGCCGTGGCCCCATTGGTCCCGGCGAGCGACGCTTTTCTGTTGGATACTAGCCAGCTGACGGCGGACCAGGTGTTCGACCAGGCTCTGGCTTTCGTGTCCCGCCGGATCGGCCCTCCGCGCACCGCCACCTGAGCCTCGGGCCGTCACGGACCACAGATGATGGAGATTCGGGCATTGGGCCCGGCCCGGCCATCGCGCTCTCCCAGGCGGGACGACCCGCCGGCGCGACGACCGGTTCGTCTCTAACGGGAGTTTTCATGGCTACCAGTTCCGCCGCCGTCAAATCGGTCGAGAAGGAAAGCTTCGCCGCCCTTCTCGAAGAGTCGCTCGGCCAGTCCGAGAGCTTCGAAGGTACCGTCGTCAAGGGCCGGGTGATCTCGGTCGACAACGACATGGTGCTGATCGAT
Source organism: Inquilinus sp. 2KB_23 (assembly GCF_052115705.1). Taxonomy (NCBI): domain Bacteria; kingdom Pseudomonadati; phylum Pseudomonadota; class Alphaproteobacteria; order Rhodospirillales; family Rhodospirillaceae; genus Inquilinus; species Inquilinus sp. 2KB_23. The sequence continues at coordinate 1,959 of NZ_JBFRHF010000062.1, read as the reverse complement.
GTTGGGCTGAAGTCCGAGGGGCGCGTGGCGCTCAAGGAATTCGCCGTTCCCGGCCAGGTCGTCGAGCTTGTCCCCGGTGACACCGTCGAGGTGTTCATCGAGCGGATGGAAGACAAGAACGGCGAAGCCGTCCTGTCCCGCGAGAAGGCCAAGCGCGAAGAGTCCTGGACCGCGCTCGAGAAGTCGTTCACCGACCAGCTTCGCGTCACCGGCATCATCTTCGGCAAGGTCAAGGGCGGCTTCACCGTCGACCTGAACGGCGCCGTCGCCTTCCTGCCGGGCAGCCAGGTCGACATCCGGCCGGTGCGCGACATCAGCCCGCTGATGGGCACGCCGCAGCCGTTCCAGATCCTCAAGATGGACCGCTCGCGCGGCAACATCGTGGTGTCGCGCCGCGCCGTGCTCGAAGAGAGCCGCGCCGAGGCCCGCTCCGAGCTGGTCGCCAACCTCAAGGAAGGCCAGATCCTCGAGGGCGTGGTCAAGAACATCACCGACTACGGCGCCTTCGTCGATCTCGGCGGCGTCGATGGCCTGCTGCACGTCACCGACATCGCGTGGCGCCGCATCAACCATCCGTCCGAGGCGCTGCAGATCGGCCAGGCCGTCAAGGTCCAGGTCGTCCGCTTCAACCCGGAGACCCAGCGCATCAGCCTCGGCATGAAGCAGCTCGAGGCCGATCCGTGGGAGGGTGTGGTCGCCAAGTACCCGGCGGGCGCCCGTTTCCGCGGCCGCGTGACCAACATCACCGACTACGGCGCCTTCGTCGAGCTGGAGCCGGGCATCGAAGGCCTGGTCCATGTCTCGGAGATGAGCTGGACCAAGAAGAACGTCCATCCGGGCAAGATCGTCTCCACCTCCCAGGAGGTCGAGGTGATGGTGCTCGACGTCGATCCGGTGAAGCGCCGCATCAGCCTCGGGCTGAAGCAGTGCCTGCCGAACCCGTGGGAAGTGTTCGCCGAGAAGTACCCGGCGGGCACGGAGCTCGAAGGCGAGGTCAAGAACATCACCGAATTCGGTCTGTTCGTCGGCCTGCCGGGCGAGATCGACGGCATGGTTCACCTCTCCGACATCGCCTGGGACCGTTCCGGCGAAGAGGCGATCCAGGAGTTCAAGAAGGCCGACCAGGTCAAGGTCAAGGTCCTCGACGTCGATGTCGAGAAGGAACGCATCAGCCTCGGCATGAAGCAGCTCACCGAGGACACCTTCGAGAAGGCGGCGTCCGCCCCCACCGGCGGCCTGCGCAAGGGTGAAGTCGTCACCGGCACGGTCACGGAAGTGAACGACGGCGGTGTCGAGGTCTCGGTCGGCGAAGGCCTGGTCGGGTTCATCCGCAAGTCCGACCTGTCGCGCGACCGGTCGGAGCAGCGCCCGGACCGCTTCGCCGTCGGCGACAAGATCGACGCCAAGGTGATCCAGGTCGACCGCGCCACCCGCAAGGTCTCGCTCTCCATCAAGGCCAAAGAGGTCGAGGAGGAGAAGAAGGCGATGGCGGAATACGGTTCGTCCGATTCGGGCGCCTCGCTGGGCGACATCCTCGGCGCCGCTCTGCGCCGGGCCCGCGAGAACACGACCGAAGAGAAGTAAGCACCTGCCTCACGGCCGGTGCAGGGCCCGCCTCCGAAAGGAGGCGGGCCTTTTCTTTTGGTTCCGCCTCTTTCTCGGCCGTCATTCCCGCGAAAGCGGGAATCTCCTTTCCGGTCGAGCCACGAGGAGATCCCCTGACTTCACAAACGAAGTGCAACACCCTTTGAAGGGGGTGTTGCGATGGGACGAAGCTACCGACAGTTCAGCCTCGAGGACCGGTGTGAGCTTGCCCGCCTTTACGCCGCCGGAGCCTCGCTCCGGCAAATCGCTGCAGCTCTGGATCGCGCGCCATCGAGCGTGTCTCGGGAGCTGAAGCGCAACAGCGGCGCCGCCGGAGACTACAAACCAGCCTATGCCGGCCAACAAGCCGGCGCC
>NZ_JBFRHF010000061.1:0-5676 GCF_052115705.1 Inquilinus sp. 2KB_23 | reverse complement strand
CGGTGGGCGAGGCGGTTGGCCTGGGCGTTGAGGCCGGCATAGGTGAGGGCCTGGTCCTCGAACACCAGGGCGACGGCGTCGGGGGAGCGGGCGGCCTGGGCCTCGAACAGCTCGGGCAGGGTGGCCTGGGGGACGGGGCGTGCGGTGTCGTTCCATTCGACGAGGATGGTCCGGCGCTCGTCGGGATCGAGGAGRTCGATGCTGCCGATGCGCTGTCCGGGATCGGYGGCGGCGGCCTGGAGCAGGCGGGTGAGGCGAACCTGATGGGCGGCGAGATCGGCCTTGCTGTGCGGCCCCGCATCGGCGTCGAAGCCGAGCTCAAGCGCCTGACTGGGGCCGCGATCGAAGAAGAAGATGCCGAGATCCCGAGCCGGACCATTTGCTAAATTGCGAGCACTCGCCACGCAGTCGGCGAAGCGCACCTCATAATCAAATGGCTCGACGTTGACCGCGGTCGCATACAGATGCTGTCCGCCGGTGCCAAGACCGAGGTCGCGCCGCAGATCCTCGTAACGGTAGCGCTGATGCCGTAATGCTGTGCGTAGCTCCTGCCCGACATGTCTATGGAACTCCTCCAGATTCATCTTCGGGACTATGGTCAACCGTAGCGGCGCTATGTTGGAGGCCATGCCCGGTATCATCCGAAGCGCACGGCCGGACCGTGCGGTAACTGGAACGCCGATGACCAGATCGGTCGCAGCTGTCATCCGATGGAGATATGCTGCCGTCAGCGCTGTGAGGAGTTGTGGTAGGGTCAGGCTGGAAGCACGCGCGCAATCCCGCAGCGCGGAACTGGTTTCGGGTGACAGGTGGGTTCGGTGCCGCTCGATGCGACCGGTAGATAGCTGCCGTCCGGCCAAGGTTATTGGATCGGGCCGATCCGCGAAACGGTTCATCCAATAGCCCTGATCCCGGAGAAAAGCCTTAGAGGTGCGATACTCCGCGTCCGCAGCGACCAGATCTCGGAATGGACCGAACGGAGTTGGCCCCGGCTCCCGTCCTTCAACCAGTGCCGTGTAGACATCGGCCAGCCGACTCGCGATCAGCGCAGCGCCAACTCCGTCTATGAGGATGTGATGATAGCGCTGATACCAGAAGACTCGATCGGGGCCGGCCCGAAACAGGGCATAGGTGAAGAGTGGTCCGCCGATCAGATTCACCGGCCGGGCCAGGTCGGCCTGCATCCAAGCCTCGACCGTGGCCATTGGATCGGATTCGGAACTCACGTCAATCACCGGGAACGGCCAGTCAGCAGCCGGATCCAGGATCTGCCGTGGTCCGTTGCCTTCGTCAATGAAGGCGACGTTGAGGCTTTCCGCCTCGGCCACCACCAGCCGCAGTGCCATCTCAAATAGGACCGGATCGATCGGCCCGTGTAATTCGAGATACTCGGCAACGTTGTACTGCGCGGTCCCCGGCGTCAGCATCTCCGCTAACCAGATCTCCGACTGCGCGGCGGTCAGCGGAAAGAGCGCTTGGTGCATGTCGTTCATGGCGGGGTGATTCCTAGCTCACGACCTGGCGCTGGCTAACGGGCAGACACGACGGGCGGGGATGGATGCGCCGGAGGGACGGAACTGGGCGAGCACAGAGACGGCGGAGTCGTGTCGTCGAGCCCCCCAAATCAACGGCAGCCCGCCCGATGCGCCACTCTCGGTCACCACCACCTTGGCGTCCGGTGACTGCGCCAGCTTCAGTGTCGCGTCGATCCGCTGCCGGTGCAGATAGCTGTTGGAGATCGTTGCGCACGCGTCTCCCAATGCGTGGGCCATCTCCCCACGTGAGAAGGTCTCAATGTTACTGAGGTCGAACCGCGAGAACTTGCCGGCAATCCAATTGCAGGTGCGGTGCAATGTGGCCTGCACGGCCGTTAGGCCCATTTCTATGTCGGCTCGATCTGCTATGCGGTAGCCGAACAGAAGCAGGACGACTAGTGGCAGCAAAGCGACAGCGTCACCGGTGCGTTCGGGCGCGAGGGTAAGCACGACCATGGCACCCGTGCCGCAGACGCCACCAAGGTCCGTGGCAATGATGACCCCGGTCAGGGTCTCCTCCCTTATGACGCGAACGAGGCCCCCAGACCGCGGCAGGCCCCGGCGCAAGCCGACCGCCTTAGCCAACAAGCTGTCGCTTACCCGCCGCTGCGGCGCCGCTGTCTCAGAAGTCGACATCCTGATCGTGCATTGAAGGTGTTGGACGAGAAGGACGCGGCCCGCTGCCCGATGGCAAAGCGGCACGCCCTTCTCTAGCGACGGGTGCGCACGTTCGTTCACGGTGACAAGCGTCAGTCCTGTGTTGTCCTCGGGCTGCCGATCGCGAGGACCAAGCCGGTCAGTAATGGAGTGAAGAACAGCGCAGCAAGAAAGAGTCTTATAAAAGCTGAGAACGCACTACCGCCCAAACCAGCCCACTATCGCAGACACGAGGGCGTGGGTCAGAAGCACCTAGGCTGGCACAATCTGTCGGCTCAGGCTGGTCTCGGTTCCCGGCCGCTCCTGGCAGCTTTGATTTCTGTCTTGAGCTCGCCTTCGACTGCCTCTGGTCGGAAGCTTTCGATTGTGCCTCCCGCCTCGAAGTGACGAACGAAGATCTTACCGATGGCATAGGACGCCGCGGAGCCAAATGCACTGAACGAGACGGCGCCGATGACGCTGCCCATCCCGGGGACAAGCTTTACGCTACTCGCAGCGATCCCACTTGCAACTTGGCCCGGTACCAGGACGCCGAGTAGCACTGACACAGTCGAACGTACCGCCTCTTTCCTGAGAGACTGACCGTAGAGTGCTCCGATATCACTGATCATCTTCGCCTGTACCGCACCAAGGGCAGCAAGGTCCAGCATCGGCAGTGGGACCAGGCCTGCCGCGGCCGACCAAGCGGCGGCCGACGAAATGATGCGCGAGGCCCGGGCCAGACGGAGCCCCCTCTCGGCCTCGGGCGTGGCGTCGCTTTTAATCTCACTTGCCACCGACTGTATTCCCTTCTGATGTGTAAAAGATGGGAATTTATCCAAATTCTCGCGAGTGCATTTAACGAACTGACATTACCTGGGACTCGGGACCTATACAAGATCTCTGCGCCTGCGATAGTGGAATAGTGTCGTTGATGTAAAGCGGCGACTCAACCGAGGGACGGATTGATCAGGCGCTCGCTGGGGATTCGGGCCGCGATCCCTGCGGCTGTCGGTGACACTGGGTGACGAGAGTCTCCCGGTAGACTGGCTTGTGGACAGGTGAAAAAACCAATGGCTGTGGATATCGGTCATGACCGCTGTTGAGGCCCCGCCGCGACGACCGGTTTCGGGCACACTCGTCGGTCGGGCTTGTCACGTTGTCGAGCGTCGCCGCGATGGGCCGAGCTCCGCCAGGCTCAGGCCGCAACGCCGGCCGCATCTCGCCATGCCGCGAACGCCTCTGCACGAAAGCGGCGGTGGGTATTGGCGGTGGTGAGGTGACGGCAGAGGTTGAACGCGTTGTAGGTCGCGGCATGCATCGCCAGGAACCGCTGCGCCGCGGCGGCCGACTTGAACCGCTGCAGCTTGCGCTCACGTCGACGAACGGGGACGTGCGAGCTCTCGGCCCGGTTGTTTTGCTGCTTGGCCGCGATGTAGATTGCGGCGCCCAGGCCAAGATCGCGAAGCGCAGCGGCGTAGGCCGGACACTTGTCGGTGACCCACTCGTTCGGGGCGATCCCCTACTCCCGGAGAAACTTGCGCATCAGCTTGCGGGTTGCAGCCGCGTCCCGCCTTGCCTGAACCAGCACCTCATCCTCGGCATCGACTGCCCGCCAGAGGTACATCTGCTTGCCGCCGATCCGGACGAACATCTCGTCGAGGTGCCATCGCCGGTGCAGCACCAGCCGCCAAGCACGAAGACGCCGAGCGATTGCGGGACCGAGCCGATCACCCAACGCAGGATCGTCTCGTACGACACCTCGATGCCGCGCTCGGCAAGCAGGTCCTCGACGTCGCGGTAGCTCAGGGTGAAGCGGAGATACATCCAGACTGCGCGCTGGATCACCGCAGATGGGAGCGGTAACCGGCATAGTCGGGTGGGGCCATGGCTACCGCTACGCCGCCCGCCGGCCATTCGCAAGGCCGCGACGTGACAAACCCTCAAAGAATTCAAACGCATCGCCATGCGCAGCGACAAGACCGATCAGAGATTCGCCGCCACGATCCATCTCGCCGCCGCCGTCATCCATTCGCGGTGATTCTCGACAGGCCCTAGCTCGAAACACGCCCGGAGGCCAACTCGTCTAAGCGACTCTGTATCTCACTGCGTCGTCCTGCGGTTTCGGGTAGAGCGGACAGCGCCGCAATAAGCACCTGCTGCTCTTTCTTCTTGTCATTGATTGCGCGGCAACAAGCTATGATGTGCTCAAAGTAAGGAATTCTGTCCTCCACGCCCGATGCGCCCTGCAGGCTAGCTTCGCAAGCGGCAATGGATTCACGGCAGGCCGCGTGCATTTGTTCCACTCGATCAGAGATTTCGCTCTGCGGCGGTCGTACATGCGGATACTCGAAGAAATCACAGAGCAAAATGCTCAGTCCCGCCCCTGCAAACACCGTATGCCACCAATGAAGCGGGATAAAAATTGCCTCACCAGAGGTAAGCGTCGTCTCGAATACTTCTTCATGCATAGATTCAATTTCGTCTTCTTTGATGACGCGGCGCCCAAAATTCCACAGGGGGCTCATAACCGGCCCCGGATCCAACCGGGAAGTTTCTGTTGGCGGAAGCAGTATGAAGTGCCGGGTTCCGGCAATTTGGTGAGAAATCGCCTCCAAGTGCGGATGATAGTGGAGCGCCGCTACCGATTTCGAACTCAACATGATGGATAGATTAGAAGGATGACTCCGGCTGTAACGCATCGTGCCGATGTCGGCCAATAAATCGGGGAATAATTTCTTGAGTGGCTGCTCCGCCAAGTAGGGATCGCCCCTGGCGGCAGCAGGTAACCGTGCAATATATTCGCGCAATGTACTTTCGGCTCTAATATAACTGTGCGCTGGAGGCTTCCGAGGATCGATGCTCCAGAGCTGGACGACCTGATCTCCACCGCTTCTGGCGAGATACTCGGAAGTCCACTTCGATATCGCAGGCCAATCGGATGCCGCATCTTTCAAAACAACCGGCCGATTCTGTTCGACGAAATTTGTGTAAAACTCTTCTCGAGAGAGTCCGGCAACACGCGGGATCTGTTGAACGCTCATAGCGGTACCCTGCGTTAGCTGCGATTTCCGATTTGCATATCAGGCACAATCCATCTCGGGCCAAGAACCCGAGCCGAGCGAGAGCGAATATTATCGGCCATGGATTGCCGATGCAACCTTGCGTCTGGGGATTACGGTCCAGTGCACCTGAGGATTATGGACTGCGCCGTGAGAGTGAGACAATCGAGTTTAGCCCGGATATCTCAAAGGGGATAGGTGCATGGGGGTGGACTGCACCCCTGACGTGAGACTGGATAATCAGAGACAGGTCAGGTTGATGGATGCCATAGCAGCAGAGGCGCGGCCCTGCTGCAATGGCGGTGAAGCCGCGTCGTATTCCTCAGGCGTCAGGTAGTCGAGGGCGGAGTGCAGCCGCTGGCGATTGTAGACCTCCTCGATGAAGCTGCCGATCTGGGTCCTGGCATGCGCCAGGTCGCGATAGGGCTGCCCGTCCACCTCCT
>NZ_JBFRHF010000060.1:0-5829 GCF_052115705.1 Inquilinus sp. 2KB_23 | reverse complement strand
CCGGCCGATCAGCACATGCGCCAGCCGGTTCGCACGGCGGTTCAGCTCCGCATAGCTCACCACCTCACCGCCATGCTCCAGCGCCACCGCATCCGGCGTCCGGCGCATCTGCGCCTCGAACAGATCCGGCACCGTCCCGCCAGGCACCGCCCGATCCGTCCCATTCCAACCCGACAGCAGACGGGACCGCTCCTCCGCATCCAGAAGCTCGATCCGGCCCACCGACTGCGATGGATCCGACACCACCGACCCCAGCAGCCTCAGGAAGCGTCGCTGGTGCTCGGCGACCTCGACAGCTCCATAATTTTCCGGATTCGCGTCAAAATCGATGCGGAGTCCCTCCTGCTGTGACGAAGAATAGAGAGCAATCGTGAGATCCTCGACCGGCCCGTGAGCGAGATTGCGAAGCGTTGCGACCGCCTCGCCAAATCGCAGTTCATAGTCAAACTGCATGACATTGATTGTCGGCCCATAAAGCCTCGCCCCACCGCCGATCGAGCGAAGCTCCCGGATGAGATCCTCCGCCCGATAGGATTGATGTCGGAGCATCGACCGGACTTCGGCAGTAACTTTATTTACAATACTTACGAACGACGATTGCCGATCGACTTTAATTCGGAGAGGCAAGACATTCGATAGACTGCCGATGATTTTTCGCTCCAGGGCGCCGCGTCGTCCGAGAACGGGCAATCCAAGGCTCACACACTCCTCGCCGGTTACCCGGCTGAGATAAACTGCCGATGCGGCGATGAGCAGCTGTGGCCAGCTTGCCCCCGCCCCGGTCGCAACGGCCGAAAGTGCGTTGAACTCGGGCGCGGAAAGCAAGCACGTCTCACGCAGAAACGAGGATCCCGGCTCCGCCGATCCGGCGCCCAAGGAGACGACCTCGGCTCTGCCGTCGAGACGGTCGAGCCAGAATCGACGATCAGCCGCACACTGCTCGGACCCCCGGTATTTGCGATCCCGTTCAAGGATCTCTTGCAAGAATCCGAACGCCGCCGGCTCGAAAGATCGCGACAATATCTGGTTGTAGAGCTCGCCCAATCGCTGCGTGAACACGGATGCACTATGCCCGTCCATCACGATGTGATGCAATTTTTGATAGAAAACGAACTCGCCATCGCCAATTTTGAACAAGACAAATGTAAATAACGCATCGGCAGTCAGATCGAGTGGCCTGGACAGATCGGTGGCCATCCACTGCATGGCCCGCTCATCAGCATCATGTTCAGCACTATAATCAAAAAATGGCATCTTCCATTCTAGATATGGCAACAATATTTGTGCAATTTCATGATCATTGTCCTTAATAAAGCGAGTTCTAAGCACCTCGATCTCAGACAACCTAGTTTTTACGGCAGCCTGGAAAGCGAAAATATCGATATGTCCGCTTATCCTCAGATACTCGGCGATATTGTATTTGGCATTCTGAGGATCGAGTTGCTGTGAGAGCCAGATCTCGCGTTGCACCGCGGTCAATGGCCAGCAACGGTCCGTTAAAGCGTCCAAAATCATCCTCTCAACTGCATTCGGATGCCGCCGACGGCGATCAGATGTCATCCAGAAGAGCGCGCTGCCGGACGGGTGGGAATGAACGATGGCATAGCGGCAAAAGTGGCCAATGCACAGCCGTCCGGGACATCAGCAACGCGCAAATCTGCCAGACATGTGATTCGAAATCGAACAGACCGCGACCTATCACAGTGCGGCCTCCGAACGGCCCCGCAGGATCAAAAGAGATACAACACAATGAACATTGGGACCGGACCGATCAAAAAGGCGCAAAAAGAGTTGCGTCCCAATACCCGATCGCGTCCGATTCCCCGAATTGATCTTACGCCACTTCCGCTGCGGCTCCAGTGATCGTGGATTTACCTCTCTTAACTATAGATTTTCCCCGACTGAACATATCCTCAAAATACTTGCGATATGTTTCCTGCCGGAAATCAACAAAGGTTCCACCCGATTCAAAATGCTGGGTGAACACCTTGCCGACGCCAAAGGTAAAGGCGCCATAGGTCACAGGCACGCTTGCTGCGCCCAGAATGGCACCGAAAAACGGGACCACCTTCACCACACTGCCTGCGATCGATCTCGCAGCCCCGATACCGCCGATGCTGGAAAACAGCGCAACAATCGCTGCCTTCCCGAGGTTCTCGGAGTATGGTACGTCGTAATGCTTCGATAACCGCCGCAGCATCGCAAGCTGGATAATCAGATTGGCGGCGGCGTCAATCATCGGGATCGGGATCAGGCCCGAACCTGCACTCATCAAAGTATAATTCTGAACGATCTTTTCTGCCCCTGCACGCCGCCCCCTGAGAAGCTCTTCTGGTGTCTCGACCGTTGCTGCAGCGGCTACGGGATCGGGGCCGGCCGCATCCGCGTCGTCGGCATCGATCTTATTTCCAGTTGAATTGGCCATCTCAAATTCTCCATCCGGTTGATATCGAGTTGAGAGTCACCGTATAACGCGACCTTGATATAGCTTGCGGCGTAGGATTCTGAGTGTCTTAAGGACGAAGGTCCCATCCTAGAGCCGCTTGCGCACGAATCTCAACCACTTCGTCTTCTTACTGCGCCTCCATTGCATTGATGAGGCTATCTGGCCGCATGTCGGTCCAATGCGTTTCGATATGGGACAGGCAGGTGGCACGGGAGTCCGGTCCGAAGGTTGTGACCCAGCCGGCGGGAACGTCGATGTAGGCCGGCCATAGGGAATGTTGTCCCTCGTCGTTGACAAGCACCAAAAAGCTGCCGTCTTCGGTTTCGAATGGATTGGTCATGGCAAAGGTTCCTCTCTTGATGAAGTCGTAGTGTGTCTCGTCTGATCGAGCGCGGCGGCGAGGATCGGGCCGATCCGGGCGAGGCATCTGGCCGCATCATCCTGCCGTGCTGGCAGGCGACGTCATGGGCGATGATGCGGCCCTTTACACAGGGCTGCCAGGTGTCGGGCGAGCTCAGGTTCTCCTCGTTCTCCACGAGGGTTGCCCGGAAGAGCAACACGTCGCTGCTGACGATAGCGGGGACAAATGTCTTGAGGAGACCCGGGCTGACCCGGAGGTTCGCAAACATCCGCTCGAGAACATCATCGTCGAAGCTGGCCAGGGGAGTTCCCGGGCGGGTGAGGAAGTGCTCTTTGACACGGGCGAATGACAGCGGCCCCTCACTGAGGTCGATCAGCGGGCCGTCGAAATCCTCCATCAGGACAGCCAATATGTCGTGGTCGTTTGGTTGGGGCTGATCGACCTCCGGCCGCGTGGGAGAGCCTACGACAAGGTCAGTAGTGCCGGTCATTCGGTGGAGATAGGTCATGGCCAGGGCGGTCAGCAGCTGCGGCAGAGTGGTGCCGGCATCGCGCGCGAGCACCCGCAGCGCGGTGCTGGTCTCCGGCGACAGACGAGTCTGGCGACGCAGAATGCCGCCGGCCGGCATTCTGCGTCCTGCGAGGCTCACCGGATCCGGCCGGTCGGCAAAGCGCTCCTGCCAGTATTGTCGGTCCCGGAGGAAGACCTCTGAAATCCGATACTCGGCGTCCGCCGCGAGCAGGTTCTGGAACGAGCCGAACGGGCTCGGCCCCGGCTCTCGCCCTTCGACCGTCGCCGCGTAGACGTCGGCCAGCCGGCGCGCGATCAACCCACCGCCGAAACCGTCTATGATCGGGTGATGATTGCGTTGGTACCAAAAGAACCGGTTGGAGCCGGCTCGGAACAGGACATACGCGAAGAGCGGGCCGCCAATCAGGTCCCTCGGCTTCGCCAGGTCGGCCTGCATCCAGCTCTCGGCCGCCGCCTGAGGATCAGGTTCGCCGCTGATATCGATCACTGGAAATGGCCAGTCGGCAGTCCTGTCCAGGATCTGTCGCGGCCCGTCACCGTCGTCGTTGATGAATCGGAGGTGCAGGCTTTCGGCATCGCCCACCACCTGCCGTAGCGCCACCTCGAACAGAACAGGATCGATCGGTCCGTGGATCTCCAGATACTCGGCGATATTGTACTGCGCCGTTCCGGGAGTCAGCGTCTCCGCCAGCCAGATCTCCGACTGCGCCGTCGTCAGAGGAAAATGCGTCTGATGCATATCATTCATGGCGAACGGATTCCCGACTTAAAATTTGACGCTGGCGGCGTGGCCGATGCGATAGGCGAGGATAAACATGCCACAAAAGTAAAACCGGGCGGCGCAGGGAAGGCGGTGCCAGCCCTGTAGCGTCCACCCAAAACCACCCCGATGCGCCGTTTCCGATCGCCACCACCGTGGCGTTCGAGAACAGCGCCAGCTCAGCGTCGCATCGATCTCTCTGAGATCGTTGCGACCCTCTCCTGGAATCACCGGATGAAGTCGGCGCAGCACGAACCAATATCGCAGCGCCTCTTTCTCTCCCTGCTTCTTCGCCACGCTGGCCGTCGGAGCCATTGGTAGCGGCGAGAACTTGACATTGTTCGCACCAACTAATTGCAACACTGACTTCTCGCCCATGCCAACATACGGTCAGACTGGCAAGACGCAATAGTTAAAAATTTACCGAAAATCTCTACAACTCACTTACAGTCGGAAGCCTATATGGGCTCTGGAGCCTATGCAAGGGCCGTTGTCACGTAATGGACGGATAGGGTTATTACAATAATTTGGTTCTTTTCTTCATTTTTGCGCATCATGATGTTACTTGGGGTTCTCGGGGAGAGGATTCGCATCCGATGGCCAGCCGACGGTGACAAGGCTGGCCGAGGATTTGCGGCGTGCAGCTGCGCCAGACCGTGCGCCCAGCTATAGTCAAAGCGCGCCGTGCCACACGCGGAGCGTCTGGCAACCCGGCGGGGTCGCCGGGCCGGCACCGACAAGCTGTTGAATAATTGGCTGGTTTGGCTTTGAGGATGGCCTCGTCGCTGTTTGCGCCCGCCACCCTCGGCCGGGGGCTCGCCCGACCCATCCTTCGGGTTGACGCTCTTCACCGGCGCCCAGGCCTCGATCAACGTGCCGCTGACCGAGCAACGGTCTCTCGACAGCAGCAGCTTCACCCGCGGATGGGCCAGAACCGAGAACCGATGTCCAAGCGGGAGAGCCGGACCTTCAGCCGGGAGTTCAAGCTGGGGGCGGTGCGGCGGATCGAGGCCGGAGAGAACGTCAGCGCGCTGGCGCGGGAGCTCGAGATCAAGCGAGCGATCCTGTACCGGTGGCGGGATGATTACCGGCTGGGCGGGCCGGAGGCGCTGCGGCTGCGGGGGCGGCCGAGCAAGGCGGAGGCGCCGAAGCTGTCGGCAGCGCGGCTGGCGGCCGGTCGGGCCAATGATCTGGCCGAGGCGCGGTGGCAGATCGAGCAGCTGCGCCGCAAGGTGGGCCAGCAGCAGCTGGAGATGGATTTTTTCAAGCGAGCCTTGCGGCAGATCGAGGCGTCACGCCGGCCGAGCGAAAGGGCTGGCGCGACAGCGTCTTCGCCCTCATCCAGGCGATGACGCGGCGGCAAGGCGGGGCGCCGGCGGCGATGTCGCTGTCGGTGGAGCGGATGTGCGCCCTGGCGGGGCTGATCCGCGCGGCCTACCACCGCGGCTGGGCGGCCGGCGAGCCGCGGCGGGAGGAAACCGCGCTCAGGGATGCGATCCAGCGCCTGGCGCTGGCCCACCGGTTCTGCGGCTACCGCCGGGATCGGGGAGATGCTGCGGCGCGAGGGCTGGGCGGTCAACCGCAAGCGGGTGCTGCGGTTGATGCGCGAGGATAACCTGTTGTGCCTCAGGCGCGCGGCCTTCCGGGCACCGACGACGGATACGCGCCACGGCTGGCCGATCTGGCCCAACCTGGCGCGCCGCCTGATCCGACCGCGCCCGACCAGCTGTG
>NZ_JBFRHF010000059.1:2500-5837 GCF_052115705.1 Inquilinus sp. 2KB_23 | reverse complement strand
GCCCTGGCGGGCCGTCCCTTGAAGGGGGAAGGCGCGGCGGGCGGATGCGGCTCTGAAGCTCGGGAAATCGAGTGGTGAGCCACGGATCTTGGACAAGTTGGACGAGAGTGGAGAAGGGATACGCGGCCGGCGGTTTGGTCTCTGGTGGGAGGCACAAACAAGCGGGCGCGGTATCTCGGACGCTAGTAGAGCTATGAGTATCGGATCGGTGCAAGCCGGTTCGGTAGGATGGCTCAGGTGTGAGAGGTGCAGCTTCGGTCGCAAGATCGGAGTGGAGCGCTCCAATAGTAGGGTCTGGTTGGCTTCGGCTGGCTGGATCTGAAGTCGAACCTGAGAGTTTGATCCTGGCTCAGAACGAACGCTGGCGGCAGGCCTAACACATGCAAGTCGAGCGCCCCGCAAGGGGAGCGGCGCACGGGTGAGTAACACGTGGGAACCTACCTTCTGGTACGGAACAACCAAGGGAAACTTTGGCTAATACCGTATACGACCTCCGGGTGAAAGATTTATCGCCGGAAGAGGGGCCCGCGTCCGATTAGGTAGTTGGTGAGGTAACGGCTCACCAAGCCGACGATCGGTAGCTGGTCTGAGAGGATGACCAGCCACACTGGGACTGAGACACGGCCCAGACTCCTACGGGAGGCAGCAGTGGGGAATATTGGACAATGGGCGCAAGCCTGATCCAGCCATGCCGCGTGAGTGATGAAGGCCTTCGGGTTGTAAAGCTCTTTCACCCACGACGATGATGACGGTAGTGGGAGAAGAAGCCCCGGCTAACTTCGTGCCAGCAGCCGCGGTAATACGAAGGGGGCAAGCGTTGTTCGGAATGACTGGGCGTAAAGGGCGCGTAGGCGGTTCGTTGCGTCAGATGTGAAAGCCCCGGGCTCAACCTGGGAACTGCATTTGATACGGGCGAGCTTGAATCCAAGAGAGGGTGGTGGAATTCCCAGTGTAGAGGTGAAATTCGTAGATATTGGGAAGAACACCAGTGGCGAAGGCGGCCACCTGGCTTGGTATTGACGCTGAGGCGCGAAAGCGTGGGGAGCAAACAGGATTAGATACCCTGGTAGTCCACGCCGTAAACGATGTGTGCTAGCCGTTGGGCAGCTTGCTGTTCGGTGGCGCAGCTAACGCGATAAGCACACCGCCTGGGGAGTACGGTCGCAAGATTAAAACTCAAAGGAATTGACGGGGGCCCGCACAAGCGGTGGAGCATGTGGTTTAATTCGAAGCAACGCGCAGAACCTTACCAACCCTTGACATGGGAAGTATGGGCCTGAGAGATCGGGTCCTTCAGTTCGGCTGGCTTCCACACAGGTGCTGCATGGCTGTCGTCAGCTCGTGTCGTGAGATGTTGGGTTAAGTCCCGCAACGAGCGCAACCCTCCTCTTCAGTTGCCATCATTCAGTTGGGCACTCTGGAGATACTGCCGGTGACAAGCCGGAGGAAGGCGGGGATGACGTCAAGTCCTCATGGCCCTTACGGGTTGGGCTACACACGTGCTACAATGGCGGTGACAATGGGCAGCGAAAGGGCGACCTGGAGCTAATCCCCAAAAGCCGTCTCAGTTCGGATTGCACTCTGCAACTCGGGTGCATGAAGTTGGAATCGCTAGTAATCGTGGATCAGCACGCCACGGTGAATACGTTCCCGGGCCTTGTACACACCGCCCGTCACACCATGGGAGTTGGTTTTACCCGAAGACG
The DNA here is from genome assembly GCF_052115705.1 of Inquilinus sp. 2KB_23. Lineage (NCBI taxonomy): Bacteria > Pseudomonadati > Pseudomonadota > Alphaproteobacteria > Rhodospirillales > Rhodospirillaceae > Inquilinus > Inquilinus sp. 2KB_23. The sequence goes on along the minus strand of NZ_JBFRHF010000059.1, from coordinate 4,131 downwards.
GTGCGCTAACCAGCAATGGAGGCAGCCGGCCACGGTGAGATCAGCGACTGGGGTGAAGTCGTAACAAGGTAGCCGTAGGGGAACCTGCGGCTGGATCACCTCCTTTCTAAGGATGCCCGACATTGGGGGCCTAGGCTTCGGCAACGAAGCTGAAAGCCGCCGGCCACGTATCCCTTCTCCGTTCCAGCCGATGACCGGTTGGCCAGAAGCAGCGCAGCAGGCGCCGATCCGATTGGGTTGGCTGCAGGCGGCGAGGCGGTTGGCCGTCCGTGTCATCGAAATTGCTTTCGGGCTAGTAGCTCAGCTGGTTAGAGCGCGCGCTTGATAAGCGTGAGGTCGGAGGTTCAAATCCTCCCTGGCCCACCATCACAGGTCTTCCGGGGGCGTAGCTCAGTTGGGAGAGCGCGTGCTTTGCAAGCATGAGGTCGTCGGTTCGATCCCGTCCGCCTCCACCAAGACACGGTGTGAGAAGACGGATAGAGAGCAGAAAGCTGGAACGTGAGGAGGAATGGGATCGCAAGCCTCAGGGTTTGCGGCAGATCGCTTCGGCGGTCGCGGATATTGGACATTGTGAAGAGAATGCGAAGACGGAACGATCTCTCCGTCTTTGACCGAAGGAGTTCTCGCTCCGGCTGGTCGAGGATGGATCAAGAGGTGGTTCCGGCTGCGGGGAGAGGCGTCGATGTATGGCAGGTCAAGTGGCCCGGTAGGGTGCTTGCCTCTGTGCGCGGTGCTTCTCTTGTAGAAGAAGCTGAGATCAAGCGTTTAAGGGCATCTGGTGGATGCCTTGGCACTGAGAGGCGATGAAGGACGTGGCACGCTGCGATAAGCTGCGGGGAGGGGCGAGCACCCTTTGATCCGCAGATCTCCGAATGGGGAAACCCACCGCGCAAGCGGTATCCGGCACTGAATCCATAGGTGACGGAAGCGAACCCGGGGAACTGAAACATCTCAGTACCCGGAGGAAAGGACATCAACCGAGACTCCGTTAGTAGTGGCGAGCGAACGCGGACCAGGCCAGTGATCACATCTACATAACCGGAACCGTCTGGAAAGTCGGGCCATAGCGGGTGATAGCCCCGTACGGGTAAACCGGATGTGATCCTCGAGTAGGGCGGGACACGTGAAATCCTGTCTGAACATGGGGGGACCACCCTCCAAGCCTAAGTACTCCTCAGTGACCGATAGTGCACCAGTACCGTGAGGGAAAGGTGAAAAGCACCCCGACGAGGGGAGTGAAAGAGACCTGAAACCGGATGCCTACAAGCAGTCGGAGCGGGCTTGTCCCGTGACGGCGTACCTTTTGTATAATGGGTCAGCGACTTAGCGTGTGCAGCGAGCTTAAGCCGAGAGGTGTAGGCGCAGCGAAAGCGAGTCTGAATAGGGCGTCAGAGTTGCACGCGTTAGACCCGAAACCGGGTGATCTAGCCATGGCCAGGTTGAAGGCGGGGTAACACCCGCTGGAGGACCGAACCCACGTCCGTTGAAAAGGCCGGGGATGAGCTGTGGCTAGGGGTGAAAGGCCAATCAAACTCGGAAATAGCTGGTTCTCCGCGAAAGCTATTGAGGTAGCGCGTCGGATGATTACCGCGGGGGGTAGAGCACTGGATGGGCTAGGGGATCGCGAGATC
>NZ_JBFRHF010000058.1:0-7249 GCF_052115705.1 Inquilinus sp. 2KB_23 | reverse complement strand
GCGCGGCGGCGGCCGAGCGCGCCGGCGTCATCGCCGATCGCCTCGTCGATGCCGGCGTCCTGGTACCATTTCAAGAGCGCGATGATCTCGGCGGGGTGCACGGCGACGGTCGATTCGCTGGTCCTGTCCATGCCCTAGAAGCGGCAGCCCCGCCTGCCCTGTCAACCCTGCCGCCGGACCCGTTGCCGCACCTGCCGCAGCGGCCGCCGAGTTAGATCGGCGTCGCAGCCGGCGCGAAAGCTGCCGCGACATGATCGGCCATTCGATTCCCGGGATGCATTTATGTAGCATGCCGCCAACCAAGGAAGGGGCGCGCGATGGAACGCGAATCGATGGAGTACGACGTCGTGATCGTGGGCGCCGGGCCGGCAGGCCTGGCGGCGGCGATCCGGCTGAAGCAGAAGGCGGCGGAGACCGGGCGCGAGGTCAGCGTCTGCGTGCTGGAGAAGGGGTCGGAGGTCGGCGCCCACATCCTGTCCGGCGCCGTGCTGGACCCCCGCGCGCTGAACGAGCTGATCCCCGACTGGAAGGAGAAGGGCGCCCCGCTCGACACCCCGGTCACCCAGGATGAATTCCACTACTACACGTCGGTCAGCAGCTTCCGCCTGCCGAACTTCGGATTGCCGAAGGAGCTGCACAACCACGGCAACTACATCGTCAGCATGGGGCTGGTGACGCGCTGGATGGCGCAGCAGGCCGAGGCGCTGGGCGTCGAGATCTATCCCGGCTTCGCCGCGGCCGAGGTGCTGTACCACGAGGACGGGTCGGTCAAGGGCGTCGCCACCGGCGACATGGGCATCGGCAAGGATGGTCAGCACACCGGCAACTACACGCCGGGCATGGAGCTGCACGCCAAATACACCCTGATCGGCGAAGGCGTGCGCGGGTCGCTGGCCAAGATGCTGATGGAGAGGTTCCAGCTGCGCACCGAGTGCGACCCGCAGACCTTCGGCCTGGGGGTCAAGGAGCTGTGGGAGGTGAAGCCGGAGAATCACCGCCCCGGCCTGGTCCAGCACGGCTTCGGCTGGCCGATGAACAACGAGACCTATGGCGGCGGCTGGCTCTACCATTTCGGCGAGAACCTGGTCTCGATCGGCTATGTCGTCGCGCTCGACTACAAGAACCCGTACCTCTCGCCGTTCGAGGAGTTCCAGCGCCACAAGAACCACCCGCTGATCCGCCCGACGCTGGAGGGTGGCAAGCGCCTGGCCTATGGCGGCCGCGCCATCAACGAGGGCGGGCTGCAGTCGATCCCGAAGCTGACCTTCCCCGGCGGCTGCCTGATCGGCTGCTCCGCCGGCTTCGTCAACGTGCCGCGAATCAAGGGCAACCACACCGCGATGAAGAGCGGCATGGTCTGCGCCGAGGCGGTGTTCGACGCGCTGGCCGAGGGCCGCGAGGGCCATGACGAGGTCACCGCCTATCCCGAGCGGCTGAAGGCCAGCTGGCTGTGGCAGGAGCTGACCACGGTGCGCAACTGCCGCCCGGCCTTCCGCTGGGGCACGCTGCTGGGCACGCTGTATTCCGGCCTCGAGCTGTGGACCCGCGGCAAGCTGCCCTGGACGCTGCGCCACAAGCATGCCGACCACGAATCGCTGCGCCCGGCGGCGCAGTCGAAGAAGATCGACTATCCCAAGCCGGATGGCGTCGTCACCTTCGACCGCCTCTCCTCGGTGTATCTCTCGAACACCAACCACGAGGAGAACCAGCCGTCGCATCTGAAGCTGAAGGACCCGTCGGTCCCGATCGCCTACACCCTGCCGCTGTATGACGAGCCGGCGCAGCGCTACTGCCCGGCCGGGGTGTACGAGGTGGTGCGCGCCGAGGATGGCAGCGACCCGCGCTTCGTGATCAACGCGCAGAACTGCGTGCACTGCAAGACCTGCGACATCAAGGATCCCAAGCAGAACATCGTCTGGACCGTGCCCGAGGGCGGCGGGGGACCGAACTACCAGATGATGTGAGAACGGCGGGCCGCAACCCGCCCCCTTCCTGTCATTGCCCGGCTTGCCCTCGGATCAAGTCCAAGGGGGCAATCCAGGGGCCACCGAGAGCCGCTCTGGCCGCCCCTGGATGCCACGGTCAAGCCGTGGCATGACAAGCAAGGGGCTGGCCGCCCCTCTCGGGGCAGCAGGATCGCGCTATGTTGTACCCTGGGCGCACCGCAGTTATGGTGCGAATCGGGACTCATTGCGGAACCAGAATGGTGCAGGCCGAGATCAACGCCGCCGTCGACCGACTGCAGAAGGCCGGTCTGCGCCCGACGCGACAGCGCGTGGCCCTGGCGCGGCTGCTGTTCGACGGCCGCGACCGCCATGTCTCGGCCGAGGCGCTGCACGGCGAGGCCATCCTGGCCGGCCATGCGGTGTCGCTGGCGACCGTCTACAACACGCTGCACCAGTTCACCGAGGCCGAGCTGCTGCGCGAGGTCGTGGTCGATGCCGGCCGGTCGTATTTCGACACGAACACCTGCAACCACCATCATTTCTACCGCGAATCGACCGGCGAGCTGCAGGACGTGCATGACGAGGCCGTGGTGGTCTCGGCCCTGCCCGCCGCCCCCGCCGGCACCCGCATCGCCCGGGTCGACGTGGTGATCCGCCTCGCCGAAGAAACCTGAGCGGCGCCTGCTATGACGGCCGCGCCCCGCATCTCCGGCCTGCTGGAGACCTCGCTCTACGTCGCCGATCTCGACCGCGCCGCCGCCTTCTACGAAGGCGTGCTGGGCCTGCGCGTCATGCTGCGCAGCCCCCGGCTGGTGGCGCTGGATGCCGGGCGGCAGGGCGTGCTGCTGCTGTTCCTGGCCGGCGCCACCTCCGCCGATGTGGTCGAGGCCGGCGGCACCATCCCGGGGCATGAGGGGGCGGGCCGGCTGCACATGGCCTTCGCCGTCCCGGCCGAGGACCTGGACGCCTGGCGCGCGCGGCTGGCCGCGGCGGGCGTCGCCCTGACCGGCGAGATGGCCTGGGCCCGCGGCGGCGTCAGCCTGTACATCGCCGATCCCGACGGCCATGTGGTCGAGCTGGCCACGCCGGGGCTGTGGCCGAACTACTGAGGCTCTAGGGCTGCGGGACCCGCCGGTCCGCGAAAGGACGGAACAGGCCCGACACCAGGCCGGCGACCAGCACGGACAGGCCGCCAAGGCCGAGCCCGACCACCACGTCGCCCAGCGTGTGGCCGCCCAGCGTCATGACCCAGGCCACCGCCAGGATGGTGGCCGCCGCCGCCGCGATGCGCAGCCAGGGCCGGCCCGGACCGGCCAGCAGCGCCAGCGTGCCGACCGCCACCACCGCCAGGGCGGAATGGCCGCTGGGCAGCACCAGCCCGACCTGGCCGAATCCGTCGGGATGCCAGTCCACCACCATCCGCGCCGCGCCCGTGCCGGCGACGGCCAGCGCCAGGGCGGCCAGGCTGAACCCGGCCAGCCGTCCCTGGCCGCGCGCGAAGGTCACCGCGGCGACGATGATCTGCAGCGGCACCACCACGGTCCACCAGCCCAGCAGGCCGATCGACATCAGGAGGACGATGGTCTTCATGGCCGCGATGGTTCCACGGCCGCCGCTGCCGGTGAAGGGGGCAAGGCGGCGCAGCGCCGGCCGCCTTCAAAAAGCCCGAGGCGTGCGCGATGCTGGACCCGGTATCCAGGCCACTCCGCCCCACCCGCATGGCATCATCAAGAAGAAGGCGTTTCCGATTCGCCGCTCATGCGTTTAGTAAGAACCGCCCTGGGATCGATGAACCGCCCGCATGTCCGCCAGCTTCTCCGTCGCCGCCGTCCTCCTGCAGCTCCTGACCGCCACGGCGGGGCCTGAGCTGCACCTGCCCGATGCCGGCCAGCTCGCCGCCTACCGGCCGCTGCAGACCACGCGCATCTATGCCGCGGACGGGTCGCTGCTGCGCGAATACTATGTCGAGAACCGGGTGGTGGTGCCGATCGCCAGCCTGCCGCCCTATCTGGTGCAGGCCTTCATCTCGGCCGAGGACCAGAATTTCCGCCACCATCTGGGCGTCGACCCCGCCGGCCTGGCCCGCGCCATGGTCGCCAACATCCGCAATTTGCGGAAGGGGCGGCGCCTCGAAGGCGGCTCGACCATCACCCAGCAGGTGGCGAAGAACCTGCTGCTGACCAACGAGGTCAGCGCCCTGCGCAAGATCAGAGAGCTGATCCTGGCCTTCGAGATCGAGGACGACTTCTCCAAGGACCAGATCCTGGAGATGTACCTCAACGAGATCTATCTCGGCCGCGGCGCCTACGGCATCGGTGCGGCCTCGGCCCGCTATTTCGGCAAGCCGCCGGCCGAGCTGTCGCTGTCCGAGGCGGCGTTCCTGGCCGCCCTGCCCAAGGCCCCGAACAACTACAACCCGATCACCCGGCCGGAGGCAGCCCGGACGCGCCGCGACTACGTGCTCGACCGCATGGCCCAGGATGGCGCCATCACCGCTGCCCAGGCGGCCGATGCCAAGGCCCAACCGCTGGCGGTGCGCGCCCAGGCGCCGCTGGAGACGGTGCACGCCCCCTATTTCGCCGAGGAGGTCCGGCGGTCGCTGCGCAAGAGCTACGGCAACGACCAGCTTTACGGCGGCGGTCTGACCGTCCGCACCACGCTGGACCCGCGGCTGCAGCGCATGGCCGACCAGGCGCTGCGCGCCGGGCTGGAGCGGTTCGACCGCAACCGCGGCTGGCGCGGGCCGATCGCCAACATCTCGGCGATGCTGGACCTGCCGGCCGCCGCCCAGGAAGTGGCCCAGGCCGAGGCCGCCCAGCCGCCGGCCGCAGAGCCGGCCCCGCCGCAGCAGGGCCGCCTGCTGGGCGCGCTGGCGGCCATGGGCGTTCATCTGCCGGAGCATGAGGCGAAGCCGGCCGTGGTCGCGACGCCCAAGGACACGCGCCCGGTGTGGCAGCGCTTCCTCAACGGCATCGACCGCCCCGCCGACATCGACGGCTGGAACCTCGCCGTGGTGCTCGAGGTCGACCGCCAGGCCGCGACCGTCGGGCTGGAGGACGGCAGCCAGGGCCGCATCGACCGCGGCGACCTGGGCTGGGCCCGGCGGGTGGAGAACGGCCGCCTGGGCCGCCAGGTCAACGGCGCCGACGACGTGCTGGCCAAGGGCGACGTGATCTGGGTGCGGCCGTCCGAGAAGACGTCGGCCGTCGCGGTCGCCGCCTATTCGCTGCGCCAGGTGCCGGAGGTGTCGGGCGCGCTGGTCGCGGTCGACCCCTTCACCGGCAAGGTGCTGGCGATGTCGGGCGGCTTCGACTTCTCGCTCAGCGAGTTCAACCGCGCCACCCAGGCGAAGCGCCAGCCCGGATCGGCCTTCAAGCCCTTCGTCTACCTCTCGGCGCTGGAGCACGGCTACACCCCGTCCAGCCTGCTGTACGACACGCCACTCTCGGTCGACCAGGGCGAAGGCGTCGCCCGCTACCGCCCGCGCAACTACGGCGGCGGCTACATCGGCGTCGCCACGCTCCGCTCCGGCGTCGAGCGGTCGCGCAACGTCATGACCGTGCGCCTGCTGGTCGAGATGGGGCTGCAGCCGGTCAAGGAGACCGCGGAGGCCTTCGGCGTCTACAAGGACATGCCGCTGTACCCCTCGATGGGGCTGGGCGCCGGCGAGACCACGCCGCTGAAGCTGACCACCGCCTACGCCACCATCGCCAATGGCGGCTACCACATCAGCCCGTACCTGATCGAGCGGGTGCAGGACCGCGACGGCCGCAGCCTGGTCCAGGGCGGCGTGACGCCGGCCCGGGCGGATTGCGTGCCCTGCGCCGCACCGGCCTGGACCGGCCAGGCCACCCCGGTGCGGCCGCTCGGCCAGCAGTTGGACGACCCGATCGCCAACTACCAGATGATCTCGATCCTGCAGGGCGTGACCCAGCGCGGCACCGCCGCCCGCCTCGCCGGGCTGGGCCTGCCGCTGGCCGGCAAGACCGGCACCACCAATGATTCGAACGACGCCTGGTTCGTCGGCTTCTCGCCCCGCCTGGCGGTCGGCATCTTCGTCGGCTACGACAAGCCGCGCACCCTCGGCGCCGGCGCCACCGGCGGGTCGATCGCGGTGCCGATCTTCAGCGACTTCATCAAGGACGCGCTGGCCGGCAGCGATCCCGGCAACTTCGCCGTGCCGCCCGGCGTCAGCTTCGCCTATGTCGACCGCCGCAGCGGCTATGCCGCCGAGGGCAGCGGGCCGGACGTGATCATGGAGGCGTTCCGCCCGGGCACCGAGCCCGGCCCGCCGCCGGTCGTCGACACCTATGGCGAGACCAGCCAGGACGCATTGACCGGGACCGGCGGGCTGTACTGACATCCGGCTGGGCCGCAGCTGACGGGATCTCAAGCGTCTTCACGTTTGCCTCTGCCGCTTGCGGAGAGGCAACACAAAGTACAGCTCACCCAAAATCGTCTGGCTCTAAGCAGCATCCTTGATGCCGGCCGGCTTCGGCCCCCCGGTGGCCCAGTCCAGCAGCTCGACCGTGTGCACCACCGGCAGATCCGTGCCGAGGCCGATCTGGGTGATGCAGCCGATGTTGCCGGCGGCGACGATCGCCGCCCCGGTGCTCTCCACCGCCCGCACCTTGCGCGCCCGCAGCTCGTCCGCGATGTCGGGCTGCAGCAGGTTGTAGGTGCCGGCGGAGCCGCAGCAGAGATGCCCGTCCGGCACTTCGCGCACCGCGAAGCCGGCGGCGGCCAGCAGGCGGCGGGGCGGCGCCGCGATGCGCTGGCCGTGCTGCATCGAGCAGGCGGAATGATAGGCCACCGCCTGGCCGGTCGCGGTCGAGGGCGGGTTCAGCCCGATCTCGTCCATCAGCTCGGTGACGTCGCGGGCCAGGGCCGAGACCTTGGCCGCCCGTCCGGCCCAGGTGGGGTCGGTGCGGAACATGTGGCCGTAATCCTTGACCGTGGTGCCGCAGCCCGAGGTGTTGATGACGATGGCGTCAAGCCCGCCGGACTCGGCCTCGCGGCTCCAGGCCTCGATGTTGGCGCGGGCCGAGGCCCGGGCCGCATCCTCGCGCCCCATATGGTGGGTCAGCGACCCGCAGCAGCCGGCGCCCCGGGCCACCACCACCTCGACGCCATGGCGAGTCAGCAGGCGGATGGTCGCCTCGTTCAGCCCCGGATCGAGCACGGTCTGGGCGCAGCCGGACAGCAGCGCCACCCGCCGCCGCCGCGGCCCTTGCGCCGCGAACACCTGCGGCCGGTCGACCGGGCTGGGCGGCGCCAGCCGGCGCGGCGCCAGGGCCAGCATC
>NZ_JBFRHF010000057.1:0-7916 GCF_052115705.1 Inquilinus sp. 2KB_23 | reverse complement strand
GCGCCCGTACCAGGGTGGCGTGCCCGCCGCCCGCCGCCGCCACCGCGGCCCGGATCGCGGCCGCGCCGGCATCGCCCTCAGGCGTCGTGGCGATCCACACCAGCCCGCCGCCCCAGTCGAAGTAATACGCACCGCCCGCGGCGGCCGCGACCTGCGGCCCGGCATTCGGCGCCACCGACACTCGCCACACTGCGCGCCCATCGCCGACGAAGGGTGCCGCATCGCGGATGCCGCGCCACAGATCGACCGATTCGCCCGGGTCGAGGACGGAGAGCGGTCCGGCATCGCCGAGCAGCGCCGAGAGCGCGGCGACCCGGCTGTCGACCGACGGGCCGAAGCCTTCGATCCGGATCAGGCTGCGGGCCGATTCGCCGAGCATGCCGGCCGGCAGATGCGCGGCGCCCGAGACCTCATAGGGGCTGGTCAGCGCCCGGGTCAGCACGGCGACGCCGGCGCGGTCGTCCAGCCCGGCCACCACCAGGGTCCGCACCGTCTCCGGCGCCGGCAGCACCTTGACCGTGATCCGGGTCATGGCGGCCAGGGTGCCGAAGGCGCCGGTCAGCAGCTTCGGCAGGTCGTAGCCGGTGACGTTCTTGACCACCCGCCCGCCCGACTTGAAGGCCTGGCCGCGGCCGGACACCGCCTCGATGCCCAGGACGTGGTCGCGCGCGGCCCCGGCCTTGATCCGCCGTGGGCCGGAGAGGTTGCAGCCCACGACGCCGCCCAGCGTTCCGGCGCCGGCCGGCCCGCCATAGAGCGGCCCGAGATCGGCCGGCTCGAAGGCCAGGGCCTGGCCGCGGGCGGTCAGCGCCGCCTCGATCTCCGCCATCGACGTGCCCGCCCGGGCGGTCAGCACCAGCTCCTCCGGCTCATAGACCTCGATCCCGGCGAGGCCGGAGAGGTCGAGCGCATGGGCCGCCTGCACCGGCCGGCCGAAGCCGCGCTTGCTGCCGCGGCCGACCAGCTCCAGCGGCCGCTCCTCCGCCACCGCCCAGCGGATCGCGTCCAGCACCTGGTCTTCGCTGGCGGGCTTCAGGGTCTCGGTCATGGGCGGCACATCGCGATCGAGTCCCCCCTCCCCTTGCGGGAGGGGGTTGGGGGAGGGGGTTCGGGCAGCAAGAGCCACGGCCGAGTTGATATTCTCGACACGGAGCAGGCCGGCTGGATCGTGATCTTCGATCGACAACCCCCTCCCCCTACCCCCCTCCCGCAAGGGGAGGGGGGACTCAGAAGAGGGGGGATGTCCTCGGCAGCAATCATCAGAACCGCGGCAAATCGGGGAAGCGGGTCTCGCCGTGATGGACGTGCACCCGCCCCAGTTCGGCGCAGCGGTGCAGGGTGGGGAACACCTTGCCGGGGTTCAGCAGCCCGTCCGGGTCGAAGGCGCATTTCAGGCGCTGCTGCTGGGCCAGGTCCTCGGGCCCGAACTGCACCTCCATCAGGTCGCGCTTCTCGACCCCGACGCCGTGCTCGCCGGTCAGGACGCCGCCGACCTCGACGCACAGCCGCAGGATGTCGGAGCCGAACTCCTCGGCGCGCTCCAGCTCGCCCGGCACATTGGCGTCATACAGGATCAGCGGGTGCAGGTTGCCATCGCCGGCGTGGAACACATTGGCGACGCGCAGCCCGTGGCGGCGCGACATCTCCTGCATCCGCGACAGCACCTCGGTCAGGCGCTTCCGCGGGATGGTGCCGTCCATGCAGTAATAGTCGGGGCTGATGCGGCCGACCGCCGGGAAGGCGGCCTTGCGCCCGGCCCAGAAGCGCAGCCGCTCCTCCTCGCTGGCGCTGACCTGGCAGGACACCGCGCCGCAGTCCCGCGCGATCGCCTCGACCCGCTCGATCAGGTGGTCGACCTCGGCCTCAGGCCCGTCGAGCTCGCAGATCAGCAGGGCCTCGACATCCAGGGGATAGCCGGCATGGACGAAGGCCTCCGCGGCATGGATCGCCGGCCTGTCCATCATCTCCAGCCCGCCCGGGATGATGCCGGCGCCGATGATGCGGGCGACGCAGTCGCCGCCGGCCTCGGACGACGGGAAGCCCATCAGCACCGCGCGCTGGGTCGCCGGGCGGCGCAGCAGCCGCACCGTCACCTCGGTGACGACGCCGAGCAGCCCTTCCGAGCCGGTGAGCACGCCGATCAGGTCGTAGCCCGGCGAATCGAGATGCTTACCGCCCAGCCGCAGGATGGTGCCGTCGATCAGCACGATCTCCAGCCCCAGCACGTTGTTGGTGGTCAGCCCGTATTTCAGGCAGTGCACCCCGCCGGAATTCTCCGCGACATTGCCGCCGATCGAGCAGGCGATCTGGCTGGACGGGTCGGGCGCGTAGTAGAAGCCGGCATGGGCGACGGCGTTGGTGATGCCGAGATTGGTCACCCCCGGCTGCACCCGGGCGCAGCGGTTGTCGAGATCGACCTCCAGCACCCGGTTGAACTTGCCCAGGCCCAGCAGCACGCCGTCCTCGAGCGGCAGGGCGCCGCCGGACAGCGAGGTGCCGGATCCGCGCGGCACCACCTTCACCCCCATCGCCTGGCAGGTGCGCAGCACCGCCGAGACCTGTTCGGTGGTCGAGGGCAGCACCACCACCAGCGGCAGGGTGCGATAGGCGGTCAGCCCGTCGGATTCATAGGCGCGGCGTTCGCTTTCCGCCGTGATCACGCCTTCGCCCGGCACGATGGCGCGCAGGGCGGCGGCAATCTCCTCGCGCCGCGCCAGGATGGCGGCATCGGGGACAGGCATCTTCATCGGCGGGACCTCCTGTCGGCCCCCTATCGGAACGATAGGAAGTCCGGACGATAGGAAGGCAGCACCGATCCGGCAAGGGACCTCGATCGCGGCCGGCCACAGCAAAAGGCCGCGTCCGGAGACACGGCCTTCAGCTTGGTCTGCAGGCGCCGGCCACAAGGGTCGGCTGGCCACAAGGAACGGCTGAAATCAGCCCTGGCGCGCCTTGAAGCGCGGGTTTTCCTTGTTGATGACGTAGACACGGCCCTTGCGGCGCACCACGCGGCAAGCACGGTGGCGGGTCTTCAGGGTCTTCAGCGAGTTCGCGACTTTCATTTCTTCAATCCCATGCGGCAGCGCCGGCGCCGCCGGGAGCGCAAGCTCGCGGGCCGGAATTCGAGGCGCGGAACATAGTGTCAGGCCCCTCCCCTGTCAACCATCTGCGAAACCCCGCGACACCTCGCAGCGAACGGGCGAAAGGGGCGCGAACGGGCTGGCGATTTCAACCGCTTCTCCAGCATACTCGCGCCCTGTTCTTTGCCGAACCGGCACCCACCCATCGGGAGGCACCATGCGTTCGTGGAAGTTTGCGGCCATCACCGCCGCCATTGTCAGTTGCGGCGCCGTCGTCGCCTGGGCGGCGACGCCGGAGGAGGTGGTGACCCAGCGCGAAGATACGATGAAGACCTTCGGCGCCGGCGCCAAGACCCTGACCGCCTTCGTCAAGGACGGCCAGGGGTCGATCGACGACGTCAAGGCCGCGACCGCCAAGATGGCGGGTGCCAGCGCCAACCTGCTGGCGCTGTTCCCGGAAGGCACCGCCGTCGGCGTCGGCAAGAGCGCGGCCAAGCCGGAGATCTGGACCAACTGGGCCGATTTCCAGACCAAGGTCAAAGGCGCCCAGGACGCGATCACGGCCCTGGACGCGGCCGCCCAGGCCGGCGACGCCGCCAAGGTCAAGGCCGCCTTCTCGGTGGTCGGCCAGGCCTGTGGCGCCTGCCACGAGACCTATCGCCAGAAGAAGAGCTAGCGGTCCGCCGCAGGTTGGGTTCGCCTCAGGCGAACCCAACTCCCTCATTCCATCAGTTCAAAGCCTGCGCGATCGCGCGGAAGCCGGCCAGCAGCCGGTGGTCGAGCGCGTCGTCGACCGCCAGGGGCTGCGACGAGATTTTGGCGATGACCAGCTCGGCGGCGCGGTCGACATACAGCCACTGGCCGTGGATGCCGATGGCGCAGACCACGTCCCGGCCCGGCCCCGGCACATACCATTGGCTGCGATAGCGCCCCTGCGGCGCCAGCCCCGTCATGTCGCCGCGCGCCCAGGCCTCGCGGTCGCCGCGGTCGAGGATGTCGACGACCCAGGCCTTCGGCAGGATCTGGCGGCCGGCGGCCCGGCCGTCCTGGCGCATCATCTCGCCGATCCGGGCGAGGTCGCGCAGGGTCATGCACAGGCCGCCGGCGGTGCGCGGCGCGCCCAGCCGATCGACGGTGATGTAGGCGTCCGCCTCCGCCCCCATCGGCCGCCACAGCATCTGGTCCATCAACGCGGCGAAGCGCATTCCGGCGGCGCGCTCCAGGATCCAGCCGAGCATGTCGGAGTTCGGCGAGACGTAGTGGAAGCGTTCGCCATGGCGGCTGCCATCGGCCGCCAGCCCGGCGACGAAGCCGTGCAGGTCGCCGCCGCGGGCCACCTCGCTGGGCGGGTTCCAGGCCATGGCGACGCGGTAGCGGGCGACGTCGCCGGCAGGGTCGACATAGTCCTCGACGAAGCGGATGCCGACGGTCATGTCGAGCACGTGGCGCACGGTGGCATCGGCATAGGCCGACCCCGTCGCCTCCGGCACATAGGCGGTGACAAGCGCGTCGGGGTTCAGCTCGCCGCGATCGACCAGGATGCCGGCGATGGCGCCGGTGATCGACTTGCTGACGGAAAAGACGATGTGGGGGGCCCGGACCTCGAGGCCGTGGGCATAGTGCTCGGCCACCACCGACCCACGATGCAGCACCAGGAAGCCGTCGGTGTCGCTGTCGGCCAGCAGCCCCGCGACCGAGGCGCCGCCCGGCACGGCGACACGGTCGAGATCCAGCGCCGGCCCGCGCCGCAGGCACATCGCCGCGTCGCCGCGCGGAATCTCCGCCACCGGCACCAGCCGGCGGACGTTGCGGAACCCCCAGCGGCTGTAGGGGGCTTGCCGCCAATTGGCCAGCGTCGCCTCAGGCGCCGCATCCTCGGTCTCGACCGCCATCCCTGGGTCCCTGTTTCTTCGCCCGGCCGGCGGGCGGGCGCCGCCGCATTGGCTGCGACGACCCCACTCTAGGCGAAGACGGCTGGCCCGGCCCAGTCCCCTTGCCACCCCCTTACAGCACGAAATCGGCGGCCGTGAGGGTATGGTCGGAGATGACGTTGATGGCGAAGTCGAGCTGCCGGTCGCCATTGGTGTCGGCATAGACCAGCTGGACCCCGCCGATGGTCGCCACCCGCAGTTCCCCGGGCACGCCGGTGAGCGGCCCGGTACCGAAGATGAAGACGCCGTCGCCGGCCGCGGGGCCGTTGGCGTCGATCGCCGACAGGTCGATCTTGTCGCCGGTGGTGAAGTCGAAGATGGTGTCCTTGCCCGCCGCCGCCACCGTGCTGTCGCCGATCACGAGATAGATGAAGCTGTCGTTGCCGGCGCCGCCCTTCAGCAGGTCGCCCCCGCCGCCGCCGGTGAGCAGGTCATCGCCGGCCCCGCCCCACAGCGTGTTGACGCCGCCGTCGCCGGTCAGCGCGTCGGCCTGGCCGGAGCCGAACAGGTTTTCGATCCCGGCCAGGGTGTCGCCCTCGGCGTCGCCGCCCGTACCGGCGCCGGTGACGAGGCTGACCGTCACCCCGGCGGCCGAGCTGGCGTAGCTGGCCGTGTCGACACCGGCGCCGCCGGTCAGGATGTCTGCCCCGGCCGCGCCTTCGAGCACGTCGTTGCCGTCGCCGCCATCGATCTGGTCGTCGCCCGCACCGCCATAGAGGCTGTCGTTGCCGGCCTCGCCGAAGACCTGGTCGTTCTCGCTGCCGGCATCGACCGAATCGTTGCCGGCGCCGCCATGGAGGATGTCGATGCCGGCACCCCCGACCAGCCGGTCATTGCCGATACCCCCATCGAGGGTGTCGTTGCCGGCCTCCCCGTTCAGGACATCGTCGCCGCCGTTCCCGGCCAGCGCGTCGTCGCCGAGCCCGCCGCCGAAGACGGTGCGGCCGTCGTCGCCGGTGAGCTGGTCGCCGAACCGCGACCCGTATAGGCCTTCGATGCCGGTCAGCACGTCGCCCTGGGCGTCGCCGCCGCTGACGGTGTGGGCCAGCAGGTCGATGGTCACCGCCGCGACCGAGCTGCGGTAGTTGGCCATGTCCGTGCCGGCCCCCCCGGTCAGGATATCGGCCCCGACCCCACCGATCAGCGTGTCGTCCCCCGCCCCGCCGTCGAGCTGGTCGTTGCCGGTGCCGCCATCGAGATTGTCATTGCCCAGGCCCCCCAGCAGCACATCGTCGCCGCCGAAGCCGCGGACGATGTCGTTGCCGTCGCCGGAGGTCACCACGTTGCGGTCGTCGCTGCCCACGATCAGGATGTCGGACTGCACGCCGAGCAGCATCAGATGCGCCGGCAGCCCGATCGGGCCGCCGCCGCTGGGGAAACCGATGTCGATCTCCTCGATGCCGCGCAGGTCGTCGCCCTGCAGCACCAGCAGCAGATCCCCTCCCGGCAGCGGGGTGAAGACGACGACATCGTAGCCGTCGCCGCCGTCGATGACCTCGCCCGCCACATGTTCGGCAGCGTCGAGGAAGCCGAACACGTCGTTGCCGGCGCCGCCCTCCATGACGTCCGCGCCGCCGCCGCCATAGATGATGTCGTCGCCGTCGCCGCCCTGCAGCAGGTCGGGCCCGTCGCCGCAGCCGCAGCCCCCCGCGCCCGGCTCGTAGTCGCCGGCGAGCATGTCGTCGCCCGCCCCGCCGACCAGGGTGTCGGAGCCCTCATACCCCACCAGCAGGTCGTTGCCGTCCAGCCCGGTCAGCACATTGTCGCCGGCATCGGCGTCGATGGTGTCGTCGCCGGCGCTGCCGGTGACGTTCTCGATCCCGGTGAGGGCGTCATTCTCGGCATCGCCGGCCGAGCCGCTGCCCAAGAACAGATCGACCTCGACCGGCTTGAGGCTGGTGCTGTAGTCGGCGGTGTCGATGCCGTCGCCGCCGGTCAGCACGTCCGGCCCCAGCCCGCCGCGGAGCAGGTCGTCCCCGGTGCCGCCGTCGAGCTGGTCGCTGCCGTCGCCGCCATCGACGATGTCGTTGCCCGCGCCGGCCAGGATGAAGTCGTCGCCACCGAGGCCGTTCAGCTGGTCGTCGCCGGACAGGTCCAGGATCGTGGCGTCGGCGCCGGGCGGCACCACCACCGAATCGGTCGCGCTGAAGATGTAGTCGGGGTTGGCGGTGCCGGTGAAAAGGGTCATGAAATCGCCTCCGGTGACAATGCGGGCGACCCCGTCTTTCCGCGCGGCCAAGCCGATCGCGGCCGGCTTCAGGAGGGCCGGGCGGCAGGATCACGGTTCGAGAAAGCTCGGCGCCCGCGGTTCAGCAATGATCAGGCGTCGACGGGGATAATGCGAATGTTCCTAAAATTGTGCACGCACAAACATATAGGCGATTCCGCCAGACCGGTACATGGCCTTCGCGGTCCGGCCCGCCTCGCCAATGCCGAGGACGCCGCCCTCCGGTCGGGAAGGCGGCGCCCCGGTCGATCCGACAGGTCCCAGGCGCTACAGCACGAAGTCCGATGCCGTCAGCGCATGGTCGGAGAGGACGTTGATGGCGAAGTCGGCGATGCGGTCGCCATTGGTGTCGGCATAGACCACCTGGATCGCCCCCGCCGTCATGATCCGCAGCTCACCGGCATGGCCGGTGAAGGCCCCGGCGCCGAAGCTGAAGGCGGTGTCGCCATTGGCCGAATTGCCGTCGGCGTCGATCGCCGAGAGGTCGATATGGTCGCCGGTGGTGAAGTCGTAGATGGTGTCCTTGCCCGCCGACGCCACGGTGCTGTCGGCGATGGCGGTGTAGACGAAGCTGTCATTGCCGGCCCCGCCCTGCAGCAGGTCGGCGCCGATGCCCCCCGTCAGCACATCGTCGCCGGCCCCGCCCGACAGGGTGTTGGCAGTCTCGTCGCCGGTCAG
>NZ_JBFRHF010000056.1:0-8274 GCF_052115705.1 Inquilinus sp. 2KB_23 | reverse complement strand
TCACCGACCCCACCGGCCGGTCCTCGACCCGGACGTCCTGGTCCTCGTAGAGCCCGTCGACCCGCTCCTCGAGATCGTCCTTCAGGGCGTTGAAGCGGCCCTCATCCTCGATCTCCTCGCAGATCATGTCCTGCAGGGTGTCCTGGACCTCGTCGCGGTGGCGGTCGCGGCGGGCCTTGCGGGCGGCCAGGCGGTCGGGGGTCTCGGCCCGGTCCTGGGCGCACAGCTTGTCGGCGGCGCGGGCGCGCTGGGCCAGGGACTGCTGCACCGTGCGGGAGAAGCGGGCGAAGGCCAGCCCGGCCTCCCGCGCCTCGGCCCTGGCGGCCACCGCCTCGTCGGTCTTGGGCGCCGCGGCCTTGACCTGGGCCTGGGCGTCGAGCGCACGGGCGCCCTCGCCCCTGACCAGCTGCAGGCTGAGCTCGGCGATCTCGGTGAGCATCTCCATCTGCTGCAGCGCGAGGCTGCGGCAGTGGGCCTGGATGTCGAACCCTTCTGGTGGCGTTTTCATGGAACGTATCATGAACGAGTCGTTCCAGTTAACACAATGCACGTTTTGTTCACGCCGATTGCCTCTCCTCCCCGGGCTTGACCCGGGGATCACGGGAGAGGTCGGAGACGCGAAGCGGCTCCGGGTGAGGGCTCTTTGTCGAAGCCTGGGCCAGCCCTCACCCGGTCTCGCTACGCGAGCCCGGCCTCTCCCGCCAGGCGGGAGAGGCAATCTGAACGTTGCCTGGCTTCCCGTCCCAGCCCCATGCCGTCAGCCCCCGAGTTCCGCCACCATGAGGTCGATGAAGCGGCGGACCCGGGGTTCCAGCAGGCGCCGGCTGGGATAGATCGCGAGGATCTCGACGTCCCCGGCGTCGAGGCCGGGCAGCAGGTGCCGCAGGCGGCCGGCGGCCACGTCCCCCGCCACCAGGAAGTCCGGCAGCAGGGCGAGGCCGAGCCCGGCGACGGCGGCGTCGCGCAGGGCTTCGCCGCTGTCCAGCCGCAGCCGGCCGCTGCCCTGCACCCGGGCCCAGCCGCCGTCGTCGTCGCGGAACCGCCAGATGTGGCTGCGGCCGCGGCTGCGGAAGATCAGGCGGTCATGCCGTTCGAGGTCGTCGATGCCGGCCGGTTCGCCGCGGGCGGCGATGTAGGACGGCGCGGCGCACAGCACCGCCCGGTGCCGGCCCACCACGCGGGACACCAGCCGCGAATCCGAATTCGCGCCCCCGATCCGCACCGCCAGGTCGAAGCCCTCCTCGACGATGTCCGCCCTTCGGTCGGTGAAGCTGACCTCGACCTGAAGCTCGGGCCAGGCCGCGAGATACCGCGCCAGCAGCGGCAGGATGACCAGCCGCCCGAAAGCGTCCGGGACGGTGAGCCGCAGCAGCCCGCGCGGCGTGCCGGCATTCCCGGCCACGCTGGCCTCGGCCTCGTCGACCGCCGCCAGGATGCGCTGCCCCCGGTCGTAGAACACCCGGCCCTCATCGGTGAGGCTGAGCGTCCGCGTCGTGCGGTTCAGCAGTCGGGCGCCCAGCCTGTCCTCCAGCCGGCCCACCGCCTTGCCCGCCGCCGACCGGGTCAGGCCCATCGCCTGCCCGCCGGCGACGAAGCTTCCGGCATCGACCACGGCCAGGAAGACCAGGACCTCGTTCAGATTCGCGCGCAGTGCCATGTCGCCTCGGGGATTATCAGGAACCGTCGTCGCGTCAGTGTAGAACTCTGTTCGCCAATTGACGCCCTATATGAAGGCTGGCGAACCCCGATCTGACACAAGGACATCCGATGACCGGCACCGGCGACACCACCCTGCGGCTGCTGTTCCCCCAATGGCAGGGCGGCAACAACCCGCCCTATGTCTTCGGCGCCCAGCTGCTGTCCTGGCTGGCGCCCGAGGCCACCGGGCCGGTCGAGCAGGTCAGCGTCACACCGCCCGATGGCACTCCGCTCACGGCCGAGAACGGCATCGTCGGGCGCGCGGCGCTGCTGGCCCAGCTGGCCGATGCCCGCCGCCTGATCGACAAGCACCGGCCCGACCGACTGGTGGTGCTGGGCGGCGACTGCCTGGTCGACCTGGCGCCCTTCGCCTATCTCAACGAGCGCTATGACGGCGACCTGGCGGTGCTGTGGGTCGATACCCACCCGGATGTGATCACCCCGCGGGAATACGAGAACGCCCATGCCATGGTCATGGGCAACCTGCTGGGCGAAGGCGATGCCGATTTCGTCGCGGCGGTGAAGCGGCCGATCAAGCCGCAGAACGTGATGTTCGCCGGCCGCCAGGACACGCTGGAGGCGCTGCCGGCGGTCCGCGCGATGGAGACGGCGTTCTTCCAGCGGCTGAACCTGCGCAGCGTCGGCCCGGCCGATCTCGCGGAGACCAGCGAGCCGGTGCTGGAGTGGCTGAAATCGATCGGCGCCCGGCACCTGGCGATCCATTTCGACCTGGATATCCTCGACCCGACCCTGTTCCGGTCCCTGCTGTTCGCGAATCCCGACCCGGCCTCGCCGGCGCTGGACGGCATTCCCCGCGGCCGGATGACGATGGACCAGATCGTCCGACTGTTCGCGGATGTGTCCAAGGCTGTGGACGTGGTCGGGCTGGGGATCACCGAGCATCTGCCCTGGGATTCCCTGGCGTTGCGGACGATGCTGGCGCAGCTGCCCCTGCTCGGGTCGCCGTCGCGCTGATACCCCCCACGAGGAAGGAGACCGCCATGCTCGAAGCCGTCAACCGGCCGGGGGTTCCGCCGATGCCGACCTACAGCCAGGGCATGGTGGCCACCGGGTCCCGCACGCTCTACGTCTCCGGCCAGGTGGCGGTCGGGTCCGCGCGGGCCGACGGCATCGCGGCGCAGGCCGAGGTCGCGTTCGAGAATCTGCGCCTGGTGCTGTCCGCCGCGGCCATGACCATGGCGGATGTCGCCAAGCTGACCGTCTTCCTCACCGAGGAGGCCGACATCCCCGGCTTCATGGCGGTGTACACCGCCCGGATGCCGACGTCGCCGCCGCCGGCGGTCACGCTGGTGGTGGTCAAGGCGCTGGCCGCGCCGCAATACCGGGTCGAGGTCGAGGCCATCGCGGTGCGCTAGCGATCGGGCTGCGACCGGATGCAAGACACAAAAAATAACATTTGCAGGGATGATCGCCGGCCCGCCCGCTGCGAGGATGCCGCGATGGTGGGACCCTTGAAGACCCTGTCGCCGGCCGAGCCGGCGCGGCCGGCGCATGTGCTGCTCGTCGAGGACGATCTCGAGATCTCTCGGATGCTGCAGGGCGTGCTGTCGGAGAGCGGCTTCACTGTCTCCGGCGTGACCGAGGCGGCCGGGATGGACGGGGTGCTGGCCAGGGACAAGGTCGACCTGGTCGTGCTCGACATCATGCTGCCGGGAGAGGACGGCCTGAGCATCTGCCGCCGGCTGCGGACGGCGTCGGCGATCCCGATCATCATGGTGACGGCCCGCGGCGACGCGGTCGACCGCATCGTCGGGCTGGAGATCGGGGCCGACGACTACCTGCCCAAGCCGTTCGATTCCCGCGAGCTGGTGGCGCGCATCCGGGCGCTGCTGCGGCGCGCCCAGGGCGGGACCGGCGGCGGCCGCACGCGCCCGCTGCGCTTCGCCGGCTGGCGGATCGACCCGGCGTCGCGGCAGCTGCACGACCCCGACGGGCTGCAGGTCGCCATGACCAGCGTCGAGTTCGACCTGCTGGCGGCCCTGTGCCGGCACCCCGGCCAGGTGCTGTCGCGCGACCAGCTGATCGAGCTGACGCACAGCGGCCTGGCCAGCCCGATCCAGCGCAGCATCGACGTCCATGTCAGCCGGATCCGGCAGAAGATCGAGCCGGACCCCGACAACCCGCGCTACATCAAGACCGTGCGCCTGGGCGGCTACATGTTCACCGAACCGGTGGAGCAGGCCTGATGCGATTCCGGCCTCGCCTGATCCCGCGCAGCATCGTCAGCCAGATCACCGGGATCGTCGTCGCCTCGATGCTGCTCGGCATCGGACTGACCGGCACCGTCCTGTTCCTGTTCTTCAGGGACCCCGACGCGCGGGACGGAATTTCACTCTCCGCGATGGGGTTCGCCAAGATCACCCAGCTGGTTCAGAGCGCCAAGACCCCGGAAGAGGCCGACATGATCCTCGGCGTCGCCCGGCGGGCCGGCGCCGATGTCATCCGGGTGCCGCTGGCCGAACTGGCGGCCCAGCCCGACGACCCGCCCACGCCGATCCTGTCCAGCGTGATCGCCTATCAACTGAGATCCGGCTGGGGCATCCAGGCGTGGGGCGGCACGTTCCCTCCCGGCGGCCGCCCCCGGCTGGTGGTGCAGCTCGACGATCGGTCCGCGCTGCTGTTCGCCGCGCCGACCATGGCCGGCCAGTGGCTGGTCATCCTCAAGCCCACGGTGCTGATCATCATCACGATGATCGTGTTCGTGCTGTTCCTCTCGATCTATGCGGTGCGCTGGATCATCGCGCCGCTGTCGGCGCTGGGGATCGCGGCCGATTCCTTCGGGCGCTCGCCCGATGACGACCGACGGCTCAGCCGCCGGGGACCGGACGAGATCGGCCGGCTGGCCGACGCCCTCAACACCATGCGCACGCGCATCCGGGCCCTGATCGACGACCGCACCCGCATGCTGGCCGCGATCAGCCACGACCTGCGGACGCCGCTGACCCGCCTGCGGCTGCGCGCCGAACGGATCGATGACCCGGAACTGCGCGACGGCGTCCTGCACGAGGTGGTGCGGATCAGCGGCATGCTCGACGAAACGCTGGAGTATCTGCAGCCGGGGGCCCGGGAAGAGCGGATGTCGCGGGTCGATCTGTCGAGCCTGCTGCGGACGGTCTGCACCGAATTCGGCGATGTCGGGCACGGCGTCACCTATGCCGGGCCGTCGCGGCTGGGCTGGGTCTGCCGGCCCCATGCGCTGACCCGCGCGGTCAGCAACGTGGTCGACAACGGCGTCCAGCATGGGTCGGCGGTGCGGGTCGACTTGCGGGTCGGCGCGGACGGCATCGCGGAGATCGAGGTGGCGGATGACGGTCCGGGCATTCCCGCGCCGCTGCGCGAGAAGGTATTCGATCCCTTCTTCAAGGGCGACGAGACCCGGCCGGCGACGGCAGGCCGCGGTTTCGGGCTGGGTCTGTCGATCGCGCGCGACGTGGTTCGCGGGCATGGCGGCAGTATCGAACTGCTCGACCGCCTGCCGCATGGCCTGATCGTCCGGATGTCGCTGCCGCGTGATCCATCCGGTCTCTGCCCACCGGCGCCCGCAACATCTCTTAACGCAACTTAAAACCCTCCCGTCCCGCCGGCTCTTATTCTCGCAGCTCTTTCGAGCCACGGGGATAAACCGAATGACGGCGCTTCTGTCGACTGCTGTTTCTTTTGCACGGCCAAGTATCCGCCGGGGCAGGACTGGTGCGCCGTTCGCCCTGGCCGGGGCGTGCCTGGTGCTGTTCGCGACCAGCACGCCGGTGGGGGCCCAGGACCTGATCCGCGGCCAGCCGGAGGACACCCCGGAGGCGGTCGATCCCGGCGGCAAGGACTGGACCTTCGTCCTCGGCGGCGGCGTCCGGGTCGGACCGAGCTACCAGGGCTCCGACAAGGTCTCGGTGTCGCCGCTGCCCTTCGTCGCGATCGACTGGCGGGACCGGGTCTTCCTCGACATGGAGCGCGGGATCGGCGTCAACGTGGTGCGCAGCGGGGCCCTCAAGCTGGGCGTCTCGGTCGGCCTTGCCCCCGGCCGGAACGAGGACGACGAGGACCATCTGAAGGGCCTGGGCGATATCGACACGGCCGCGCGCGGCCATATCTTCGGGTCCTATTCCTTCGGCATGCTGCAGCTCGGCATCGACCTCTCCAAGGATTTCGGCGGCAGCGACGGGCTGCAGGTCCGGCCCAGTGTGTCGGTGCAGGTTCCGCTGTCCGCGACCTGGAAGCTCACATCCGGCGTCTCCGCCACCTGGGCCGACGACGACACCATGCAGACCTTCTTCGGCGTCTCGTCAGCGCAGTCCCGCAGCTCGGGGCTGGAGCGCTTCGACGCCGGGGCCGGGTTCAAGAGCGTCGATTTCCGGGTCGGCCTCAACTGGGCGATCTCCGAAAGCTGGTTCGCCACGGCGAATGTGGGGGTCGGCGTCCTGCTCGGCGATGCGGCCGACAGCCCGATCACCGAGAGCCGGGTGCAGCCCTCGGTCGCGCTCGCGGTCGGCTACCGGTTCTGAGGCCGCCGAGATAGCCGCAGAGCATGTCGGCCAGGGCCTCGGCATAGGTCGCGATCTCCGCCGGGGTCCGGGGCGTTTCCGAGAAGCTTTTGCCGACCTCGCTCAGCGTCGTCATGATCAGGTCGCGGGCCAGGTCGCGGGTTGGGTCCGCCGCCTCGGGCAGCGCCTCGCGCATGAAGGCCTCGACCGCGCGGCGTCCGGCCGCCCTCACCTCCCCCGCCTCGGGCGCATCGCGGTACAGCGGGGCGGCGTCGTTGAGCGCGACCCGGACCTCGGCCTCGTCGCATTCCGAGCGCAGGAAGGCGTGGACCAGGCTACGCAGCCGGTCCGGCGGCGGCGTCGCGGTGTCCTCGAGGATGCCGCACATCATCTCGGTGGTCTGGCGCCACTCGTCGCTCTGCAGCCGGAACAGGATGGCGGCCTTGTTCGGGAAGTACTGGTACACCGACCCGACGCTGACCCCGGCCCGCTCGGCCACCCGCGCGGTGGTGAAGCGCCGGGCGCCTTCCTTCGCCAGAACCTGAACCGCCGCATCCAGGATCGCCGCCACCAGCACCGCCGAGCGGGCCTGCTGCGGCTGCTTTCGCGAGGAGATCGGCGGGCTTCGGCGATCGGTCATGGGGCGGTGCGGCAATCCGAATCGGGAATTTGACGAATTAGTCGTATCCCTGGCCCAGTGCAAGGAGACCCGGGAGCCAGCCGCCAGGATCGAGTCCGTCTCCATCGTCGGGTTCGGCATCCCCGATGGCCCCGCGCCGTCCGCCGCCGGAACCTGAACAGCAGCGTCCAGAACCGGGGCAACCGGCGCGGCCGGGTGAGCCGGCCGGGCCGGTTTTCGCGAGGGAATCCGCGGCCTTCAATGATTGGTCGTGGGGCAGCGCGGCAATGCGAATCAGAAACCTGACGAACTCGTCGTATTTCTGGTCCGGCGCGAAAACGCGCTGATTTGAGACCGGAGACCTGCATGACCACCCTGACCGCCGCCCCGCTCGCCCCCCTGCTCGACCGCCTGTTCATCGAGGCCGATGCCGCCTCGGCGATGGCGAGCCCCGCATTCGCCGCCGTCTCCCCCGAGGAGCGGGTGCGCCTGATGCGGAGCAAGACCGATTACCTCGACCTCTACACCCGCCTGAAGGACTTCCCTTTACCCGTCTCGCGCGAGACCGGCGCGCTGCTGTACATGCTGGCGCGGGGCTGCGGCGCGCGGGCGATCGTCGAGTTCGGGACCTCCTTCGGCATCTCGACCCTGCATCTCGCCGCCGCCCTGCGCGACAATGGCGGCGGCCGCCTGATCACCAGCGAATTCGAGCCGTCCAAGGTGGCCCGGGCCCGCGATCACCTGACCGCCGGCGGCCTGATCGACCTGGTGGAGATCCGGGTGGGCGACGCCCTGCAGACGCTGGGCGCCGACCTGCCCGACAGCATCGACCTGCTGCTGCTCGACGGCGCCAAGGCGCTGTACCCCGAGATCCTGGACCTGGTGGAGAGCCGCCTGCGGCCGGGCGCCTTCATCGTCGCCGACAACGCCGATCACAGCCCCGACTACCTCGCGCGGGTGCGCTCGCCCGACGGCGGCTACCTGTCCACGCCGTTCGGCGAGGATGTCGAGCTGTCCCTGCGGCTCGGCTGACGCGTCGACGGGGGCGGCCTACAGCACGAAATCCGCCGCCGTCAGCGCATGGTCGGCGCGGACGTTGATGGCGAAATCGGCGATGCGGTCGCCATTGGTGTCGGCATAGACCACCTGGGTCGCCCCCGCCGTCACCACCAGCATCTCCCCGGCATGGCCGGTGAAATTGCCGGCGATCAGGCTGAAGGCGGTGTCGCCATTGGCCGAATTGCCGTCGGCGTCGATCGCCGAGAGGTCGATATGGTCGCCGGTGGTGAAGTCGTAGATGGTGTCCTTGCCCGCCGACGCCACGGTGCTGTCGGCGATGGCGGTGTAGACGAAGCTGTCATTGCCGGCCCCGCCCTGCAGCAGGTCGGCGCCGATGCCCCCCGTCAGGACATCGTCGCCGGCCCCGCCCGACAGGGTGTTGGCAGTCTCGTCGCCGGTCAG
>NZ_JBFRHF010000055.1:0-9425 GCF_052115705.1 Inquilinus sp. 2KB_23 | reverse complement strand
ACATCCAGACCTTCTTCTGCGATCCGCACGCACCCTGGCAGAAAGGCGGCATCGAAAACGCCATCGGACGACTGCGACGAGACCTGCCAAGGCGAACCGATCTCTCCGTCCTCCAGCCCCTCGATCTCATCCGCATCGCCAGACGCTACAACCACACCCCTCGGCAATGCCTGGACTTCCGCACACCTGCCGAGGTCTTCTCCTCACTGTTGCACTTCAAATGTGAGTCCACATCCCCGCTTTCGCGGGGATGACGAGTTGAGGGTTTGTGAAAAGGTCTCGCGAGCGGGAGAGGTAACAACTCACCGCCTCAGTTGGGTCGCGGCGCGGGTGTGCTGGAGCTCACGCCGCGTTTGGCTCAGGCGTCCCCATCCGCCTCATCGGTCTTCGCGCTCTGCCGGTAGTCGCTGGGATCGGCATCGTAGGCCTTGCGGAAGGCGCGCACGAAGCTCGAGCGGCTTTCGTAGCCGGCGTTGTAGGCCACGACGTCGACCGGGGCCGAGGTCGTGGTGAGTTCGAGCGCCGCCTGCCGCATCCTGAGATCCCGGACGACGGCCATCGGCGAACGGCCGAAGACCTCCGAGAACCGCGCCATGAAGGCCGACCGGCTCAGCCCCGCGCTGTGCGCCAGGCTCTGGACCGTATGGGCGGCCCCCGGGCGCGCCACCATCTCGGCGAAGGCTCGCGTGATCTGCCGGTCCGCCAGGATCGAGAACCGGTCGGTCCAGCGGCGCGAGGACTTCATCGACCGCCGCACCAGGGCGACGATGACCTGCTTCAGCAGGGACGCCGTCATGGCGCCCATGCCGAGTTCCTGCGCGCAAAGCTCCTCGATCGCTTCGCGAAGCTTCAGGCCGATCTTGTCCGTCGGCTCGAACTTCTCGACCACCGGCTCCTGCAATTCGCGGAACAGCCCGACGGACTGTCCGAAGGATGCGTTGAAGAAGCCGCAGATCTGGATGATCTCGGGTTGACCGGCCGGCATCCCGATGCGCAGCACGCCGTCATGCCGCTGCCAGCAATCGCGGGTGATCAGCGTCTTCGGGCCACCGGCTCCGTCGACCTCGATCGCGAACGGGGTGTTCGGAGGCTTGATGATGAGCAGATGGGGCTCGAGCGGGATCGAAGGCCCGTTGCCGATCGAGATCCGTCCCCTGCCGCTGACGGTGTAATGGATCGCCGGCGCGTCGATCGTCCCCATCTCGGCGCGATGGTCCGGTGGAATCAGCATCTCGGTGAGCGCGATGACGTCGATCTCGAGCGCCCGCATGAGGGTGTCGAGGTCGGCGGCGGAGAGCTTCGAGGCAGAGCCGGCGATCATCGAATCGGTCCGCTCGCCCCGTCCGCTCCCGGCCCGCGATTTGCCCGTGTTCTGCATGGCAATCTGCTTACAAGACCAACCCGTGAATCCGCCAGACGGATCATGCCTTGATCCCTGAGCTGGATTTCAGGGCACGCTGAAAGGACTTCGCGCAGCGGCCGTCCGATCAGATATGTAGGTCGATCTGCAGGAAACTGTCGGCGCTCGTCTGGTCTCGGCCTTCAAGGGTGGATCGTCGGGGAGGTATGGAGCGCGGCGCCGATTCACCTCTCCTTGGGGAGAGGCCGGAAATCCCTGGGGATTTCCGGGTGAGGGGGGCGGCCCCGGCCCATCTCATTCCAGTGCCGAAGACGGCGCGGCTCAGGCGACGACGAGGTCGGTCGGCGCCAGGGTCAGGGCCTCGCAGCCGGTGTCGGTGACCAGCACGGTCTGGCCCGAGGTCATGGCCAGGCCGCGGTCGCTGTCGTAGAGGATGATGTGGATGAAGAACACCATCCCGGGCTCCGCCAGCGTCGGGTTGCCGTGGAAGAACATCGACAGGCTGGGCGCGTCCATCCAGTTCGGCGCGAAGGTGGTGCCGAGCGCATAGCCGCAGGCGTTCAGCCGGGCATGGCGCAGCCCGGCGGCATCCGCCACCCGGGCATGGGCGTCGAACACGTCGCCTAGCGGCCTGCCCGGCCGCAGCGCGGCCTTCGCCGCCTCCAGCGCGTCCACCGCCGCCTGGTGCATCGCCCTGTGCTCCGGCGACGCCTTGCCGACCAGCAGGGTGCGCATCAGGCAGGCGTGGTAGTGCCGGTAGGTACCGGCGAATTCGAGCGTCAGCTGGTCTTCGGCCGAGAGGTGACGACGGCCGGTGAAGTACCGGCACATCAGCGCGCCGGGGCCCGAGCCGATGATGAACTCATTGGCCGGGTCGTCGCCGCCGCCGCGCCACACCGCGCCCTGCATCGCCGCCAGGATGTCGCCTTCGAAGGCGCCCGGCGCGGTCAGGTCGATCGCGGCCTGGTAGGCGGCGTCGGCCAGCTTCGCCGCCTCGCGGACGTAGACCAGCTCGGCCGGGCTCTTGACCATCCGGAAGCGCGAGACGAGGTCGGAGGCATCCTCATGCGCAGCGTAGCCGTCGAGCTTGGCCTTCAGCCGGAAACCCAGCGCCGCGGTCAGGCCATAGGCGTCCCATTCGACCCCGACCTTGCCGTCGCGGACCTGGTATTCGTCCAGAATCGCCAGCAGGTCGTCCGCCGGCTCGGACCCCGCCCGGTCGACCCAGACGCGCACATCCTCGATCACCGAGGTGAAGTACGCCTGCCGCTCGTCGGCGGAGCGGGTCAGCAGCGTCATCCGCCCGTCCACGCTCAGCCACAGGCACTGGAAGTAGACATAGCCGAAGGTGTCGTAGCCGGTCAGCCAGTACAGCGACTCCTGCCGGAACACCAGCAGGCCGTCGAGGCCGCGGGCGGCGATTTCGGCACAGACGCGGCGGCGGCGGTCCGCCAGCTCAGACGCCTCGAAATGGATCGGCATGGAGGTCTCGCTTCAGCGCTTCTGGCGGATCTCGGCGATCGGCTCGGCGTAGCGGTATTCGATGTCCCAGGGGAAGAAGATCCAGGTGTCCTGGCTGACCTCGGTGATGAAGGTGTCGACCAGCGGCCGCCCGGCCGGCTTGGCGTAGACCGTGGCGAAATGCGCCTTCGGCAGCAGGTCGCGCACCACGCGCGCGGTGCGGCCGGTGTCGACCAGGTCGTCGACGATCAGCCAGCCTTCGCCGTCGCCCTCGATCGGCGCCTTCAGGAGCTTGGATTCCCGCTTGTCCTGGTGGTCGTAGGTCGAGACGCAGACCGTGTCGATCAGCCGGACGTCGAGTTCGCGCGCCAGGATCGCGGCCGGCACCAGCCCGCCGCGGGTGATGGCGACGATGCCCTTCCACGGCCCCAGCTCGGCCAGGCGCCAGGCCAGCGCGCGGGCGTTGCGGTGCAACTCCTCCCAGGAGACCGGGAAGTCCTTCCGGAAGCTGGGATTCTCGGCCATGTCTCGCACTCCGCCACCTGGGAATTGGGCTTCATAGCGCAACCGCGACGGCGCCGGAAGGGTGATCGCCTTGATGTCGCCATGCTGCCGGGGGATACCTCGGCTGCAGCCGACCGGCTGCCATACGACCTTGAGAGTGGGAAATGCTCCGCCTCGTCCTGATCGCCGGCCTTATCACCTTCGCCGCCGCGCCGGCGCTGGCGGCCTCCTGCGACGTCAACGCCGAATCCGCGGCGGTGGTCGCCGCCTGGGGGTCGAAGGTGCGCGACGGGTCGCTGCCCGAGGACAAGCTGGCCGCCATCTCCGCCAAGATCCAGTCGATCCCGTCGATCAGCGCCAAGGATCCGGACAAGGCCTGCGCCACCCTGGCCGAGATCAAGCGCGAACTCGGGCTGTAGGCCGCGTCCCGCCGGCGACGCCCGGGCCCGGCCCAGACATCGCCTCGATTTGCGCCGCCTGCCGCCCTCAGCGGAAGTTGATGATGTCGAGCGCCCGCTGGATCTTGGCGGCCGGCCAGCGCTTGACCACGTCCGGCGGCGCCTTGCGGGTGGTGACCATGGTGCCGTCGCCCGGCCCGAGCGAGACCGTGCCGCCATCGGTGGTGACGTCGACCGCGCCGGCGAAGACGAAGACGCCGAAGGCGCCGTCGATCGGGCCGGCGAAGAAGCGGGTGCCGCGCACCCCCAGCGTGGCGACTCCGGTTTCGATCGACAGGCGCCGGCCGGGCACGGATTCGATGCCGCCGCCGACGAACAGGAAGGCGCCCTGCAGGCGGCGCAGCGCCAGCTGCGCGCCGCCGCCGCTGTCCCCGCCATAGGCGAAGCGGTCGACCACCAGCCGCGCCGCCGGCCCCAGCGTCAGCTCGGTGCCATCGTCGAGCCGGACCTGCAGACGCGACTGCGGCCCGGTCCACAGCAGGTCGTCGCGGAACACCGGCGAGGCCGGGTCGAGCAGCCGGTCCTGGCCCTGGTACTGCGCCCCGGCCGCCGGCTCCAGCCGGTCGACCGATCCGACCTTGGACCGGTCCTCGGCCGCCGCCGCGGCGAACGGCAGCAGCAGGCAGGCCAGGCCGAGCGCGAGGACTCTTGATATCGGTGTCATCCCAGTCTCCTTTCGAAACGAGATGATCGGGCATAATCAGGGCGCGGAGTGTGACGCCCGTCATCGCACCGCGCAACCGGCCTTCCCGTCGCGGCGGCGAGCCCCTATCCTGGCGCAGCGATGCCAGGAGAGCCCGAGTGGTCAGCGTTCAGCCGGCGGAAAAGCGTCGTTTACTGTCCGAAACCCCGTTCTTCGCTGCGTTTCCGCCGGCGCAGCGCGATGCCCTGGCCGCGCATCTGAGCGAGCGCAACTGCGACGATGGCGGCACCATCTTCCTGCGCGGCGACGACAGCACCAGCCTGATGATCGTCGTCGCCGGCCGGGTGGCGCTGCGGCTGACCTCGCCGCAGGGCCGCGAGATCCTGCTGGCCATCCTGGAGCCGGGCGAGATCTTCGGCGAGATGTCCCTGCTGGACGGCCGCGGCCGCAGCGCCGACGCCGTCGCCTTCGGCGACTGCCGGCTGCTGATCCTCGAGCGCCGCGACATGGTGCCGGTGCTGCGGGATTCGCCCGAGGCCTGCATCCGCCTGCTGGAACTGCTGTCCGCCCGGCTGCGGCGCACCAGCGACCAGCTGGAGGGCGTGGCCCTGCTGGCCCTGCCGTCGCGGCTGGCCCGGCTGCTGCTGGCGCTGTCCGAGACCCACGGCACCCGCTCCGGCGCCGGCCAGATGCTGCTGCCGCTGTCGCTGTCGCAGCGCGATCTCGGCCAGCTGATCGGGGCGAGCCGGGAGAAGGTCAACCTGCAGCTCGGCCGCTGGGTCGCCGACGGGCTGCTGACCCGCGAGGACGGCGCGCTGGGGATCCGCGACCGCGACGCGCTGGCCGACATCGCCGACATGGGAGCGCCGTGACCTGATGCGCGCCTTGTGGCGGCGCCTCGGCCCGGTCCTGCCGGGCCTCGTGGTCCTGGCCGGGCTGCTGGCCCTGCGCGTCGCCGACCCCGCGCCCCTGGAGGCGCTGCGGCTGCAGAGCTTCGACCTGTTCCAGCGGATGGCGCCGCGGCCCTACGACCCGGATGTGCCGGTCCGCGTCGTCGCGATCGACGAGGAGTCGCTGCGCCGGGTCGGCCAGTGGCCCTGGCCGCGCGACCGCCTGGCCCGGCTGGTCGAGCGGCTCGGCCAGGCCGGGGCCGCGGCGATCGCCCTGGACCTGGTCCTGGCCGAACCCGACCGGTCCGCCCCCGCCCGGATTGCCGAGCTGCTGGCCGGGCACGCCGACCCGGCCACGCTGGCGGCGCTGACCGCCGGCCTGCCGGACCCCGACCGCGACTTCGCCGCGGCGCTGGCCCAGGCGCCCAGCGTCGTCGCCTTCGCCATCAGCGACATGCCGGGCCGGGCGCCGCGCATCACCGCCAGCTTCGCCGAGATCGGCCCGGTCCGCGCCCAGCTCGACCATTTCGCCGGCGCGGTGCCGAGCCTGCCGATGTTCGAGGAGGCGGCCTGGGGCAATGGCAGCATCGGCGCCCCGTCCGGCCGCGACGAGGTGCTGCGGCGGCTGCCGGTGGTCGCCCTGCTGGGCGATACCCCGATCCCGTCGCTGGCGGTCGAGGCCCTGCGGGTCGCCCAGGACGCCAAGACCATCACCCTGCGGGCATCGACCGCGGCGATGGGGCTGGAGGTGGTCCGGGTCGGCACCGCGATCGTGCCGGTGGCGCCGGACGGCCGGATCTGGCTGCATTTCGCGCCCGACGCGCCGGCCCGCGAGGTGCCGGCCTGGCAGATGCTCGACCCCGCCACGCCGGACGCCACGGTCGCCGCCGCGGTGCGCGGCCGGGTCGTGCTGATCGGCGTGACCGCGGCAGGGTTCGGCGACACCGTGCTGACCCCGCTGCACGACCGCATCGCCGGTGTCACCGCCCATGCGGAGATCCTGGAGCAGATGCTGCTCGGCCGCTATCTGACGCGGCCGGCATGGGCGGTGGGGCTGGAGGGGACGTTGCTGCTGGTGCTGGGCCTCGGCCTGATCGCGTCATGGCGGCGCCTGCCCGCGCTGGTCGCGGCCGGGCTGGTGGCGCTGGCCGCCGCCGGCATCGCCGTCGGCGCCTTCCTGGCCTTCAGCCGGGCGGGGCTGCTGCTCGACCCGACGCTGCCGGCACTCGGCCTGCTGCTGACCCATGGCGCGGTGGCGGCGACGGCGCAGTGGCGGGTCGAGAGCGAACGCCGCAGCATCCGCGCCGCCTTCGGCCAGTATCTGGCCCCCACCCTGGTGGCCCGGCTGGCCGAGCATCCGGAACGGCTGCGGCTGGGCGGCGAATGGCGGGAGATGTCGTTCCTGTTCACCGACATCGCCAACTTCACCGCGCTGAGCGAGGCGGTGCGGCCGGACCTGCTGGTCGGCACCCTGAACGCCTATTTCGACGGTGTCTGCGACTGCGTGCTGGCGGCCGGCGGCACCATCGACAAGATGGTCGGCGACGCCTTGCACGCGATGTTCAACGCGCCGCTGGACCAGCCCGACCACGCCGCCCGCGCCGTCGGCTGCGCCCTGGCGGTGCATCGCTTCACCAGCGAATTCGCCGCCGCCCGCCGGGCCGAGGGCATGCCGTTCGGCGACACCCGGATCGGCGTCAGCACCGGCGGCGCCGTGGTCGGCAATTTCGGCAGCAAGCACCATTTCGACTACACCGCCTACAGCGATGTGGTGAACATGGCGGCCCGGCTGGAGCATGCCAACAAGCGGCTGGGCACGCCGCTGTGCATCGCGACGGCCACCGCCGCCGCCTGCCCCGGCCAGGTGTTCCGGCCGATCGGGCGGCTGCTGCTGCGCGGCCTGAGCACGCCGCTGGAGACGGTGTTTCCGGAGGTGCTGTGCACCGCGCCGGCCGCAGCCTATGCGGCGGCCCATGCGGCGATGTGCCGGAACGAGGCTGCGGCCGGCGAGATGTTCGCAGCGCTGGCGACCGCCCATCCCGACGACCCGCTGGCCCGGCTGCACGCCCGGCGCCTGGCCAAGGGCACAGCAGACGGCGACCTGATCACCATCGACTGATCAGAACTGGTAGGGCGCCCCGTGCCGACGCGGCCGCGACGATCTGATTTCCACCGTCTGGCGGGTGGGCGCCAGGACGCTCCAGCGGCGCGGCTGGACCACCCAGCGATGCGAAACTTGGGTCGGCTGCATCCCCTCCTCGTCGCGCCAGGCGGCGCGGCACAGGGCGAGGCCGTAGACGGCGGCGAGAACGACACCGCCGCAGAGAATTGCGAGCATCATCCGTTCCTCCTGAAGCACCAACGACCAAGCATGCCCGCAGGTTCCCGAGGGATTGCGGATGAGGGGCCCGGCGCCGGGCCGGCGATCTGCTGGGAGAAAAGGGAGCTGGCTGGGGCGCTAGGATTCGAACCTAGGAATGACGGGATCAAAACCCGTTGCCTTACCACTTGGCGACGCCCCAATCGGCCGCGATAGATAGCTCAGCCGATCCGGCACCGCAACCGCGCGTTGCCGACCCGCCCTCGGCATAATAGAAGACTAGTCCCATATGCGGGGGCGGCACGAGTCACGGCAACGATCGAGGCAGGTCACGGCATGAGCGGCGAGCGGCCCCCAGATGATCCCCTGCATTTCCCAGCGCAGCAGGCACCCGAGACGCCGGACGAAGCCCGGCTGAAGTCCCTGAGCGACAGCGTCGTGCGGCTGCAGCAGGAGCTGGCGACCGCGCGGGGCGAGATCGGCGCGATGAACGAGAGGCTGGCGGAGGCCGCGGCGCCGCCGCGCCGCCGCGGCGGGTTCACCGGCTGGGCGGTCGCAATCGTGATCGCGTTGCTCGGCGCCGGCTGGCTGGCCGCCGATGGCTTCGGCCAACGCGGACCGCTCAGCCCGGCACCGTCGACCAAGCCGTCGGCCGCCGAGACCAAGTCGGTCGCGGCGCAGCAGGCGCCGGCCGCCCCACAGCCTGCGGCGAAGGAGGCGCCGTCGATCGACACTCCCGCACCTGCACCCGCCGCCGACGCGCCGCCAGGTCCGGCAACGACCGAGACCGCAGCGGCACCCCAGGCTGGCATGCCCACTCCGGCAGCCCCGTCTCTTCCGGCCGAACCGCCGGTCGCCGCCGCGACCATCACGACGGCGCAGCAGGAAGTGACCCCCGCGCCAGCCGCCACGCCGGCCAAGACCGAGCCGGACACGGCACAGGGTTCGACGACGCCCGACGACGAGCCCGCGACCACTCCCCCACCGGCTGCGGCACCCGGCGCCGCGGCCGTGGCCGACGATCCGGCGGCCCAGGCGCCACTGCCCGACACCGCCTCGGCGGAACTGCGCACCCTGGCCCGCAAGGCGATCGCGGGGGATGCGAATTCGGAGCATGACCTCGGCACCTTCTACGCGGTCGGCGTCCAGGTGCCGCGCAGCTTCGAGCATGCCGCCTACTGGTATCGCCGCGCGTCCGACCAGGGCGTCGCCAACGCCACCTACAATCTCGGCGTTCTGCTGGAGCGGGGCCTGGGCGTGCCGCAGGATTCGGCCGCGGCGACCGAACGCTTCCGCAAGGCGGCGGAGGCCGGCCATCCCGATGCCGAAAACGCGCTCGGCCTGGCCTATCTGAACGGCACCGGCGTGGCCGCCGACCCGGCCGAGGCGCTGAAATGGTTCCGCCAGGCCAGTGCCAACGGCAACGCCCGCGGTGCCTACAACATGGGCCGGCTGTACGAAACGGGCGCCACCGGCGCGCCAGACCCGCGCGCCGCCGCCGGCTGGTACCGCGTCGCCGCCGATGCCGGCAGCGAGGACGCCAAGGCGGCGCTGGCCCGGCTGCAGGAGCAGGCGGCGGCGCCGCGCACCGGCTTCGTCACCGTGGCGCCGGCCGCCCCCGGCATCGCGGCGGTGGCCCCGGCCGACACCTCCCCGGCCGCTGCCCAGGCGGACCAGGCCCTGGGGGCGCTGGCAGCGCAGCTGGCACCGCCGGGATCGGCCGGATCGGCCCCATCGCTGGCCGCCGACGCCCCGGCACCGGCCGCCCAGGCGCCTGTGACCACGGCAC
>NZ_JBFRHF010000054.1:0-12565 GCF_052115705.1 Inquilinus sp. 2KB_23 | reverse complement strand
GGTGACGGTCGCCCCGACCCGGGTGGCGCGGTCCGCCCCGGCGGCGCCCGCCGGCCCGGCGCCGGTCCGGCGCCAGGCCAGCGGGCTGCCCAGCGGCTGGTACGTGCCCTCGGCGCCGGGGAAGTAGCCGCTCAGAACCCGGCCAGCACCAGCTTGCCGACGGTGCGGCCGCCTTCGACCAGGGCGTGGGCGCGGCGGAGGTTGGCGGCGGTGATCGGGCCGACCACCTCGCCCAGCGTGGTCTTGACCAGCCCGGCATCGACCAGGCCGGCAACCTCGGTCAGCAGCTTGTGCTGCTGGACCATGTCCGGCGTCTGGTGCATCGAGCGGGCGAACATGAACTCGATGTGCACCGCCCCGGCCTTGCCCTTGATCTTCATGATGTCGAGCGCCCCGGGGTCGTCGATGAAGCAGATCTCGCCCTGCGGCGCCAGCGACGCCGCGATCTGGTCCCAGTGCCGGTCGGTGTGAGTCAGCGACAGGACGTAGCGCACCTGCGGCCGGCCGATCCGCGCCAGCTCCTCCGACAGCGGCTTGGTGTGGTCGATCACGGCATGGGCGCCCAGTTCGGCGACCCATTTCTGGCTCTCGGGGCGCGAGGCGGTGCCGATCACGGTCAGGTTGGTCAGGCGGCGGGCCAGTTGCACCGCGATCGACCCGACGCCGCCGGCGGCGCCGACGATCAGGATCGCGTCGTCGGTCGGGGCCTTGCCCACCGGCAGGCGGAAGCGGTCGAACAGCGCCTCCCAGGCGGTGATCGCGGTCAGCGGCAGGGCGGCGGCCTGGGCGAAGGACAGGCTCTCCGGCTTGCGGCCGGCGATGCGCTCGTCGACCAGCCCGTATTCGGCATTGGTGCCGGGGCGGGTCAGGTCGCCGGCGTAATAGACGGTGTCGCCCGGCCGGAACCGGGTGACGGCGTTGCCGACCGCGGCCACGGTGCCGGCGGCGTCCCAGCCCAGGATCACCGGCGCCTCGGCGGTGCCGGCGCGGCGGACCCGAACCTTGGTGTCGACCGGGTTAACCGACACCGCTTCGATCCTAACCAGCAGGTCGTGCGGGCCCGGTATCGGCACCGGGGTCTCGAATTCGTACAGCGACCGCTCGTTCTCGATCGGCAGGCTGTCGATGTAACCGATGGCTTTCATGATTCTCGTCTCCCGAAGGGTTCGCGGCTCAAGATGAGGCGACGAGATCGATCGCGGAAATGAATAGTTGAGATTTTTGTGATCGTGTTTTCATATGGATGGCATGGCCACAGCCGATCTCGACCTCGACGCGCTCCGCGCCTTCGCCGCCATCGTCGATGCCGGCGGCTTCACCGCCGCCGGCGCGAAGCTGGGCCGCACCCAATCCGCCGTCAGCGTCAAGATCAAGCGGCTGGAGGCCCTGCTGGGCCGGCAGCTGTTCGAGCGCACCAGCCGGTCGCTGGCGCTGACCCGCGACGGGGAACTGCTGCTCGGCTATGCACGCCGGCTGCTGGAGCTGAACGACGAGACGGTGCAGCGCTTCGCCGAGCCGGGGGCGGAGGGCGAGATCCGCCTCGGCATCGCCGAGTACTTCGTGCCGCAGCACCTGCCCGGCGTGCTATCGCGCTTCGCCCGGGTGTTCCCGCGCGTCCATATCGAGGTCCGGGTCGGCATGAGCAGCGGACTGATCGAGGCCTTCGACCGGCACGAGCTCGACCTCGTCATCGCCAAGCGCGACGACGGCGTGACCCGCGGCCGGGTCATCCATCGCGAAAGGCTGGCCTGGCTGCGCGCGCCGGGGCTGGAGCTGGTGCCGGGCGCGCCGATCCCGCTCTGCGCCCTGCCGCCGCCCTGCGTGTTCCGCAGCCGCACGCTGGAGGCGCTGAAGGCGCAGGGGCAGGCCTGGCGGGTGCTCTACACCAGCGAGAGCGTGATGGGGGTGATCGCCGCGGCCCGGGCCGGGCTGGGCATCGCCGTCACGGTCGAGACCGCGCTGCCGGAGGATGTCGAGCGGCTGACGCCGGCCATGGGCTTCCCCGACCTGGGCGAGGTCGAGCTCGCGGTGTTCGGCGAAGGCACCGGCCGGCGCGAGATCAAGGCGTCGCTGGTCGGCTTCATCGAGGACAGCCTGCGACAGCTGCCGCCGGTCCGCCAGGCGGCCTGACAGCCGGTTGTCCGGGCCTCAGCTCGCCGCGACGCCGGCTGCGGCGCCGATCATGATCACGCCGGTGCTGCGGTTGAGCCGGCGCATCGCCCGGCTGCTGGTGAAGAAGCGCCGGGCCCGCGCCGCCGCGGCGGCATAGACGCTCAGCACCGCCAGCAGCACCACCACCGCCACGGCCGCCAGCTCCGCCGCCGCCAGCAGGGTGACGCCATGGGTGTCGATCACCGTCGGCAGGATGGCGAGGTAGAACACCATGGTCTTGGGGTTGCCCAGCGTCAGCAGCAGGCCCGAGAGCAGGCTGCGCAGCGGCGGTTCGCGCAGGCCGGTCGCGGCCTCGGCGCCGACCGGCTTGGCCGGGGCGCGCCACAGCTTCCAGCCGAGGTAGAGCAGGTAGGCGGCGCCGGCCAGCTTGACCACCAGGAACAGCTCGCCCAGCTGCTGCGCCAGCAGCGCCAGGCCGAACAGCGACGCCATCAGGAAGGTCAGGTCGCCCAGGATCAGGCCGAACACCATGAACAGCGCCGCCCGGAAGCCGAAGCCGAGCGAGCGGGCGACGATCCCGACGATGCCGGGGCCGGGCAGGGCGGCCGCGATGGCGAGGGCGATCGTGAAGGCGAACAGAGATTCGAGGCTCATGGCGCGCTCCGGCGGGACGAGGGCAGGCAAACCCTGTTCGCGCGCGCCGTCGGCGTCAAGCGCAGGACCCCGTGGCGGGTGCAGGCCCGATATGACGCTGTCGGACCGGCTCTGCGGCGCCCCTCAAATGTCTGTGCCGACTTTAAAGGGGCGGCCGCAACGAGTGCTGCGGCCGCCCTGCCGCCCCTAGGCAGGAAGTCTTAGGCGCGCGACGGCGCCTTCACCCAAATCGTTGCCCCTCCCCAAAAGGACGACTGACGTCGTCCTTGAGGTGGACTCGATTCGATATGAGATTAATTTTAAATAATTAAACTCCGATTTGGAGATATACAATGATATGAAGATTTCAATAAATATTGTTTCAAATGAATTTGAAATTACTAGGTAATAATTCGCTAATTGATCGCGGGTAGTCAAGAAATGCGGAAATGCACACAATGACGCACCGCACCGCGGAAGAAGCCCCCATTCGTACGACGATCTGGACCAAAGCGGTCGGCATCAATCGAAGGAGTAGGACATGTCCCCTTACATCGGTAACCCCGCGACTCATCAGCTTCCGGCCCATTTTGCTTCCCATCGGGCACGCTCGGCCGGCAACGCGGGGGCAAGAGAACCGGCACACATCGAGGTTTCCCGCAGTCATTACCGCAATCTTGTCGTCGAGCTCGATCCCGCCGACAAGACCTATTGGTGCTACATGCAGCCCCAGGGGCGGCCGAGTTTCACCCCCGATCTGCTGAACGACATCAGCGACATGCAGCGTTCGATCCAGCGCATGTTCGCGGAGCGGTCGGACGAGGACGCGCCGGTCCGCTACTTCGTCTTCGCCTCCGGCCTGCCGGGCATCTACAGCCTGGGCGGCGACCTGGGCCTGTTCGCCGACAAGATCCGGGACCGCAACCGCGCGGCGCTGCGGCGCTACGCGCATATCGCGATCGAGGCGATCCACCGCAACCACATCGCCTTCGACACGCCGGTCGTCACCATGGCGCTGGTCCAGGGCGACGCGCTGGGCGGCGGCTTCGAATGCGCCCTGTCGCTCGACATGATCGTGGCCGAGCGCAGCGCCAAGATGGGCCTGCCGGAAATCCTGTTCAACCTGTTCCCCGGCATGGGCGCCTACAGCTTCCTGTCGCGGCGCATCGGCGCGATCGCGACCGAGAAGATGATCACCAGCGGCCGCATCTACACCGCCGAGGAGCTGCACGAGATCGGGGTGGTCGACGTCCTGGCCGAAGACGGCAAGGGCGCCGAGACGGTGCGCGAATACGTGGCCGAGCACGGGCGCAAGCACAATGCGCACCGTGCGCTGTACCAGGCGCGCCGGCGGGTCAACCCGATCCCGCTCGACGAGCTGCGCGACGTGGTCGACATCTGGGTCGAGGCCTGCCTCGGCCTGGGCGAGGCGGATCTCCGCAAGATGGGGCGGCTGACCGCGGCGCAGGACCGGCGGAGGGCCACGGTGGTGCCGATCGCGGCAGAGTGACGTCGGGCCGTGGGGCCCAAGGGGCAGCTGAGGCGACGGGTCGGGGGAAACCCGTCGCCTCCTCGTCTGTTTGAGATCAGCCGTTTTGATTGAGGTCAGGCGTTCTGGGCCGACCGGGCGGCGGCGTTGCGGCGCCGCAGCAGGGCCGGCCGCAGGCGTTCGAGCTCCGCCTCGAGCTTCCGGACATGGCCGTCCCGGCGCGCGATCAGCTCGGCGGTGCCGATGCCCTGCCACTCGACACACAGCGTAGCCAGGCCGGCGGCGCCGATATTGGCCGCGGCACTGCGCAGGGCGTGCGCGCTGCCACGGAACTGCAGGGAATCGGCCTTCTGTGCCGCGGTGCGCAACTCGTCCGCGATGGTCTCGACATCGGTCAGGAAGTCATCGATCAGCTCGATCAGGAAATCGGATCCGCCCAGCAGCTCCAGCCGGTCGAGCACCCGCATGTCCACCGAAGCCGGGCTGGACTGCGGCAGCGCCCTGACATTGTCGGGCAGCACCCGCCGCCGCGCCATCGGGGTGTTGCCGCCGAGGATGTCGTCGATCGCGGCGAACAGCGTCTCGGGCTCGATCGGCTTGGTCAGGCAGGCGTCCATGCCGGCCTCGGCGCAGCGTGCGGCGACGCCGGCGGTGGCGTCCGCGGTCAGCGCCACGATCGGGACATGCGGCCGGTCCAGCGCCGTGAAGCGATACAGCTTGGTCGCCTCGATGCCGTTCATGACCGGCATGTTGATGTCCATCAGCACGAGATCGAAATCGGCCTCGTCGAGCGCGTCGAGCGCCTCCTCGCCATTGGCGACCAGCCGGACCTCGTGGCCGGCCCGCACCAGGATCTCGCGCAGCACCTTCTGGTTCATGCGGTTGTCGTCGGCGACCAGGACCTGCAGCCGGCGCCCGGCGATGGCTTCGCGGCCGCCGGCTTCGTCGGCCTCGCGGCCGGCGGGCCGTCGACCGGTCGCGACGATGCGCAGGGCGACGACGACGCTCTCTCGGTCCGCATCGAGCGGGATGCTGGTGGCGAAGGTTTCCTTCAGCACCCGCGGCAGGGCCGCCGCCTCGGCACGCCGGTCGTCCAGCAGGATCGGACGCAGGGTCGGCGAGGATCGCAACATGGCCAGAAGCTCCGTGCGGCGGCTGGGATCGTCGGGCACGACCTGGCGGTCGACGATCAAGGCAGCCGTCACCATATCGGGGGATTGCGGCGGGGCGTGGGCAAGCGCGGCCGCCAGGCTGTCGAAGGCGGCGACGGTCGCCGCCACCGGGTCGAGCAGCCGGGCCAGCCGCTCCAGCCGCGCCGGATCCGGCGAGACCAGCAGGACGGGCACCGCCTCGACGGCCGGCTGGTTCTCGACCTCCGCCGCCCGGCCGAGCTCGACCGTGAACCAGAAGACGCTGCCGGCACCGGGGGTGCTGTCGACGCCGATCTCGCCGCCCATCAGGCCGACCAGCCGCTTGCTGATCGCCAGGCCCAGGCCGGTGCCGCCGAACCGGTCCATGATGGTGGCGTCCGCCTGGCGGAAGCTGTCGAAGATATAGGGAGCCGCCTCCGGCGAGATGCCGATGCCGGTGTCCGACACCGCGAAGCGCAGCTTCAGGCGGCCGCCCAGATCCTGGTCCAGGGCGACGTCGATCAGGACGCCGCCGGCCTCGGTGAACTTGACGGCGTTGCCGGCGAGGTTCAGCAGCACGTCCTTGAGATGGCGTTCGCTGCCGCTCAGCCGCACCGGCACGCCGGGGCCGACATGGGTGGTGAGGTCCAGCCCCTTCGACTGGGCCTGGGTCAGGACCATCGACCGCATTTCCGCCAGCAGCGACGGCAGGTCGAAATCGCCCGACGGGACCGGCATCTGACCGGCCTCGATCCGGGAGAAGTCGAGGATGTCGTTGATCAGCGCCAGCAGCCTCTGCCCCGCCGCCACCACCGTCCCGGTCATCTCGCGCTGATCGGGGTCGAGGTCGGTGTCCTGCAGCACCGATCCCATGCCGATGATGGCGGTCAGCGGGGTCCGCAGCTCATGGCTGACGCTGGCCAGGAACAGGCTCTTGGCCTGGTTGGCCTCCTCGGCCTGGCGCTTGGCCATCGACAGCTTGCGGATCAGCGTCGCGGCGTAGAGCGGCAGCAGCACCATGCCGCCCAGC
This sequence comes from Inquilinus sp. 2KB_23, assembly GCF_052115705.1. Lineage (NCBI taxonomy): Bacteria > Pseudomonadati > Pseudomonadota > Alphaproteobacteria > Rhodospirillales > Rhodospirillaceae > Inquilinus > Inquilinus sp. 2KB_23. The sequence goes on along the minus strand of NZ_JBFRHF010000054.1, from coordinate 6,171 downwards.
AGGCCGGCCGACAGGCTCATATGGCCGGTCCAGAACGGCGTCGTCGCGACCGCCGCGCCGAAGGACATGACGCCGGTGGCGGTGGCGAGGGCCAGGAACTGCAGGCCGAAGCGGAAGCCGTTGCCGAAGATCACCCAGAGGTAGATCGGGAACAGGATCGCCGTGGTCTCGCCGCCGATCTGCATCTCGAAGAACATGGCGATGAAGTCGCCGAGCAGGGCGATGATGCGGCGCGGCCGGCAGATCCCGGGATGGACCAGGATGTGGCCCAGGATCGCGAAGTTCAGCGAGACATAGGCCGCCAGCACCAGGATCGCGTCGGGGTTGTAGCCGCCCGTGGACAGGAAATAGACCAGGATCGCGGTCGCGAAGCACAGCCCGTTGAGCCGCATCTCATGCTCGCTGTCGGGGCGCGTCTTCAGGCGCCGCGCCATCCGGGCAACGAAGGATCTCGGTTCGGGCTGTCGTTTCTCGTCCGTCATCGGTGGCAAGGACTCCGGCCTGCCGGCAAGATCACGCCGTTGTGCGGAGCCTGTACTGATCCTCCTGACTCGAAATGATCAATCACAAGCCGCGTCCATCGGCCGGCCAGCACCGTACAAACTCCCGCAGCTGGTCGTCCGGCATCGGCCGCGCGAAGTAAAATCCCTGGACCTCGTCGCATCCCTCCAGGCGGATGGTCTTCAATTGCTCTTTAGTTTCTACCCCTTCCGCCGTCACGTCCAGGCCGAGGTCATGGCCGAGATTGGTGATGGCGCGGACGATCGCGGCATCGCCGGGGCTGGTCTCGAGATTGCGGATGAAGCTGCGGTCGATCTTGAGGCGGTGGACCGGGAAGGATTTGAGGTAGCTGAGCGAGGAGTAGCCGGTGCCGAAATCGTCGATGGCGAAGCGCACGCCCAGGCCGCGCAGCTCCAGGATCTTCGTCGCCGCGGATTCCGCGTTCTGCATCAGCACGCCCTCGGTCAGCTCCAGCTCCAGCCCCGACGCGGGCAGCCCGGTGTCGTCGAGGGTCTGGCGGATCAGCTGGCAGATATCCTGTTTACGGAACTGCAGCGAGGTCAGATTGACCCCGACGCGCAGGGACAGCCCTTCCTGCCCCCAGGCCACGGCCTGGACGCACGCCTCGCGCAGCGCCCAGGTGTTCATGGCGATGATCAGGCCGCTTTCCTCCGCCAGCTGCAGGAACTGGCCGGGCAGCAGCAGCCCGCGGGTCGGGTGCTGCCAGCGCATCAGCGCCTCCGCGCCGACGATCTTGCCGGTGTGCAGGTCGATCTGCGGCTGGTAGTGCAGCACGAACTGCTCGCTCTCGACCGCGGCGCGGAGGTCGGATTCGAGCACCACCGCATCCTGCAGGGCAGCGTTCAGCTCGGACGCGAAGAAGCGGTACTCGCTCGGGCCGTCCGCCTTGGCCCGGTACATCGCCAGGTCGGCGTTGCGGAACAGCTGGTCCGGGTCGTCGCCGTCCTGGGGGTGCAGCGTGATGCCGATGCTGGCGGTCAGGGCGACGGTGCTGTCGTTGCGCAGATAGGGCCGGGCGATCTCCTCCAGCAGCCGCGCCGCCACCGCGGCCGCATCGTCGCCGCCGGTCAGGTCGGTCTGCAGCACGGCGAACTCGTCGCCGCCCAGCCGGGCGACGACGTCGCCCGGCCGTGCCGCCGAACTCAGGCGTCGCGCCACCTCCTGCAGGATCTGGTCGCCGAAATGATGCCCCAGCGCGTCGTTGATCGACTTGAAGCGGTCGAGGTCCAGGAAATGCAGCGCGAAGGTGGTTCCCGGCCCGCGGGCCATGACCTGGCGGATCCGGTTCAGCAGGTGCACGCGGTTGGGCAGGTCGGTCAGCGCATCGTGGTTGGCGAGATGGTGCAGATGCTCCTCGGCCAGCTTGCGGTCGGAGATGTCCAGCGCCGTGGTCAGCACGCTGACCACCTGGTTCGACGGGTCGCGCAGCGGCGCCTTGCTGGTCAGGAACACCTGGCGCACGCCGCTGCGCTCGACCACCTCCTCGAAGCTCGGCAGCGGCTCGCCCGAGGCGAAGACCAGTTCGTCGAGCTGGCGGCTGCGCTTGCCGCGCTCCGACCCGAACACGGCGACGATGTCCTCGCCGACCAGCGCGGCGGGGGTCGAGCCGCTGATCGCGGCCTGGTAGGCGTTGACGAAGACGCAGCGGCCGTCGCGGTCGGCGGCGCTGATCATCGCCGGCAGGGTGTCGATGACCTGCGCCAGGGCCTCGCGGCTGTTGCGCAGCACCTCTTCCTGGGTCCGCCGGGTGCGCTCCAGCTCGCGCTCCAGCGTGGCGGCGCGGCGCTTGATGCGCTGCTGCTGGCGGCGCAGCCGCAGCAGGTTGCGGGCCCGGGTCACGAATTCGTGGTGATCGACCGGGCTCTGCAGGAAGTCGGTGGCGCCGGCCTCCAGCGCGCGCAGCCGGAAGCTGCGGTCGTCATAGGCGGTGATGACGATGACCGGCACGTCGGCGACATGCGGCTTGCCGCGCAGCCGCCGGGTGAATTCGGCGCCGTCGAGATGCGGCATCTTGTAGTCGGCGATCACCAGGTCGGGGGTGTGGTCGGTCAGCCAGTCAAGCGCGTCCAGCGGGTCGCCGAATGCGTGCACCGTGACCTGGCTTTCGAGGGAGGCCGCGAGCTTGGAGAAGATGTTCCGGTTGGTGGGCCGGTCATCCAAGATGACGACAAGCGACATTCTTGCTTATGCACTCCCTCGGGCGGCCTTGCAGGAAGGCGGGGCGGAAAAGCCCGTCCGCAGTATAGGCAGGCTTCCCGCGCCACCATGAGGGGATTCGTACGACGAACTCTTGGCGGATAAGGGGATCCGGAGGCTTCGTCTACTCCGCCAGGGTCACGATGACAGGGGTGTGGTCCGAAGCCTTGTCGCGGCCGCGGGGCTCGCGGTCGATGATGCAGGCGTCGAGCCGGTCGGCGATCTCCGGGCTGGACAGGAGGTGGTCGATGCGGATGCCGTTGTCGGCCTGCCAGGCCCGGTTCTGGTAGTCCCAGAAGCTGTAGCCGATCGCGGTCGGGTTCAGCGCCCGCCAGGAATCGGTCAGGCCAAGGTTGAGCAGCGCCCGGAAGCGCCGCCGGGTCTCGATCAGGAACAGCGCGTCGCCGACCCAGGCGGCCGGGTCGGCGGCGTCGCGCTCCTCCGGGATGACGTTGAAGTCGCCGCCCATGACGAAGGGCTGGCCGGCGGCCAGCAGGGTCTCGGCGCGGGCGCGCAGCCGGTCCATCCAGCCCAGCTTGTAGGGATATTTCTCGGTGGCGACGGGATTGCCGTTGGGCAGGTACAGGCCGCCGACCCGCACGCCCCGCACCGTGGCCTCGACATAGCGGGCCTGGACGTCGGCGTTATCCCCGGGCAGGCCGGTCAGCGGGTCCTCGATCGGCGCCTTGGCCAGCAGGGCCACGCCGTTGTAGCTCTTCTGGCCATGGATCAGCAGGTTGTAGCCCAGCGCCTCGAACTCGAAGCGGGGGAACCCGTCGGTCTCGCATTTGATCTCCTGCAGCACCGCGACGTCGGGGTCGGCGGTGCGCAGCCAGTCCAGCACATTGGGCAGCCGGGCCTTGACCGAATTGACGTTCCAGGTCGCGATCCGCATGCCTCAGCCCTCCGCCCGGGGAATCGACGTCAGGCGCAAGGCGGGCAGGGTGGGGCGCATGGGAACTCCTTCGCAAGCCGAGGCCGGCCGCGACTCCGTCGGGCGCGGCGGCTCAGAGTGCGAAGGAAGTGCCGCAGCCGCAAGAGGAGCTGGCGTTCGGGTTCTTCACCTGGAAGGACGCGCCGATCAGCTCCTCGACGTAATCGATCTCGGCGCCGGCCAGCAAGTCCAGCGACATGTCGTCGACCACGACGGTGACGTCGTTGCGCTGGAAGGTCAGGTCGTCGCCCTTGACCGTGTCGTCGAAGCTGAAGCCGTACTGGAAGCCGGAGCAGCCGCCGCCGGACACCGCGATGCGCAGCATCAAAGCGTCGTTGTGCTCGGCCTTGCGCAGCTCGGCAATCCGCCGGGCGGCGCTGTCGGTCAGGCTCAGGATGCGGCCATCGTCGGGCATGGCGTGTTCCACAGATCTAACGGGCGGTCGAAACCGGTCCCCCCCAATGTAGGGTGCCGGGGGCCGGATGCAAAGCACCCGCCGCGATGGACAGCCCCGCATGGCACGACTAGCCTTCGGCCCGATGACCGCCGCCTATGCCTCACGTCCGGACCGCAGCCGCGGCCGGCTGCACCCCGAGCCGGAAAGCGGCATGCGCTCGCCGTTCCAGCGCGACCGCGACCGCATCGTCCACTCCTCGGCCTTCCGCAAGCTGCAGTACAAGACCCAGGTCTTCATCTACCACGAGGGCGACTATTACCGAACCCGACTGACCCACACGCTGGAGGTGGCGCAGATCGCCCGCACCATCTGCCGGGCGCTGGAGCTCGACGAGGATCTCGGCGAGGCGGTGGCGCTGGCCCATGACCTCGGCCACACCCCCTTCGGCCATGCCGGGGAGGATGCGCTGCACACGGCGATGGCCGGGCATGGCGGCTTCTACCACAACGACCAGACCCTGCGCATCCTGACGGCGCTGGAGCAGCGCTACGCCGATTTCGACGGGCTCAACCTGAGCTGGGAGGCGCTGGAGGGGGTGGTCAAGCACAACGGCCCGCTGCTGCCGCTGCTGCCCGGGGCGGTGCTGCCGACCACGATCGACGGGTTCCGCGCGGTCTGGGACCTCGACCTCGGCTCCCAGCCGGGGCCGGAGGCGCAGGTGGCGGCGCTGGCCGACGACATCGCCTACACCAACCACGACATCGACGACGCGCTGCGGGCCGGGCTGCTCGACCTCGACGCGCTGCGGCCGCTGCCGCTGGTCGGGCCGGTGCTGGCCGAGGTCGAAGGCCGCCATCCCGGCCTGCCGCGGCGCCGGCTGATCCATGAGACGGTGCGCCGGGTGATCGACCAGATGGTCACCGACCTGCTGGCGGAATCGCGGCGGCGGCTGACGGCGCAGGGCCCGGCCTCGGTCGAGGCGGTGCGGGCGGCGCCGGAGGCGGTAATCGCCTTCTCCGACGCGGTGGCGGCGGATCTCCAGGTCCTGCGCGGCTTCATGTTCCGCGAGGTCTACCGGCACTATCTGGTCAACCGCGAGACCAGCAAGGCGCGGCGGGTGGTGCGCGACCTGTTCGCCCTGTTCATGGCCGAGCCCAACACGCTGCCGACCGACTGGCGCCGCCAGGCCGAGGCCGCCAGCGCCGCCGGCCAGGCCCGGGTGGTGGCCGACTACATCGCCGGCATGACCGACCGCTTCGCCCTGCTCGAGCACCAGCGCCTGTTCGCCCTGGACCGGCCGGTTTGAGGGACCCTCGCTTTGGTCATGCCACGGCTCGACTGTGGCATCCAGGGGCGGCCAGAGCGGTTCTCGGTGGCCCCTGGATTGCCCGGTCGAGCCGGGCAATGACAATGAGGGGAGGGCTTGTTGATGGAAACAAAAGGAAAACAAAAGGTTGGCTCGACCGACCCCGTGGGACCGGCAATGAGGGCTGAGAGACGGGAAAGGCGGTTTCCGGAGCCGTCTCCAACCTTATTTCAGCATTGAATCAAATTCTTATCGCCCGTTTCTCCGATTCGGACTAAGATTCCGAATCAGTTGAGGGGAAGGGGATGGTCGACACCGCCACGCAGATCCGACTCGGACCGGACGGAACCTGGCAGGAAGCACCCCATGCTCTGCCGGCCACCGCCACGGTCCAGCTCCGGCCGGTCCAGGCGACACTGCCCTGGGGCCGCATCGCCACGGTGGGCTTCGTCCTGGTCGTGGTCATCCTGTTCGCCGGAATCCTGATCTCCTCCTACACCACCAACACCACGGTCACGCTCGAAGGCGGGGTGCCGATCATCCGCGCCGACCGCACCGAATTCCGCACCCGGCCGGAACAGCCGGGCGGCATCGACATCCCCAACCAGGACCGCCTGGTGCTGCAGGACCTCGGCCGCAAGCAGGCGCCGCTGACCGTCGCCAGCGTGCTGCCGCCGCCGGAACAGCCGATCCCGCGGCCCGCGGTCGGCGCCGCCGACCAGCGCGGCTGGCGCCTGCCGCTGCCCGCGGCGTCTGCCGGGGCCGGCGTGCTCGAGATCCTRCTGGCGCGGCCGGGCGAGGCCGCCGGGCCGGTCG
>NZ_JBFRHF010000053.1:0-15150 GCF_052115705.1 Inquilinus sp. 2KB_23 | reverse complement strand
CTCCTCCAYGCCCTCCCCCTCACTCCCAACGGCAAGCTCGACCGCCGCGCGCTGCCCGCACCGGACTTCTCCCCCGCCAGCCGCCGCGAGCCCTCCACGCCCCAGGAAGCGATCCTCTGCACCCTCTTCGCCGAGGTCCTCGGCCTCGACCGCATCGGCCCGGACGACAGCTTCTTCGACCATGGCGGACATTCCCTGCTCGCCACACGCCTCGCCTCCCGCCTCCGCGCCACCCTCGGCCGCGAACTCYCCATCCGCGCCCTGTTCGATGCCCCCTCCCCCGCCGCCCTGGCCCTCCGCCTCGGCAACGAAAATCCGGCCGGTTCCCTCACCCTCCTGCTACCACTCCGGCCCCACGGGACCCGACCGCCGCTCTTTTGCCTCCACCCCGCCGGCGGCCTCGGCTGGCCCTATGCCGGCCTCCTCCGCCATCTGCCCGATCGTTCGCTCTACGCGCTCCAAGCCCGCCGCCTCGGCGATCCCGGGCACGATCCTGCCAGCATTGCCGCAATGGCAGCCGACTATCTCGACCAGATTCGCACCCTTCAACCCCACGGACCCTATCGTCTTCTAGGCTGGTCCTTCGGAGGTAATCTCGCTCACGCCATCGCCACAGCACTCCAGCAGCAAGCGCAGGAGATCGTCTTCCTTGCTGTGCTCGACAGCTACCCGCTTGAATCTGGACAACAACGTCCGTGTCCCTGCGAGCCGACGGACGAGGATCTGGCGATCGAATTGATTAACGCCGCGTCTGACCAGCCGCTTGATCTTGGTGACGATTCCTTGTCTCTAGCACAAATCAAGGCCCGTCTTGACCAAGCCGGCCATGTTCTGGCCAGTCTTGATGATCGTCTCTTCTCCGTCTTGCTCAAAAACCTTCGCGACGCGCCTCGTCTCATGCGGGACTTCAGGCCAGCAATCTTCTCCGGCGACCTGCTATTCATCAGGGCGGCGAACCGCACCCAAGACGATGTCGCACCGCCCGCTCCGGAGGCTTGGCGGCCGTATGTCCGGGGGCGCATTTCGGTTCATGACGTTCCCTGTCATCATCAGAACATGATGCATCCCGACGCGCTGGCGGTGATCGGCCCGATTGTCGCCGCCGCGCTCACCCAAGTCGACGAGCCCTTGTCCTCATCGACCGTGACGCCCGCTCTATGCGTAGGGCCGGATCGCGCAGCCAATCCAGGGTGAACATGGTGCGCTCGATGCGGCCGAACTCGCGTAGCGCCAGGGCAAAGCCGTTCTGCCTGGGATAGGCCGCCAAGCGCCGAAGCATGGCCGAGGCGGTCACCGTGCCGACGCCGATCGAGGTGGCCAGACGCAGCAGTTCCTCCCAATGCGCCGTCAAGTGGTCGACATCGATCGCGCCGCCGATCAGGGTTGGAGCGCCGGCGGGGCTTCGTCGTCCGGGAACAGGTAGAGGTGGCGGTCCTTGAGGTCGCGAATGCGGGGCGCGAATCGGAAGCCCAGCAGATGACACAGCCCGAACACATGGTCGGTGACGCCGCCCGTGTCGGTGTAGTGGTCCTCGATGGACAGCCCCGTCTGGTGGTAGAGCAGGCCATCGAGCACGTGCGGTGCCTCGCTGGCCGCGGCGGCGATCACCTTGGTGTGCCTTAATCCCGTGACCGCGGCCCGAACTCGAAGCCGTGGGCCGAACTGAAGTGTGACGCCTCGAGCGTCTGGCCCAGCGCCGCCAAGCCCAGCGAACCTGCTTCGACTCGCCTGATCGAAGCAGCTGTTCGATTCGGCCCAACCGCTGGTCGATGGCGGCGTGTGTGCCGGATAGATAGATCGTGAACAGCGAGCCGAAAGTGTCCGAAGCTTCCTTGGCCTCCCGCTCGTCCGTGCTGTATGTCGCGGCTCGCCCCAACAGGGAGGCGCTCCTTTCGAAGAGATGTGCGTCATACGCTAAGGATCGCAACAAAGACTGGTGCCGCCGCCATGCCGCTGCGGCCACGTCGGAATAACCGTTACCAGCCCGCTCCAAGGCCGCGAGCACCGCCCCGGGCAATACCGGAGCAACGTTCTCGAACATCGCACGGCCAAGCTCGTCGAGAGTCGCAATGTCGCCGAGAAGGCCGCCGGGCTTTAGCCAACGCTCGACGATCGCCATGGCTTGGGGATGCTCGTGCAGGAACGACAGCCGCCGCGAAAACGACCGCGCGAGGCGATCAGTCCGCCTGTGACGAGTTGCTGATTGATGAGGTCGTACGGCGTGTCCTCGAGCGCACGCGCGGCAAGGCGGTTCGCGATCGCGTGCGGCAGCACCGCCCGCCACACGCTACGCTGCTGGACGAGGTCTCGCCGAAGCAATTCGCCTACATGCCGATAGAGCTCACGTGGCTTTTGGTCCGCTAGCGAGGCCAGGCGCGGCAGCTCGGCCTCTTCACCGGCCAGCGCTTCACCCTGGAAGGAGAACACGAGCGAGCACGCCTGGGCCGCGAGTAGCAGAGCGCTGTCCGGATCGTGGCTCAGGCGGAAGAGGCGCTGAAAGAGATCATCGTCCGAGAGACCGGCGATCGTCTCCGAGCGTTCGACGGTTACGGCGAGAGCAATCGCGACCCGGGCATTGCCGCCGGACACCTCGGCGATGGTATGGGCATTGACCTGGGACAGCTGTGGATACCGGCGCGCGACCAGCCTTTCAATGAGCTCACGCGAGGACGTGTCGAGGGTGACGACCTGTGTCCCCTCGGGCTGATCTTCGCGTACATCGTACTCGACCATAAGAACGCTGACCGTGCTTCCGGATGCAGCGTACAGCTCCGAGAGCCTGCGATGGAGGTCTGGAGGGCAGTTGTCGATGATGAGGATCGCACGCGTGCAGTTTGCGACCAGATCCCAGGCGAGACCGATCGGTTGCGGATCCGGGTTGTCCGAGAGGTTGATGTAGACGGCGAGCGACGGTGGCAGCGGACGGGACCCGATCCGGGAGTCGAACAGGGCTTGGACGAGCCGGGTCTTGCCTACACCCGACAGGCCGACCAAACGTACCATCTTACCCGCCTGGGCGAGTTCGCCACGCATCTTGTCGATGGCGTCGACCATCGACCGCGCGGGTTCCTCGCGGTGCTCGCCGAATTGCAGGCGCAGCTTATCGTCAAGCAGGTACTCAGGTACTCGGACTCGACGCCCTCTGACGCGCCGCTCCAGGCACCATAGGCGCGCCAACCGGCAAGCGCGCGGCCTACCTTTTCTTTCACCCAGGTGATCAGACCAGGGTGGCGCCGCACCCAGGTCGCCAACCGCGTACGGTCGTAGAAGTCGGTATGACGCTGATCAGCGTTGGCGATCCCTTGCACGCCCTCACACAATGCCCCCGGCGGTTGCGAAGAGCTATGTCGGCGGTCGAATCCTTAGAACTGATGATGACGTAGGAGCCAGCTTGGTCGGCGAGCTCCTGGATGACAGGCCGGATCGCGCCCGCGGGTTGCATCTCGGAACGGATTGCGGCTCTCGACATGTCCGGCTTCTTGACCTGGAACCCAGTCACGGGACGAGGGATGAAACCATCGATGGCTGTATCTGCCGGCAGGGCCACCCTGACATCTAAGCCGCCGTCTGCCGCTGTCTGATTGCCGCCCCAGGTGACCGCGGCGGGTGACAGCCCACGGTTCGCGAGTTCGGCCTCGCACAATCGGCCGACGAGCTCTCGCAGGTCGATGTCGTTTAACTCAGCGATCTCATTGGCCGTGACATCGAGCATGATTCGATTGACGATCTTCCGGGGTATACGGTTTGCAGATTGCCGATATTCAGCAGTGGCAAGCAAGAGCCCGCACAGGGACGGACCGGACAGCCTGGAGCCTTGCTGGGGACCGTCCGCAAAGAGCCCGACAGCGGTCATGGCCTTTCTCCTTCAGTGGACCTCCACTGGCGAGTCGGGTGATCCTCCCATCGAGGCGTCAGCCGACCCGGCCCGACTTTCCAACGGTGAAGGTGCGGGAGGGGTGCGAGGTGCGCTACCTGATGCTGGCCTCGACGCCTGGAGCAGGCGTAGCCTGCTGTGGTGAACACTCGGCAGTACGCAGAAGGCCCCGCATTTTTGAGGCGGGGCTCTGGATCAGACCTCGATAGCCGGAAGCCCAAAACGCGATCGTTGTCCGCGACTATCTCGCGATAGTCGACGGTGTCCGAAATCCGCATCACATCTGGGCTTGGGCAGTGAATCGCCACGGCGCCGCCAACGCGATGCTGGGCTGGATCATTGCCTGTGACACGCCGACGTCGCCCGATCGGCCGATCCGCAACCCGGGTGGGTGGTTCACCCGGTTCGCAACGGCAGAACGGCCTTGGGACCTGTCGCGCAACTTCCGACACCTCGGCCGCGTGGCCAATGCAGCGAGCGCCACACCGGCGAGTCCACTCAAAGCATCGATTGCTGACCCAGAACCGGAGATCGAGACCATGGAGCACGCCCTTGAACCGGCTGCGGCCGCGGATCTTCTCGCGGCATACCGCAGCGCCTGGATCCCCACCGAAGCCCGGCGGCTCGGCCGGAGCGAGGCCGCGGCCCTGGCTGTATGGAAGTCCTGGCTGGACGAAGCCGGCGTCGCAGGGGTCGAGGACGATCGATTGCAAATCTGCGTCAAGACCAGGTTCGTTCGGGAACAGATCGACAAGGCCTACGGGGATATCTGCCGCGTCGCGGCCCAGGCGCTCGGCTATGCGGGCGTCGATTTCGTCACGGTGCCTTCGAGTGGCACATTCTAGTCCCGCTTCGCACGGAAGCGAATCATCGAATATAGCCGGATGGCGAATTGCCCGAGTGAGACGAGCCGGCATACGCTGCTGGCGTCGGCGCAAACACTGCGGCGAAGTCCATCCACATCACCTGATCGTGCCCGGATGATGCCACGCATCAGAATGCGGATGCAGCCCCAGCAGGAACCCTCTCGAACTGGAGATGATGATGCTTACTCTCGAAAAGGCCCATCGGGTCATCGCTGCAGGTGAAGCAAAGGCGAAAGAGATAGGCCAGCCGATGAACATCGCAGTGGTGGATGACGGCACCAACCTCAAGTCATTTATCCGCATGGATGGCGCCTGGCTGGGCAGCATCGACATAGCGATCAACAAGGCTTTTACGGCCAAAGCATTCGACATATCGACACAGGAGCTTGGAAAAAACAGTCAGCCGCATGACCAGTTTTTCGGAATCCACGTCTCCAACCACAACAAAATCATGATTTTTGCCGGCGGCATCCCTCTCGTCGTTGATGGCGTCATCGTCGGTGCGGTTGGCGTCAGCGGGGGCAGCGGTGAGCAGGATCAGGCTGTTGCAGAAGCAGCTGCTGCAGTGTGCCGCTAACCGTTGCGCCTGCAGTCGGCCTCGATGCCAGATGCTCAAGGAAAGATTTTTGCCTGTAAACGCCGCCTGACCCTAACTCCACATCGCCCGGGCCTTGGCCCCGACATCAATGCGGGCACGGCCGCCGGCAGATCCGGCTGCGCTGGTCTGCAAGCTCGACCAGGTCGACTTCTCGAATAGCCCGAGGATCTTCTCCGGGATGAAGCGAGTCCGCGGCGCGTAGATGTGCTGATCGCCGCGCCTCGATTGCCCGTGCGTGTAGAACCGGTGCGGCACGACCAGGTGCAGGTCATCCTTGGCCCGAGTCATTGCAACGTGCAGGAGACGCCGCTCCTCCTCGACCTCGGCGGTAGACCCCGTGCCGAGATCCGAGGGGATGCAGCCGTCCACAACATGGAGAATGTGGACCGACCGAAATTCCCGCCCCTTGGCGCTGTGGATGGTCGACAGGATCAGGTAGTCGTCGTCGAGCAACGGCGGCCCAGCGTGGTCGCCGGTCGCCTGCGGCGGATCCAAGGTCAAATCGGTGAGAAATTCCGTTCGTGAGGCGGCACCGGCGGCGATCTGTGCCAGCTGCATGAGGTCTGCCGCGCGGATCGCCGCGTCCTCATGGATCCGCTCCAGATGCGGGCCGTACCAGCGCTGGATCGCATCGAGCTCCGATGGCCAGGGCACGTCGCGATCGCGCAGCGTCGCCATCATCGTGGCCAGCTCCGGCCAATCCGCGGCGGCCGTCGCGGGAGCCTTGGCCATGGCGAGCGCGCCGAAGGGAATCGGCGCCTGGGCCATCTGGTCCAGCACGCGGCGCGAATGGGCCGGACCAACGCCTGGCAGCAGCTGTAGCACCCGAAAGCCGGCCATCCGGTCACGCGGGTTCTCCGCCCACCGCAGCACCGCGAGAAGGTCCTTCACATGCGCCGAGTCCAGGAACTTCAGGCCGCCGAACTTCACATAGGGGATGTTTCGCCGCGTCAGCTCGACTTCGAGGTGACTTGAATGGGTCGAGGTGCGGAACAGCACGGCCTGCTGCTTCAGCGGCACCCCGGCCTCCCGGTCCTCCAGGACCCGATCAGCGACATATCGGGCTTGCTCGATCTCGTCCCGGACACTGACCAGGCGCGGCCGCTGCTCCGATGCCCGCTCCGACCATAGCTGCTTGGCGTAGCGCTCCGGTGCCAGATCGATGACGGCGTTGGCGGCCGCCAGGATCGGCTGGTTCGACCGGTAGTTCCGCGAGAGTGTCAGCACCGTCGCGGGCGGCGAGAACAGGCCCGGGAAATCCAGGATGTTGCGCACCGTCGCGGCGCGGAAGCTGTAGATCGCCTGGGCATCGTCTCCGACCACGGTCAGGCCGCGGCCGTCCGGCTTCAGCCCGGTCAGGATGCTGGCCTGCAGGCGGTTGGTGTCCTGGTATTCATCGACCAGCACATGATCGAACCGTTCGCGGATCTCGGCCGCCAGGTCCGGATCCTCCATCGCCTGTGCCCAGTGGAGGAGGAGGTCGTCGTAGTCGAGCACCATCTGGCTCTGCTTGGCCTCGACATAGAGGCCGAACAGCCGCTTCAGCTCATCGTGCCAGTTGGCGCACCACGGGAATGTGTCCTTCAGGACATCCGCCAGTGGCAGCTGAGCATTCACCACGCGCGAATAGATGTCGAGGCAGGCCGACTTGGTCGGGAAGCGCTCCTTGGTCGCCGACAGGCCGAGCTCATGTCGCACCAGCGCCATCAGGTCGGTCGCATCCTCGCGGTCGAGGATGGAGAACGAGACGTCGAGCCCGAGCTGGTCGGCGTGCTCGCGCAGGAGCCTGGCGCCGATCGCGTGGAAGGTGCCCGCCCACTCCAATCTGGCCGCAGCGCCTTCGCTGAGCGCCCGGGCTGCGATGCGTTCCGCCCGGCGCTTCATTTCGTCGGCCGCTCGGCGCGAGAAGGTCAGCAGCAGGATCCGGTAGGGGTCGGCGCCGGTCTCGATCAGCCGCACGACCCTGTTTGCCAGGGTGTTCGTCTTGCCCGAGCCGGCACCGGCGATGACCAGGAGCGGCCCGGTCGCGCTGTCGTCGATGCCGAACTCGACAGCCGCCCGTTGCTCTGGGTTGAGCGTGTCCAGATAGCTTGGGCTCTGAGTGGTCGACTCGGCGGCGTTCATCCGACCAGTCAGCATTATTCCCGGTTTGTTCGCAATGTCGGGCTGCCTCGACGAGCGGAACCGCGGCCGATGGACATCCATTTTCCTCCCAGGAGGTGTGTCATGGCCAGACTTCGATATGTCGTCAGTCCGCACGATGGTGCGTGGCTTGTCCAACAGGGCGGCGACCGGCTAGCAGATTTCCCGACCCAGGTGAAGGCAAAGGGATGGGTGCGCGAGCTCGCCCGAAAGGGCCTCGATGCCGGGCAGGAATCGCTGGTTGTCGTTCAGGGTCGGGACGGCCGGATCAAGGAGCAGAGGACCTATGAACATGATCCTCGCAGGCATCCGGGCTAGGCCGGATCGAGCGTCCCCGGCCGAAACCGCGATCGAGCGGGCAGTCCGCAACGTGCGCGAGGGAGACCTCTGCCTGAGGCATCATGCCTCGGCCGTGAAAGAGATGAGATTGAGTGGACGCCTGACTACGGCCGCGGAGGCTGAGCTGGCGCGGCTGGCGGCCGCCCAGCGGCGGAACCTCGACCATCTCCGTGAACTCGTCGCCGAACTCGAGCGGTCGTCCGGTCCCCCGGCTAACCGTCCATAACGGCCAGCGTTCGGTTCGGTCATTTCGGAGGTCTCACAGCGACCGCTGGCCGGCGTGGCGGAACGACCCTTCGCGCTTCAGCGTTGGACTCCCGTCCCGAGCGTCTCTGGTGGTGACCATGGCACCGCGCGCGAACTGGAAGGGCTTTCTGAGGCTTGGCGCCGTCAGCTGCGCCGTATCGCTGTTCACGGCGGTCGGCGAGAGCGACGACGAGATCCATTTCAACATGGTCAACCGGAAGACCGGTCACCGGCTGAAGCGCCAATTCATCGACAGCGAGACGGAAAAGCCGGTCGACCGGGACGACCAGGTCAAGGGCTACGAGACCGATGCCGACACCTACATCGTTCTGACGCAGGAGGAGATCGAGGCCGCGGTCCCGGACAGCACGAAGGTGATCGAGTTGGAGAACTTCGTGCCGTGCGGCCAAGTTGAGCGGCTGGCGGTCGAGCGCCCCTACTATCTCGCCCCGTCGGACCAAGCCGCCACCGAGGCCTTCGATGTCATAAAAGAGGCCATGCGCCGCGCGAATGTCGCCGGCCTCGGCCGCACGGTCCTGTTTCGCCGCGACCGGGTGCTGATGCTGTATCCCGAGGGGCCGGGAATGATCGCGAACCTGCTGCATTTCGACTACGAGGTGCGCGACGAGGATGAGTACTTCAGCGAAATCCCGCATCTGAAGATCGATCCCGAGATGCTCGAACTCGGCAAGCACATCATCAAGGGGAAGGTGGGCAAGTTCGACCCTGCCGCCTTCGAAGATCGCTATGAGCAGGCACTGATCGAGCTGATCCGTGCCAAACAGCGCGGGGAGAAGATCAAGCCGCTACCGGCCCCCATGGCAACCAATGTCGTTGACCTGCGCGAGGCGTTGCGGCTGAGCGCCGGTGTGAAGACGAAGGCGACAGCCGCCAAGTCGGGGCGGAAGCGCAAGGCGGCACCGGGCAAGCCTGCGTCGACCCGCAGCTCGAAGCGCAAGAGCGCGTGAGGCAGCGATACCGACCGACGATACGCAACTAGAGGGGGCTGGACGGCTCTACAGCCCAGGATCGGGTGTGAGTTGGACCGGCCGGCCGCCCGGGTTTGGCGCAACGCCCCTTCGCATCGTCCTCGGCCGGATCTCTCGGATTGAAAAACTGCTTCCGTGGCACCGGCCGGCTTTCCAATAGGGTAGCGGGACCCTCATCGCGGCTCGATCGCGGTTATGGGCCTAAGCGGCGAGGGACCGGGTTCGACCCCAAGCGGATGAGAAGCCTAACGGCCTCGCCGGGCCTACCCTACGGTCCGGATTCGGCTCCTTTGCGGACATTTTCGCGAGGTCGGCGAACATCCGGTCCGGAGGCCGCTGCGGACGATATGAGTGGATTTCTGTACCCGACCCACCGGTGACGATCACAGTCGGTCCAGGGGCGTCCAACACCACAATTTCCAAGATCCTTCCTATTCCAGTATGCAGAACCTGTGATAAATCGGACCAATACAATCCTGCCTGGGCCGACCGGGCGCATTTGAAGCCGGCTGCTCGCATTAGGACCCGGCGGCGCCGACCAGCGAAGCAGGAGGATGACCCGTGACCCAGACCCTCAACGGCACCGCCGGCAACGACATCCTCACCGGCACGGATCCGGGCAATCCGGCCAATCCTGATGGTATCGACATCATCAATGGCGGCGCCGGCAACGACACGCTCTCCGGCCTCGGCGGCAACGACATCATCCAGGGCGGCGCCGGTGCCGACGCCATGAACGGCGGCGCCGGCATCGACACGCTCAGCTATGCCAATTCCAGCGCGGGCGTATCGGTAGCCCTGAACGCCATCGCCCTGGAGGGCGACGCCCAGGGCGACACGATGACCGGCTTCGAGAACCTGATCGGCAGCGCCTTCGACGACGTGCTCTTCGGCGACGCCGGGGCCAACGTGATCAGCGGCGGCGCCGGCAACGATCAGATCCAGTTCAGCGGCGGCGCCGACACGCTGGACGGCGGCACCGGCAACCAGGACATCCTCGACCTCCGCCCCGAGGTCTCGGGCTTCACCGTCAACCTGGCGGCCGGGACCATGACCGGGGGCGCCACCCTGGCCGGCTTCGAACAGGTCCTCGGCACCACGGGCTTCAACGACATCCTGACCGCCAACCTGACCGTCAGCACTACTCTGGCCGGATTCGGCGGCAACGACACGCTCAATGGCGGCAATGCCGACGACCTGCTGTTCGGCGACAGTTACGGCGGCACCATCGGCAGCGGCATCGACACGCTGAACGGAGGGGCCGGCAACGACCGGCTCGACGGCGGCGCCGGGGCCGACACGCTGATCGGCGGCGCCGGCACCGACACGGCCAGCTATGGCGCCTCGGGCGCAGGCGTCATTGTCGACCTTACGGCCAACTCCGCCCTCTCGGGCGATGCCGCAGGCGACATCCTCAACAGCATCGAGAATCTCACCGGCTCGGCCTTCACCGACACGCTGACCGGCGACGCCGGGGCCAATGTCCTGGCCGGGGGCGACGGCAACGACACGCTCCAGGGCCGCGCCGGCGCGGACGTGCTGCAGGGCGGCAACGGCACCGACACCATCTCCTACCTCGACTCGGCGGCCGCGGTCGTGGTCACGATCAATGGCGCCGCCTCGGGCGGCGACGCTGCGGGCGACACCCTCTCCGGCTTCGAGAGATTGATCGGCTCGGCCCTGAACGACACGCTGACCGGCGACGGCGCGGCGAACGTGCTATCCGGGTCCGATGGCAACGACGTGCTCCAGGGCCTCGGCGGCGCCGACTCGCTGCAGGGCGGCAACGGCACCGACACCGCCTCCTATGCCGCCTCGGCCGCCGCGGTGATCGTCAACCTGATGACGGGCACCGGCACCGGGGGCGACGCCCAGGGCGACGTGCTGAACAGCATCGAGAACCTCATCGGCTCGGCCTCCGCCGACATCCTGATCGGCACCGCCGGGGCGAACATCCTGGACGGCGGCGCCGGCAACGACACGCTCGACGGCCGCGCCGGGGCCGACACGCTGACCGGCGGCGCCGGCACCGACACGGCCAGCTACGGCGCCTCCGCGGCCGGGATCGTGGTCACGGTCAACGGCGCCGCCTCGGGCGGCGACGCCGCGGGCGACATCCTGACCGGCATCGAGAACCTGACCGGTTCGGGCCTCAACGACACGCTGACCGGCGATGCCGGGGTGAATGTGCTGAACGGCGGCAACGGCAACGATACGCTCATCGGCCTCGGGGGCGCCGACACGCTGCAGGGCGGCGTGGGCATCGATACCGCCACCTACGCCGCCTCGGCGGCGGGCGTCACGGTCAACCTGCTGACCGGCGTGGGCTCCGGCGGCGATGCCGCCGGCGACACGCTGACGGCGATCGAGAACCTGATCGGATCCGCCTTCAACGACACGCTGACCGGCAACGCCGGGGCGAATGTCCTGGCTGGTGGTGACGGCAACGACACGCTCATCGGCCTCGGCGGCGCCGACACGCTGCAGGGTGGCGCCGGCACCGATACGGCGAGTTACGCCGCCTCGGCCGCCGCGGTCGTGGTCACGGTCGACGGCGGCGGCGGCGGCGGCGATGCCGAGGGCGACGCCCTACTCGGCATCGAGAACCTGACCGGCTCGGCCTTCAACGACACGCTGATCGGCGGCAACAATGTCAATGTCCTGGCCGGGGGCGACGGTGACGACACGCTCCTGGGCGGCGCCGGGGCCGACGCGCTGAATGGCGGCAACGGCATCGACACCGTCGTCTATGGCGGCCCGGCGGGCATCGTGATCAGCCTGTCGACCAACACCGCGTCGGGCGGCGATGCTGAAGGCGACAGCTTCAGCAGCATCGAGAACGTCTTCGGCTCGGCCTTCGCCGACACGATCAATGGCAGTGCCGGCGCGAATGTCCTGGATGGCGGCGCCGGCGACGACCTGCTGGCGGGCCGCGGCGGGGCCGACGCGCTGCAAGGCGGCGCGGGCATCGACACTGCCACCTACGCCGCCTCGGCCGTGGGTGTCACGGTCAACCTGTTGACCGGCACCGGCGCGGGCGGCGATGCCACGGGCGACACGCTGACGGCGATCGAGAACCTGATCGGCTCGGGCCTCAACGACACCCTGACCGGCAGCGCCGCGGCCAATGTGCTGGACGGTGGCACCGGCAACGACACGCTCCAGGGAGGGGCCGGCTCCGACGTGCTGCAGGGCGGCAACGGCATCGACACCGCCTCCTATGCCGCCTCCTCCGCGGGCGTCTCCATCAACCTCGCGTCTGGCATCGGCGTGGGCGGCGACGCCGATGGCGACACGCTGACCGGCATCGAGAACCTGATCGGCTCGGCCATCGGCGACACGCTGGCCGGCGATGCCGGGGCCAACGTCCTGGCCGGCGGCGACGGCAACGACCTGCTCGTCGGTTCCGGCGGTGCCGACACGCTGCAGGGCGGCAATGGCAGCGACACCATCTCCTATTTAGGCTCTGCCGCGGGCATCGCGCTCAGCCTCACGACCGGCACCGCGTCGGGCGGCGATGCCGAAGGCGACAGCTTCAGCAGCATCGAGAATGTCGCCGGCTCGGCCTTCGCCGACGTGATCAACGGCGATGCCGGGACGAATGCCCTCTATGGCGATGACGGCGACGACGTGCTGGCGGGCCGCGGCGGCGCCGACACCCTGTTCGGCGGGGCGGGCAGCGACACGGCCGACTACATCGCCTCTGCGGCCGTCAACGTCAACCTGGCGACCGGCATCGCCACGGGCGGCGATGCCCAGGGCGACAGCTTCAGCAGCATCGAGAACCTCTCCGGGTCGAACCAGGCCGACATCCTGACCGGCGACGCCGGGGCCAACACCCTCGACGGCGCTGGCGGGGACGATCTGCTCGTCGGCGGTGCCGGGGCCGATGCGTTGGTCGGCGGCAACGGCATCGACACGGCGACCTATGCCGCCTCGGCCGCGGGCGTCACGATCAATCTGCTGACCGGAACCGGCACGGGCGGCGATGCCGCAGGCGACACGCTGACGGCGATCGAGAACCTGACCGGCTCGGCCCTCAACGACACCCTGACCGGCGACGCCGGGGCCAACACCCTCATCGGCGCCGGCGGCAACGACGTGCTCAATGGCGGCGCCGGCGACGACCTGCTCGACGGCCGTGGCGGCGCCGACACGCTGCAGGGCGGCACGGGCACCGACACGGCGACCTATGCCGCCTCGGCCGCCGCGGTCGTGGTCACGGTCAACGGAGCCGGCTCGGGCGGCGACGCCCAGGGCGATACCCTGTCGGGCATCGAGAACCTGATCGGCTCGGCCCTCAACGACACCCTGACCGGCGACGCCGGGGCGAATGTCCTGGATGGCGGCGCCGGAGACGACGTGCTGGCAGGCCGCGGCGGCGCGGACATCCTGCAAGGCGGGACGGGCAGCGACACGGCCGACTACACCGCCTCCACCGCGGGCGTCGCGGTCAACATCGCGGGCGACAGCGGGCAGGGCGGCGATGCCCAGGGCGACCATTTCCAGAGCATCGAGAACATCATCGGCTCGAACTTCGACGACGTCCTGTACGGCAGTGATGGGGCCAACACCATCAGCGGCGGCGGCGGGGACGACGTCCTCGAGGGCGCCGCCGGGGCCGACGTGCTTCAGGGCGGCACAGGCCTCGATTGGGTGATGTATTTCAAATCGACCGCCGCGGTCGTGGTCACGGTCAACGGCGCCGCCTCAGGCGGCGATGCCCAGGGCGACACCCTGTCCGGCATCGAGAATCTCTCCGGCTCGGGCTTCGCCGACACGCTGACCGGCGATGCCGGAGCGAATATCCTGGACGGCGGCTTCGCCGGTGACGACGCGCTGGCTGGCGGCGGCGGCGACGACACGCTCTACGGCGGGACCGGCGCGGACACCCTGGACGGCGGGACGGGCAGCGACACGGCGAGCTATTTCGGCTCAACCGCGGGCGTCACGGTCAACCTCGCGACCAACACCGCTTCGGGCGGCGATGCCCAGGGCGACAGCTTCGGCAGCATCGAGAACCTGACCGGTTCGGCCTTTGTCGACACGTTGACCGGCGACGCCGGGGCCAATGTTCTGTCGGGCGGTGACGGCAACGACCGGCTCCAAGGCGGCGCCGGTGCGGACTCGCTGCAGGGCGGGACCGGCAGCGACACCGCCTCCTACGCCGCCTCGGCCGCCGCGGTCGTGGTCACGGTCAATGGCGCGGCTTCGGGCGGCGACGCCGCGGGCGACACCCTGGCGGCCATCGAGAACCTGATCGGCTCGACCCTCAACGACACGCTGACCGGCGACGCCGGGGCCAATGTCCTGGCCGGCGGCAACGGCAACGACACGCTCCAGGGCCTCGGCGGTGCCGACGCGCTGCAGGGCGGCGCGGGTACTGACACCGCCTCTTACGCCGCCTCGGCCGCAGGCGTCACGCTCAGCCTCTCCAGCAATACCGCGACCGGCGGCGATGCCGCGGGCGACAGCTTCAACAGCATCGAGAACATCATCGGCTCGGCCTTCGCCGACACGATCAATGGCGAGGCAGGGGCGAATGTTCTGGATGGCGGCGCCGGCGACGATGTTCTCGCGGGCCGCGGCGGCGCGGACACCCTGCTGGGCGGCGCCGGCAGCGACACCGCCGACTACATCGCGTCCGCGGGCGTCACGATCAACCTCGCGACCAACACCGCCACGGGCGGCGATGCCGCCGGCGACACCTTCAACAGCATCGAGAATCTCTCCGGCTCGAACTTCGCCGACAGCCTGACCGGCGACGCCGGGGCCAACACCCTCAGCGGCGCCGGTGGGGACGACCTGCTCGATGGCGGCGCCGGGGCCGACGCGCTGGATGGCGGCGCGGGCATCGACACGGCCAACTACGTCTTTTCGGCCGCGGGCGTCACGGTCAACCTGGCGACCGGCACCGGCACGGGCGGCGACGCCCAGGGCGACACGCTGACCAACATCGAGAACATCATCGGGTCGAGCTTCGCCGACCGGCTGTACGGCGACGGCAGCGTCAATGCGCTGAGCGGCGGCGGCGGCGACGACCAGCTTCGCGGCGGCGCGGGGGCCGACACCCTCGACGGCGGGGACGGGTCGGAC
>NZ_JBFRHF010000052.1:0-15682 GCF_052115705.1 Inquilinus sp. 2KB_23 | reverse complement strand
GGCCGAGGATCTCGCCGCCGCCATCGCCGCCGCGCCGGCCCTGCCGCCGCCGGACCCGGCGCCGCGTGGGGTGTGGCGGGCCGAGATGCCGGCCGAGGGCTATCGCGACGGGGTGCGGCGCATCCGCGACTGGATCGCCGCCGGCGACATCTACCAGGCCAACCTGACCCAGCGCTTCCTGGCCGACCTGCCGGATGGGCTCGACCCCTTCACCCTGCACCGCCGGTTGCGGGCGCTGTCGCCGGCGCCCTTCGCCGCCTTCCTCGATTTCGGCGCCGGCCGCTGGATCGCCAGCGCCTCGCCGGAGCGGTTCCTGTCGGTCGATGCCGCGGGGCGGGTCGAGACCCGGCCGATCAAGGGCACCCGGCCACGCGGCGCCGATCCGGCAACGGATGTGGCCCTGGCGGCGGAGCTGCAGGCCAGCGAGAAGGACCGGGCCGAGAACCTGATGATCGTGGACCTGCTGCGCAACGACCTGTCCCGGGTCTGCGCCGTCGGCAGCGTCCGGGCGCCGGTGCTGTGCGGCCTCGAAAGCTTTCCGCGCGTCCATCACCTGGTGTCGGTGGTCGAGGGGCGCCTGGCGCCGGGGCGCGGGGCGATCGACCTGCTGCGCGCCTGCTTCCCCGGGGGATCGATCACCGGCGCGCCAAAGATCCGGGCGATGGAGATCATCCGTACGCTGGAACCGGCGCGGCGTGGCCCCTATTGCGGGTCGATCGTCCATCTCGGCTTCGACGGGTCGCTGGATTCCAGCATCGTGATCCGGACGCTGTGCGGCGCCGGCGGGCGGGTGGCGGCCCAGGCCGGCGGCGGCATCGTCTATGATTCCGACCCGGACGCCGAGTTTGACGAAGCGATGGTCAAGGTGCGGCCGCTGCTGCAGGCGCTGGCGGGAGTGGCCTGATGCCCTGGCTGAACGGGCGGATGCAGGCGGCCGAGGCGGCGCGGATCGACCCCGCCGACCGCGGCTTCACCCTGGGCGACGGGCTGTTCGAGACCATCCGGGTCCGGGACGGCGCCGCGGTCTGGCTGGATCGGCACCTCGCCCGCCTCGCCGCAGGCCGTGCCGTCCTGGGGATCCCGCCGCGCTCCGACGATGCGGCCCTGGCCGAGGCCTGCGCTGCGGTGATCGCCGAGGCGGGGATCGCGGCCGGGGCACTGCGCCTGACGGTCACCCGGGGCGTGGGTCCGCGTGGCGTCCTGCCGCCGGCCGCGCCGTCGCCGACCGTGCTGATCGCCGGCCATGCCGGCCCGGCGCCGCAGACGCCGGTGGCGCTCGTCCTGGCCCGCTCCACCTGCCGCAACGAGCGCTCGCCGCTGAGCCGGATCAAATCGCTGAACTATCTTGACGCGATCCTGGCCCGGCGCGAGGCGGCGGAGCAGGGCGCCGACGACGCGGTGATGACGAACACGGCCGGCCGGGTGGCGGAGACCACCATCGCCAATCTGTTCGCCCGGATCGACGGCGCCTGGGTCACGCCGGCGGTGGCCGAAGGCGCCCTGCCGGGGATCATGCGCGGCGAGGTCCTGGCCCGGCTGGGCGCGGCGGAACAGCCGCTGGGCCTGGACGATCTGGCGCGCGCGGATGCGGTGATCCTGACCAACGCCCTTTCTATCCGCGCGGCGGCGCGGCTGGGCAGCGAGGCCATGGCGGGGGGCGATGCCGTGGCCGCAAGGCTGCGCCAGGAATTGGGGCTGCCGGCATGACCGGGATCGTCTTCGCCGTCGACCCGGTGCTGGATCCGGCCGCTTTCGCGCGGCTCGTGCAGGCGGCCTGGGGCGGCCCGCCATCGTCGGACCTCGAGACGATCCATCAACGAAGCCTGGGCTGGATCGGTGCCTATGCCGGCGACCGGCTGGTGGGATACGTCAACATCGCCTGGGACGGCGGGCAGCATGCCTTCCTGCTGGACACGACCGTCGACCCGGCGCACCAGCGCCAGGGCATCGGCCGGGCTCTGGTGCGCCGGGCGGCCGAACTGGCGCAAGCGCGGGGCGCCCGCTGGTTGCATGTGGATTTCGAGCCGCACCTGGCCGGCTTCTACCGCGGCTGCGGCTTCCGCCCGACCGAAGCCGGGCTGATCGACCTGTCGGCCTGAGGGCCGCTACAGCCTCGGATGGTCGGCGAAGAAATGCCAGATCCGCGGGGTGGCGACGAAGCCCGGGGTCATGCTGCCGTCGGGCCAGGCGTGATAGCCGCCATCGACCACGTCGTAGCGGACCGCGGTGCCGTCGCGGCAGTCCGGATAGTCCTGCGCCTGGATGCCCGGCACCGATTCCAGCACCACGGGCTGCGCCTGGCAGCCGTTGAAGGCGGCCCAGAACGCCACCGATTCGCGCACCGGCGGGAACTTGGCCCGGGCGTAGCTCTCCCGCTCCGGCGTGCCGTCGATCGGAACCGCGTTGTCGTCGGTGCCGTGGATGTCGATCACCGAGACCGGTCGCGTCGGCGTGCAGGACGGGACCAGGATCGCGCCCGAGACCACGGCGACGGCGGCGAAGACATCGTCGGCCTCGCAGGCCAGGCGATAGGCCATCATGCCGCCGGCGGAAAAGCCTGCGGCGTAGATGCGTCGGTGGTCGATCGTGCGGTCGTGCTCGATCTTCGCCACCAGGGCGCGGACGAAGCCGATGTCGTCGGCATCCTGCCGCATCGCCGAACCGCAGCAGTCGCCGGCGTTCCAGCTGAACTGGTTGGCGGTCTCGGGGGTCGGCTTGGCGCGGCCGGTGCCGTTGGGATAGGCGACGACGAAGCCCTCCTCGTCGGCCTCGGCGCTGAAGCCGGTCAGGGCGACGGCGGCGGGGGCGTTGGCGCCGCCGCCATGCAGCACGATCACCAGCGGCAACGGCTCGCTACCCGCCGCGGCCGGGGGCAGGTGCAGGGTGTAGCTGCGGGGAACCCCGTCGACGGCCAGGGTCGCCTCGACATCGGTGCCGGCCGCGCGGCCCGAATTCGCCATCAGCAGGGTGGTGAGGACAGCGAGCCCGGAGAGGGCCAAAGCTGTCGAAGTCAGTCGTGCCATGCGTACCGTTTCGAAGAATATTGCCAGCAGAATAGCGCGTCCGGTGCGGCTGTCCGCCCGCGATGAAGGGTCGCGGGCAGGGCAGAGGGCTCGGTCATCGGCCCGCCACGCTGCGCCGCGCGCCGACGTCCCGCGCCAGCTGATCAATCAACCCGACGAGCTCGCGATGGGCCGGGGTGGCGGGATCGTGCAGGATGGCGATCGACTGCGCCTGGGTCAGGCGGCCCAGGCGCGCCAGGGTGCGGATGCGCTGCCGCCGCGTCTGCTTGAGATCGGACGAGCGGTGCCGAAACAGGATCCGCGCCAGCTCGCCATCCCCGAACAGGTCGTTCAGCTCGGCGGCCGTCGTGTAGATCAGGAACAGCACCAGGATCCAGGTCTGGATGAAGAGGAAGCGGTTCCAGGAAAAGTTCTCCAGCAGGTCGGCGCCGAAGCCACCGATCCTGCCCGTGTCCACGGCGTGGTGGATGAAAGCTTCGAGCAGCCGGGCGATGAAGACGAAGGCCCAGTAGACGAAGGTCTTGAACAGGATCGGCTGGACCAGCGGCGCGTTGTCGAAGCGGCGCAGGAACGGCATCCGGTCGGCCACCAGCACCGACTTGCCCACCACCAGCGCCGCCGTGGTCGCGACCAGGAAGTTGATCGACCGGGCGAGATGCTCGGCCAGCACCAGGTTCTGGGTGAACACGATCAGGTTGAAGCCGACCAGGAAGAACAGGGTCGGCGGCAGGACGTGGCGCAGCTCCTTGCCGAGATGGCGCAGGATGCGGTGCAGGCGACCGTCCGGCGCCGCCAAGGAGGTGCTGGCCATCGATGGTCTCCGACGATCTGGGGCGGTCCGGGACGGACGGATCCTGGGGCCGAACCCGGGCGCGGCAAAGCCCAAAACTGCCGCGCCCGGCCCGAACTGCCGCGCCTCAATGGTCAGGCGGCGAGGGCAGGGGGCTCCGCCGGCGACACCGCCTCGGCGCGCAGCCGGGCGATCGCGCCCGCCAGCGGCAGCGCCTCCTGCCGGCCGTCGCGGAAGCGCAGCGCCACGGTGTTGTCCCGCGCCTCCCGCGCGCCGATCGCGGCCAGCACCGGGACGCCGTCCCCATGTGCGTCGAGGATCTTGCGCGACAGCCGCTCCGGCCGCGCATCCAGGGCCACGCGCAGCCCCGCGGCCTCGAACGCCTCGGCGACATGACACGCCGGGGCGACCTCCGCCGCGCCGATCGAGGCGACCACCAGCTGCTCGGGCGCCAGCCACAGCGGCAGGCGGCCCTCATGATGCTCGAGCAGGATGCCGATGAACCGTTCCAGGCTGCCCAGCACCGCATGGTGCAGCATCACCGGCACGGCCCGGCCGTTCTGCTCGGTGACATAGGCGGCGTCCAGCCGTTCCGGCATCACGAAGTCGAGCTGGATCGTGCCGCATTGCCAGCGCCGGCCCAGGCGGTCGCGCAGGTGGAACTCAAGCTTCGGCCCGTAGAAGGCGCCTTCGCCGGGCAGGGTCTCGAAATCGAAGCCGGCCTGCCGCGCGGCCCCTGCCAGCGCCGCTTCGGCCCGGTCCCACACCGCATCCGACCCGGCGCGCTGGGCCGGACGCGTGGCGAGGGCCACGTCGAAGCCGTCGAAGCCGAAATCGGCGTAGATCTGCCGCAGCAGGCCGCAGAACCGCGCCACCTCGGCCTCGATCTGGTGGTCCAGGCAGAACACATGGGCGTCGTCCTGGACGAAGGCGCGGGCCCGCATCAGCCCCTGCAGCGCGCCCGACGGCTCGTTGCGGTGCACGGCGCCGAACTCGAAATAGCGGATCGGCAGCTCGCGATGCGACCGCAGGCGCTTGTTGAAGATCTGGATGTGGCCGGGGCAACTCATCGGCTTCAGCGCCATCAGCCGGCCCTCATCGGCCAAGGCGAACATCTGGGCGCCGAACTTCTCCCAATGGCCGCTGCGGTTCCACAGGCTGCGCGCCATCATCTGCGGCGTGCGCACCTCGCGATAGCCGGCCCGGGCCATGCGCCTTCGCATGTAGTCCTCCACCACCCGGTACAGCGCCCAGCCGCGCGGGTGCCAGAACACCATGCCCGGCCCGTCTTCCTGCTGGTGGAAGAGGTCGAGGCGGTTGCCCAGGCTGCGATGATCGATGTCGTCCATGAGATGTCTCCGTTGCGTGAGGACCGGCGCAGGGAGACCCAGAAAGACCAAGGGCCCCGTCCGTTGCCGGCGGGGCCCTTTGGTGGTCGGTGAGGCGCTATCCGATCAGCGCGCACGACCCCCGCACGACCCGCCAGTGGTGGCGGTAATCGTTTTGGTGGTCGCAGTGATCATCGGACGGTTCGCGTTCATGGCAGAATTAGAGGCATGGCCGATCGACAGCGTCAATCGCCATGAAACGCAGGCAAGCGATGCGGTGTTGATGTGGCAGGCCCTTGCGTCAAGCCGCGCCGGCGCCTATCTTGATTGTCTCAAATGAGATTATTAATCTCAGATGATTGATAGAGGAACGGTTTCGATGGCAGCGCAGGGAGCGCCGGCGGTGGCGCCGCGCGAGGCCGAGGGGCGGGTGGCCAGGGCGGGCCTGAGCGCCTTCTTCGCCATCGTCGAGGCCTGGGGGCTGAAGGACGAGGAGAAGCGCGTGCTGCTCGGCCGCCCATCGAAGGCGACCTTCTATCGCTGGAAGGCCGGCGCCACCGGGCACCCCTCGGCCGACACGCTGGAGCGGGTTTCCTACATCCTCGGCATCTACCGGGCGCTGCAGATCCTGTTCAAGGACGCCAAGCTGGCCGATGGCTGGGTGCGGCGGCCGAACACGGCCTCGCCCTTCGGCGGGCGCTCGGCGCTCGACCGCATGCTGTCCGGCAATGTCGCCGACCTGTTCGTGGTCCGCCGCTACCTCGACGCGGAGCGCGGCGGTTGGGCCTGACGCTGCCAGTCCATCGCGTCGAGTGGGAGCAGTGCTGGCGCGTCATCCCCAGCCGGTTTCCGCCGATCGACCTGTTCGAGCGTATCGCCCCGCCGGAGGATTGGGAGGCGCTGATCGAACTCGAATCCCGCACCAACGACCGGCTGCGCGATCAGGCCGGCCAGATCGCGCTGGTCCCGCCGGAGGAGCGGATGAGCGGCCCGGGCACCAGCTTCATCATGGCCGCCTTCACCCATCTGCATCCGGACGGCAGCCGCTTCACCGATGGCAGCTTCGGCGCCTATTACGGGGCCGCGGCGCTGGAGACGGCGGTGGCGGAGACCCGCTACCACCGCGGTCGCTTCTTCGCCGCGACGGCGACGCCGCCGACCAGCATCGACATGCGGGTGCTGATCAACCGCCTGTCGGGCGACCTGCACGACATCCGCGGCGCCGACCTGCCCGGGGTCTATGATCCGGTGGACTATTCGGCCGGCCAGGCGCTGGGGCGGCGGCTGCGCGGCGAGGGCTCCCACGGCATCGCCTATGACAGCGTCCGCCATGTCAGTGGGCAGTGCGCCGCGGTGTTCCGGCCGCGCGGCGTGCTGACACCGGTGATCCAGGAGCGGCACCTGTCCTACCACTGGGACGGGACGAAGATCGCATCCGTGCACGAGATCCGCGATATCGGGGCCTGACTGGGCGTCGGTGTGACGAACGGAACAGGCCTGGGCTTTCGGTTGTGCTAGACGGAAGTTGCCCATCGGCTCTCGCATGGCGGCTTTCCGTCCGGCGGGGCTGGGAATGTGCCGGTGGCCGACCGATATTGTGGCCAGACTTCACGAGGCTCGGTCGCGATACGGCCGGCGGGGTACCCGATGCAGACACCGGTCGAGATCCGCAACACCGTCACCATCCCGATCCTGGACGGTGCGGGCAGCGGCATCTTCCACACCTTCACCAGCTTCGAGGATGGTGGTGAGCATTTCGCCATCGCGCTCGGACCGCAGGGCCATGACGTGCCGCTGGTGCGGGTGCATTCGGAATGCCTGACCGGCGACGTGTTCGGCTCGCAGCGCTGCGATTGCGGCCCGCAGCTGATCGACGCCCTGCACCGCATCGGCCGCGAGGGCGGCTTCGTCCTCTACCTCCGGCAGGAGGGCAGGGGCATCGGCCTCTACGCCAAGCTCGACGCCTATGTGCTGCAGGACCAGGGGCTCGACACCTTCGAAGCGAATGAGCGGCTGAACTTCCCGCACGACATGCGCGACTTCACGCCGGCGGCGCAGATGCTGCTGGCCCTCGGGGTCAAGCGGATCAGGCTGTTGACCAACAATCCTGACAAGGCGAAGCAGCTCGAAGCCGCCGGCATCGAGATCGTCGAGATCGTGCCGACCGGTGTGTTCGTCACCGCGCACAACATCCAGTACCTCGAAGCCAAGGTCAGGAAGCACGCGCACCAGATTGATCTGCCGGAGCTTTCCGCCCAGATCGAGCGGCTGCCCAAGGCGGTCGGCGCGGGCGGCGTGGCGGCGCTGCGGCGCCTGGGCAAGCCTTGACGCTGGCGGCCGGGTTCTCGCTGCGGCCGGGCTTCGGCTTCGGCGGGGTCCTGCGCGACACCCTGCCCGAGGTGCTGCAGGACGCCGTCCCGGCACCCCCGATCCGGGGTGAAGACGAAGGCTGGATGCTGGAGACGCTGCGGATGGCGATGACCCATCACGGGTTGTCGGATCCGAATCCGGTGGTCGGCTGCG
Source organism: Inquilinus sp. 2KB_23 (assembly GCF_052115705.1). Lineage (NCBI taxonomy): Bacteria > Pseudomonadati > Pseudomonadota > Alphaproteobacteria > Rhodospirillales > Rhodospirillaceae > Inquilinus > Inquilinus sp. 2KB_23. The sequence goes on along the minus strand of NZ_JBFRHF010000052.1, from coordinate 8,018 downwards.
TGGTGGTGCGCGACGGCCGGGTGGTGTCGCGCGGCGCCACCGAGCGGATCGGCGAGCGCCACGCCGAGCGCGTCGCCATCGAGGCGGCGGCCGACCGGTCGGTGTTCCAGGGCGCCACCGCCTATGTGACCCTCGAACCCTGCAGCCATCATGGCCGCCAGCCGCCCTGCGCCGACCTGCTAGCTTCGGTCGGGCTGGCCCGCTGCGTCGTGGCGCTGCGCGACCCCAACCCGCTGGTCGACGGCGCCGGCCTGGCCCGGCTGCAGGCGGCGGGCATCGCCGTCAGCGTCGGCGCCCTGGCGCCGGAGGCGGCGGCCTGGCATGCGCCCTTCCTGCTGGGGCAGCGGCTGGGCCGGCCGCTGGTGGCGGCGAAATGGGCGCAGACCCTGGACGGCCAGCTGGCCTATGACGACGGCGCCGAACGCTGGCTGACCGGCAAGGCGGCGCGGGCCCACACCCATTGGCTGCGCCAGAAATACGACGCCATCCTGGTCGGCGCCGGCACCGTGCTGGCCGACGACCCGGCCCTGACCGTGCGCGACGCGGCGGGCGACCGCCACCGACAGCCCCTGCGCCTGGTCTACGACCCCAACGGCCGGGCGCTGGCGGCGCTGCCGCAGCGGCTGGACCGCTGGAAGGCCGGGCTGCTCTCCGCCGATGCGCTGACCGTGTTCCTGCTCGGCGCCACAGCCGCCCGCCAGGCCGCACCGCTGGCGGCGCTGCTGCCGCCAGCGGCCGCCATGCTGGCGCTGCCGGAAGGCGAGCCGGTCGAGGCCCTGTTCGAGGTCCTGGCCGGGCCGGCCATGGTGGCACGGCTGGGCCGGCCGGTCGCCTCGGTCATGGTCGAGGGCGGGCCACGCCTGCTGGGCCTGCTGCTCGAGGCCGGCCGGGTCGACCTCGCCCATGTCTTCATCGCGCCGGTGATCGGCGGCGGCGAACGCAACCGCATCGCCTTCGCCGGCAGCGTCACCACCACCCGGGGCTGGCGCCCGATCGCGACCGCGGCGCTGGGTCCCGACCTCCTGGCCGAATACGTTCCGGCCGCGACAGCCACTCACTTGGCGCGGCTTGTCGGCCCTCATCCGGCGGGCTCCCCACTTCGGCATGGATAAACCGCCGCGCGCATTGTACCGTGCGCGCCCTGCGGTCCAGGCACGCCGGGCCTAGCCACGTCCACGCGTGGCGCTCCGGCCGGCCCAGCCCGAACCGAGTGATTTTTGAGAGCTTGCCGTCGATGATGTATTTCGCCCCGTGGAAGAAGGTCACCATCTGGGTGGTGTGCCTCCTCGGCGTGATCCTGAGCCTGCCGAACATCCTGCCGCGCAGCACGCTCGACGCGCTGCCGTCCTGGATTCCGACGCGCCAGATCAATCTCGGTCTCGACCTGCGGGGCGGGTCCTACCTGCTGCTCGAAGTGGATATGAAGGCGGTGGTCGACGGCCGTCTGAACAACATCCAGGATTCGATCCGGGGCCTGCTGCGGCGTGAGAACATCGCCTACACCGATCTGGCGGTGAAGGACCGGTCGGTGGGCTTCACCCTGACCGATCCCAGCCAGGCCGACCGGGTGCGCACGCTCCTGGCCGAGAACATGCAGAGCGGCAATGTCGATCCCCTGGCCAGCGGCCAGCGCGACATCGACATCAGCGTCGGCAGCGACGGCAAGGCTGCCCTGACCCTGACCGAGGTGGGCCTGCGCGACCGCGAGACCCGGGCGGTCGAGCAGTCGATCGAGATCGTCCGCCGCCGCGTCGACGAGAGCGGCACCAAGGAGCCGCTGATCTCGCGCCAGGGCACCAGCCGCATCCTGCTGCAGCTGCCGGGCGAACAGAATCCCGACCGCATCCGCCGCCTGCTGGGCCAGACGGCGAAGATGACCTTCCACCTGGTCAGCCAGGATTACCAGCCCGGCCAGCCCGGCCCGGTGCCGCCCGACACCGAGGTGCTGCCGCTCGAGGACAGCCGCAGCGCGCAGCCGCAGTCCATCGCGGTCAAGAAGCGGATCGAGGTCGACGGTGCCAACCTGATCGACGCCCGCGCCGGCACCAATTCGCAGAACGGCCAGTGGGTGGTGAACTTCGAATTCGACAGCGCCGGGGCGCGCCGCTTCGGCCAGGTCACCCAGGCCAACACCGGCCGGCCCTTCGCCATCGTCCTCGACGACAAGGTGATCAGCGCGCCGCGGATCAACGAGCCGATCCTGGGCGGCCGCGGCCAGATCAGCGGCAACTTCACGGCCCAGAGCGCCAACGACCTGGCCGTGCTGCTGCGCGCCGGCGCGCTGCCGGCGCCGCTGACCATCATCGAGGAGCGCACGGTCGGGCCGGATCTCGGCGCCGACGCGATCCAGGCCGGCATCATCGCCGTCGGGGTCGGCTTCCTCCTGGTCATCACCTATATGACCGCGGCGTATGGGCTGTTCGGCATATTCGCCAATATCGCCCTGATCATGAACCTGGTGATCACACTGGCGGTCCTGTCGCTGCTGGAGGCGACGCTGACGCTGCCCGGCATCGCCGGCCTGCTGCTGACGCTCGGCCTGTCGGTCGACGCCAACATCCTGATCAACGAACGCCTGCATGAAGAAACCAAACGTGGCCGGTCGCCCTTCTCGGCGATGGATGCGGGCTTCAGCCGTGCCTTCGGCACGATCTTCGACGCCAACGTGACCTCGCTGATCAAGATGGGGATCCTGTACTCGCTGAGTTCGGGTCCGGTGCGCGGCTTCGCCGTCACCACAGCGATCGGCATCCTGACCTCGATGTTCACCGCGATCGTGCTGGTGCGTTTCATGATGGTCGGCTGGATCCGCCGCAAGCGGCCCACCGTCCTGCCCGTGCTGAGGAAAGCGTAATGTTTTGGCTCCGTCTCGTCCCGGACGACACCAAGATCCAGTTCATGCGGGGCCGGATTATCGGTCTCGCCACCTCGGCCTTCCTCAGCACCGCATCGGTCATCCTGTTCTTCTATCCGGGGCTGAACTACGGCGTTGATTTCAAGGGCGGCATCACCTTCCAGATCAACACGCCGCAGCCGGCGGATTTCACCACGTTGCGGTCGGACATCGACAGCCTCGGCTTCGGCCAGGTGCAGCTCCAGCAGTTCGGGTCGCCCCGCGACGTGCTGGTGCGGATGGAGGCGCAGCCGACCGACGCGCAGCAGCAGCAGGCCTACCAGACGATCAAGCAGACGCTGGTCGACAAGGTGCCGGGCGTCACCGTCGGCGCGAGCGATTCCGTGGGCGGCACGGTGTCGGGCGAATTGTTCCAGAACGGCATGATGGCGCTGGGCCTCGCGCTCGTCGCTATGCTGTTCTACATCTGGTTCCGCTTCGAATGGCAGTTCGGCGTCGGCGCCGTCGTCACGATGATTCTCGACGTCACCAAGATGGTCGGCGTCTATGCCGTCACCGGCTTCGAGTTCAACCTGACCTCGATCGCGGCGCTCCTGACCGTCCTCGGCTACTCCGTCAACGACAAGGTCGTGGTTTATGACCGGGTGCGTGAGAACCTGCGGCTGTTCAAGTCGATGCCGCTGCGCCAGCTGATCGACCTGTCGATCAACCAGACGCTGAACCGCACCATCGGCACCTCGCTGGCCACCTTCCTGGCCTGCCTGCCGCTGGCGATCTGGAGCGGCGAGACCCTGCAGCAATTCGCCTTCGTGATCCTGATCGGCGTCGTCGTCGCGACGACCTCGTCGATCTTCATCGCGGCGCCGATCCTGCTGTTCCTCGGCGAGGACAAGCTGTTCCGCAAGAAGGCGCCGCCGCCGGCCAAGGGCGACGGGGCCGCCGCCGGCAAGGGGGCCTGATCCGGGCATGGCGGCGGCGCGGCCGATCCTGATCGGCAGCGAGGTCTATCGGCATTCCAGCTACGGGCCGAAGCATCCGCTCGCCATCCCGCGCGTCTCCACCGCGATCGACCTGATCCGGGCGCAGGGCTGGCTGCAGCCCGGACAGTATCGCGAAGGCCCCATGGCAGACGCCGCGGCGCTGGCCCGGTTCCACGATCCGGACTATGTCGCGGCGGTGCAGGACGCCGAGCGGGACCAGGACCTCGATCCGGCCCGCCGGCAGCGGCACAATCTCGGCGGGGTCGAGAACCCGATCTTCGGCGAGGTGTTCCGCCGGCCGGCGACGGCCTGCGGCTCCTCCCTGCTCGGCGCCGGCCTGCTGGCCGAAGCGGCCGGGGGCGCCGTGGTCTACAGCCCGGCCGGCGGGCTGCATCACGGCCGACCCGACCGGGCCTCGGGCTTCTGCTACTTCAACGATCCGGCGCTGGCGATCCTGGCGCTGCTCGACCGCGGCATCGACCGGATCGCCTATCTCGACGTCGACGCCCATCACGGCGACGGGGTGCAGGACGCCTTTGCCGGCGATGCCCGTGTCCTCACCGTGTCCGTGCATGAGGCGAAGCGCTGGCCCTTCACCGGCGCGGTCGACGATCGCGGCGGCGGCAACGCCCGCAACCTGGCCGTGCCGCGTGAGCTGAACGACGACGAGATGGCGGCGATCCGCGACGACGCGCTGCTGCCGCTGGTCGACCGCTTCCGGCCCCAGGTCGTGCTGCTGCAATGCGGTGCAGACGCGTTGCATGACGATCCGCTGAGCCGCCTGTCGCTGTCGAACCACGCCCTGTGGGATGTGGTGGGCGCCGTGCGCCGGGTGGCGCCCCGGCTGTTGGTGCTGGGCGGGGGCGGCTACAATCCCTGGACGGTGGGCCGCTGCTGGGCCGGGGTCTGGGCGATGCTGGCCGGGCTGGACCCGACCGCGCCGCTGACCGACGCGGCGCGCAAGGTGCTGTCCGGCCTGTCCTGGTCGCGCCGCCGGGGCCTGCCGCCGGAGCCCCATTGGTTCGACCGGATGGACGACCCGCCGCGGCCCGGCCCGGTGCGGCCGGAGATCCGTGAGATGATCCGCGCCGTCACGGCGCCATGACCGGGCGGCGCTCGCGCCGCCTAGACCGGACGGCGCTCGCGCCGCCTTGACCGGACGGCGCTCGCGCCGCCTTGAGACAACGGGATGATGATGAAGAAGACGCTCTTCGCCGCCCTCGCCCTCCTGCTCTTCGCCGTCGGCGCCGCCCGGGCGCAGGGCGAGGCTGCGCCCTCGGTCCGGCCGACCGATGCCGACCTGACCATCGAGACCGCGGCCGGCAAGCAGTTCCACTTCACGGTCGAACTGGCGCTGACGCCCGAGGCGCAGCAGCGTGGCCTGATGTTCCGCAAGGCCATGGCGCCGGATGCGGGCATGCTGTTCGTGTTCGATCAGGCCGAGCCCCAGGCTTTCTGGATGAAGAACACGCTGATCCCGCTGGACATGATCTTCATCCGGACCGACGGCACCATCGCCAACATCGTCGAGGGCGCCGAGCCCCAGACCCTGACCCCGCGCACCTCCGAGGGGCCGGCCAAGGCGGTGCTGGAGCTGAATGGCGGCATCACGCGGTTCCTCAGCATCAAGCCGGGCGACCGCGTCATCCATCCGCTGATCACCACCACCGCACCCAAAAACTAGTGGTCAGCGCGGACGCGAGGCGTCGTTCTCCACCGGCGGCGGGGCCCAGCCGCGCCCGGCCGCGACCATGCAGGACTGCCCGTCCGGCCCGGTGTAGAGCAGGGTCCAGCTGCGCCCCTTGGGACCCGTGAACAGCTCCATCCGGCCGCCGCTGTTGGCGGTGCCGGCGCCGGCCGGCGCCTCCTGGAAGGACCGCGCGAGATAGTCGACCACCACGTCATGCGGGCCGCAGGAAGCCGGCGCCGCCAGGGCGGAACCCGTGGCGAACAGGGAGGTAAACAGGACGCCGGAAAGCGCGATCGTCGCCGCGCGGACCATGGGTGCCTCGGAAGCCGTGACGGAGTGTGCGGCCAAGCGGCCCCGGACACGATATAATCGGCCGGCCGCGCCCTGACCAGCCGGGATGGCGGCGGATGCGCGCCGGAATTGCCCGGTCGGGCCGTGAAGGGGCGAGATCAACACGGACCGTATGGGAATGCCGGACACCAGGACCGAGATCGAGCCGAAGCTGAGAGAGACGGCGCCTCCGCCTGTTCCGAAGCCCATCGCAGCCGTGCGCCCGCAGCGCCCCCGCCGGCGCCGGACACTCATGCTCCTGGCCCTGGTCGTCCTCGTGCTGGCCGTGGCCGGCGCCTGGTATCGCTGGGGCCGCCCCGCCGCCACCGACCAGCAGTATCTCACTGCGACGGCGGAGCGCGGCGACATCGAGGACGCGACCACGGCGCTGGGCACGCTGCAGCCCCTCAGCTACGTCGATGTCGGCACCCAGGTCTCCGGCCAGCTGAAGACCCTGCATGTCGCGATCGGCGACCGGGTCAAGGCCGGCGACCTGCTGGCCGAGATCGATCCCACCGTCTACCAGTCGCGGGTCGAGGCCGACCGGGCGCAGCTGGCCAATCTCGAGGCGCAGCAGGCGGAGAAGCAGGCCCAGCTGCTGCTCGCCGGGCAGCAGGCGGAACGGCAGCGCAACCTGAAGGCGGCGCGCGCCACCAGCGACGACGCCCTGCAGGTGGCCGAGGCGACGCTGGCCTCCGCCAAGGCCCAGCTCGACGCCATCGGCGCCCAGATCCGGCAGACCCAGTCGACCCTCCGGGGCGACGAGGCCAATCTCGGCTACACCAAGATCTACGCCCCGATCGACGGCACGGTGGTGTCGCAGTCGGCACGGCAGGGCCAGACCCTGAACGCCAACCAGTCGGCCCCGATCATCGTCCAGATCGCCGACCTGTCGACCATGACCATCAAGGCCCAGGTCTCCGAGGCCGATGTCAGCCGGTTGCGCCTGGGCATGACCGCCTATTTCACCACGCTCGGCACGCCGCAGAAGCGCTGGTACGGCGCGCTGCGGCAGATCCTGCCGACGCCCGAGGTGGTCAACAACGTCGTGCTCTACGACTCGCTGTTCGACGTGCCGAACGAGGGCGGGGTGCTGATGACGCAGATGACGGCGCAGGTTTTCTTCGTCTCGGCCGCAGCCCAGGACACGCTGCTGGTGCCGGTCGGCGCCCTGTCGGCGGTGGCCGCCGGGACATCGTCTGCGGCCCCCGGCCGGGCGACCGTCCGGGTGCTGCGGCCCAGCGGCGCGATCGACACCCGCACCGTGGCCGTCGGCGTCACCAACCGCGTCCAGGCGGAGATCCTGAGCGGGCTGGAGCCGGGCGAGCAGGTGATCACCGGCGCCACCACCGCCGGATCGTCCTCGGGGACAGCGCGGCCGGGCCGGAGCCCGCGGCTGTAATGGACATCCACGAGCACGGGATACCGGCGATGCCCGGCCAGGCCGGGCCGCAGCCGCTGATCGCCCTGCGCGACGTGACCAAGACCTATGTCAACGGCGACCTGGCGGTGGAGGTGCTGCACGGCATCTCGCTCGACATCCATGCCGGCGAATTCGTCGCCATCATGGGCGCGTCGGGGTCCGGTAAATCGACCCTGATGAACATCCTCGGCTGCCTTGACCGGCCGACCACGGGCGAATACCGCGTCGACGGCATCGATGCGGCGACGCTGGGGGGCGATTCCTTGGCGCATCTGCGGCGCGAGACCTTCGGCTTCATCTTCCAGAGCTACAACCTGATCCCCTCGGCCACCGCCGCCGAGAATGTCGAGGTGCCGGCGATCTATGCCGGCCTGTCCGCCGCCGCGCGGCGGGAACGGGCGGCACAGCTCTTGTCGTCGCTCGGCCTCGCCGACCGCATGGACCACCGGCCGAACCAGCTGTCTGGCGGTCAGCAGCAGCGCGTCTCGATCGCCCGGGCGCTGATGAACGGCGGCCGGGTGATCCTGGCCGACGAGCCGACCGGCGCCCTGGACAGCCGCAGCGGCGCCGAGGTCATGGCGCTGCTGCGGCGCATGAGCGACGCCGGCCAGACCGTGATCCTGATCACCCATGACCGGGTGGTGGCCGACCATGCGCATCGCCTGATCGAGATCCGCGACGGGCATATCGTCGGCGACAGCGGCGCGCGCCGGCCCGCGGCCGCCCCGGCCGGGGTGGCGG
>NZ_JBFRHF010000051.1:0-17392 GCF_052115705.1 Inquilinus sp. 2KB_23 | reverse complement strand
CCGCCCGGCCCGCGCCGAGACGGCCGAGGCCGGCCCGAGCGAGGCCGCCCCAGGCGAGGCCGCCGACAGCTTCGGCGGATCGAGCAGCGAGACCCCGGGCGAGGACGTGTTCGGCGAGACCGTGTCGTCCGAGGGCGACAGCGGCCCGGTCGGCCTGGCCCCGGCCACCGAGGCGCCGCAGGGCGACGACCCGACCCCCGCCGGGGGCGAGGACGGCAACGGTCACGACGGCCACCGCGAGACCAGCGTCGAGGTGATGGGCGGCGACGAGGCCGAGGAGGCCCGCGACCGCCGCTCGAAGCTGCCGAACTACCGCAACTACAAGATCCAGGAGGTCATCAAGCGCCGGCAGATCATGCTGGTGCAGGTGACCAAGGAGGAGCGCGGCAACAAGGGCGCCGCGCTGACCACCTACCTGTCGCTCGCCGGCCGCTACTGCGTGCTGATGCCGAACACGCCGCGCGGCGGCGGCATCAGCCGGAAGATCGCCAATCCCAAGGATCGCAAGAAGATGAAGGCGATCATGGATGATCTGGACGTGCCGGAAGGCATGGCCGTCATCCTGCGGACGGCGGGGCTGGAGCGCACCAAGCTGGAGATCCGGCGCGACCTCGACTACCTGCTGCGCCTGTGGGATTCGATCCGCCAGACCACGCTGCAGTCGACCGCGCCCTGCGCCATCCATGAGGAGGCGAACCTCATCAAGCGGGCGATCCGCGACCTCTATTCCAAGGACATCGACGACGTCCAGGTCGCCGGCGAGGAGGGCTACCGCACCGCCAAGGACTTCATGCGCATGCTCATGCCGAGCCATGCCAAGAAGGTGCAGCCCTACCTGGACCAGGACGTCCCGCTCTTCCACCGCTTCAACGTGGAAGGCCAGATCGACGCGATGCACAGCCCGGTGGTGCAGCTGCGCTCCGGCGGCTACATCGTCATCAACCCGACCGAGGCGCTGGTCTCGATCGACGTCAACTCCGGCCGCTCGACCCGTGAGCGGAACATCGAGGAGACGGCGTACAAGACCAACCTCGAGGCCGCCGACGAGGTGGCCCGCCAGCTGCGGCTGCGCGACCTGGCCGGGCTGATCGTCATCGATTTCATCGACATGGAGGACGACCGCCACAACAAGGCGGTCGAGCATCGGCTGAAGGAGGCGATGCGGCAGGACCGCGCCCGCATCCAGCTCGGCCGGATCAGCGCCTTCGGCCTGTTGGAGCTGTCGCGCCAGCGGCTGCGCCCGAGCCTGATGGAGACGCATTTCGAGACCTGCGCCCATTGCGGGGGCTTGGGCATGACCCGGACCACCGGCTCCGCGGCGCTGTCCGTCCTGCGCGCGATCGAGGAGGAGGGCATCCGCAAGCGCGCCTCCGAGGTCACGGTGCATGTCGCCACCGCCATGGCGCTGTACCTGCTCAACCAGAAGCGCGACGCCCTGGCCGACATCGAGCGGCGCTACGCCGTGCGGGTGCTGATCGAGGCCGATGACAGCCTGATCCCGCCGGCCCACCGGATCGAGCGCACCCGCGCCCGGGTCGAGGAGCTGCCGGGCCAGATGGTGGTGCCGATCGACAACACCGCCCGGATCATGGCCGAGACCGACGCCGCGTTCGAGAACGAGGTCGAGGAAGACGAGGTCGAGGTCGAGGAGGCGGAGGAGCCGGTGCAGGAGCAGCGCCAGCCGGCGCCGCAGCAGGGCCGCCAGCAGCAGCAGGGCCGCCCGCCGCAGCCGCGCCCCGAGCAGAGCCATCCTCGGGCTGCCGAGGGCGATGGCGAGGGCCGTGGCGGAAAACGCCGCCGCCGTCGTCGCGGTCGCCGGCGTGGCGACGAGGGCCATCGCGCCGACCAGCCCGCCGCCGTCGCCGCCGATGGCAGCTTCGGCTACGACCCGCGCGACGGCGAGGCCGATGACGGCCGCGGCATCGAGCCGTTCACCGTCGAGGCCGGCGACGCCGCGGCGCATGCCGAGCCGGAGACCGAAGCGGTCACCGCCGAGGTCAGTGCGACCGACGTCGCCGTGGCCGAAGTGACCGTCGCCGAGGCCCCCGTGGCCGAGGCTGCGGCGCCCGAGCCGGTCCCGGCCGATATCGACGCCGCCGCTGCCGCCCAGGCCGAGGACGACAAGGCCCGCCGTCGCGGTCGCCGCGGCGGCCGTCGCCGGAAGGCGGACGATGCCGAGACGGTGGTCGAGGCCCAGGCCGGGGCCGTGACCGAAGCACCCGCCGAGCCGGTGGCCGCCGTGGTCGAGGCCCCGGTGGTGGAAGCGGTCGTGGCGGAGGCCGCACCGGCCGAAGCCGAGGCGCCGAAGCCGAAGCGTCGCGCCCCGCGCCGCAAGAAGACCGACCCGGTGGTCGAGGTCGCGGCCGAGCCGGCGCCGGAGCCGGTGGCCGAGGAAGCGGCGGCAGAGCCGGCCGCCGCGGCACCGGTCAATGGCGCCGCGCCGGTCGAGCCGGCGGCTGCACCCGAACCGGAGCCGGTGCCGGAGAATCTGGCGGTCGAGGCCAACCAGGTGGTCAACCAGCCGCCCGAGGCCCCGAAGCGCGGCTGGTGGCGGCGCAGCGAAGGCTGAGCCTGCTTCCGGCCTGTAGAACGCGAGAAGCCCGCCCGGTCCCACCGGGCGGGCTTTTTCGTTGCCGGCCGTGAGGCGGCGTTGCCGGCGACCTGCCTCGCCCTCTCTCCGTCATTGCGAGCGCAGCGAAGCAATCCATGCCCCGGCGTGAGACAATGTTTCACGTGAAACAAAACGGGTACACGGGACCCGACGCCTTGCCCGCGGCGCGATGGATCGCCCGTCGGCTTCGCCTCCTCGCGATGACGAAGAATAAACAGCACAATGCATATGTTGTTTTTTTATTATTGACACAACCTCGCGTATGTTCGAGGTTCGCATCGGTCTTCGGGCCCGCGGGATTTTGACGGAAGCAGCTTGCGCCGCGTCATCAAACGCTAAAGCGCCACGACGTGAGTTCGTGGTTCCGGCACGTGATGCTGAGGAGCCGATCATGAGTTCGACCCTGACCTTCCTCTCCGCCGCCGCACCGGGCCAAGCCCCGCTGCGCCGGATGTGTTGCGCCTGTCCCGGGTGTTGATCGCGGGCCCCGTCCCGCCGCCTTCCGCCACGACCAGACGCAGCGCCCCCTCCGGGCGCCCCCCGAGAGGATCTTTCGATGGCTGACGCCTTCATCATCGTCGCCGGCGGCCTGACCGCCGGCATCATCACCCGCGAGCCCCGCGGCTTCCGCTTCTACGCCTCCGACGCGGCCTTCACGCCGCTCGAAGGCCGCCTGTTCCGCTCCACCCGGGCGGCCGGGCGAGCGGCCCATGCGGCGCTGACCACGATCAGCCGCCGCCAGCGCCGGCCGGAACAGGCCCGCGCCTAAGCCTAACCATAGCAGGACGCGGCGGCACCGCCGCCGGCCTCATCTTTCGAATGCAGGAGCACACCATGTCCCTTTCCCCGCTGAAGCGCGGCCTGTTCGGCCTGGCGCTGGGGCTCGCCCTGAGCGCCGCCACCGCCGGCAGCGCCTTCGCCGCCAGCATCAAGCTCGGCGTCATGGGCGGCAGCGAGGAGGAGATCGCCGAGGTCGCCAAGCAGGTCGCCGCCAAGCACGGCCTCGACGTCCAGCTGGTCACCTTCTCCGACTACGCCATCCCGAACGAGGCGCTGGAGAACGGCGACCTCGACGCCAACGCCTTCCAGCACAAGCCCTATCTCGACGCCCAGATCGCCGCCCGCGGCTATCACATCGTCCCGATCGGCTTCACCATCGTCGAGCCGATCGGCCTGTACTCAAAGAAGTTCGACAAGCTGGAGAAGCTGCCGGACGGCGCCAAGATCGGCATCCCGAACGACCCCAGCAACGGCGGCCGGGCGCTGAACCTGCTGGCCGCGCATGGGCTGATCAAGCTGTCGGCCGGCAAGGGCCTGAACCCGTCGCTGCTCGACGTCGCCGAGAACCCGCACAAATTCGCGTTCTCCGAGCTCGACGCGGCGCAGCTGGCCCTGGCCCTGCCCGACCTCGACGGCGCCATCATCAACACCGACTACGCGCTGAACGCCGGGCTGGACCCGCGCAAGGACGCGCTGATCGCCGAGAGCCGCACCGACAACCCCTACGGCAACTTCGTCGCCGCCCGCGCCGCCGACAAGGACCGGGCCGACCTGAAGACCCTGGTCGAGGCCTACCAGTCGCCGGAGGTGAAGCAGTTCCTGGAGACCCGGTTCAAGGGCGCCATCCTTCCCGCTTGGTGAGATCGTCCGATAACGCGCCCGGCGCGGCCGTCTGATGGCGGTTTCTCCGCTTCCGGTGCTCACGGACCAACGTCCGCTGCGCTCCGGTTCTCGAAACCACCGCCAGCCGACTCACGCCGAGCGCATTCTCGAACGATCTCCCGGCACTTGACAGGCGGGGGCGGCATGCCGGCCCCGCCGTTGCGCGGCGGGGCCATTTCTGGTAGACGACCGCGCTTGCGTGACAGTCATCACGCCGTAACGACGCCGGCACCCCTGGAGGCCGGCGTCTCCATTCGAGGAGAGACCTATGGCCGAAACCATCAAGATCACGGCCGAGGCGCGCGACCGAGCCGGTAAGGGGGCAGCACGGGCAGCGCGTCGGGCCGGGATGATCCCGGGCGTCATTTACGGCGACAACAAGCCGCCGGTTCTGTTCAGCGTCAACGCCCAGTCGCTGCTGAAGATCCTGCGCGACCCCGCCGCGCTGACCCATATCTACGACATCGAGATCGGCAAGGAGCGTCACCACGTTCTGGCGCGCGACATCGCGCTGGACCCGGTGAGCGACAAGGCGATCCACCTGGACTTCCTGCGCGTCAGCGACAAGACCCGGGTGCATGCCGATGTGCCGGTGCACTTCATCAATGAAGAGGCGTCGCCGGGCCTCAAGCGCGGCGGCGTGCTGAACATCGTGCGCCACGATGTCGAGCTGGTCTGCAGCGCCGAGGCGATCCCCGAGTTCCTGTCGCTGGACCTGTCCGGCGCCGAGATCGGCGATTCGCTGCGCATGAGCGCGATCAAGCTGCCGGACGGTGTCCAGGTGGCGGTCAAGGATCGCGACTTCGTGATCGCCACCGTCGCGGCGCCGTCGGCGGTCCGCGCCGAGGCGGCCGAGGCGGCCGCGGCCGCCGCGACGGGGGAAACCCCGGCGGCCGAAGAGCCGGCGGCGAAGGCCTGATCCGAAAGGATCCTGGCTGCTGCGCGCCTGGGAGGGTTCGATGCTGCTGTTCGTCGGCCTCGGCAATCCCGGCGCGCAATACGCCTACCACCGGCACAATGTCGGCTTCATGGCGCTCGACGACATCGTCGAGCGCCATTCCTTTTCGCCCTGGAAGCTGAAGTTCCAGGGCCGGCTGGCCGAGGGCCGCCTGGGGCCTGAGCGCGTGCTGGCGCTGGAGCCGATGACCTACATGAACGAGAGCGGCCGGTCGGTCGGCGAGGCGATGCGCTTCTACAAGCTGACGCCCGCCGACGTCGTGGTCTTCCATGACGAGCTCGACCTCGCCCCCGGCAAGCTGCGGGTCAAGAAGGGCGGCGGCACCGCCGGCCACAACGGCCTGCGCTCGATCGACGCCCATATCGGCCCCGATTTCTGGCGCGTGCGCATCGGCATCGGCCATCCCGGCCACAAGGACCGGGTGCATGGCTGGGTGCTGAGCAACTTCGCCAAATCCGACGAGCCCTGGCTGGATCCGCTGGTCGACGCCATCGCCGAGGCGGCGCCGCTGCTGGCGGAAAAGGCGGCGGAGAAGTTCATGACCAAGGTCGCCCAGACCACCCAGTCGGCGTAGCCGCGGCCGCCCCAGCGCAGGGCCCTGGACAGCCAGGCTGACCTTTGCTGCAGCGCACGACGACCCCCTTGATCCGATCGTTCCGGGGGCGCATCCTTTTCTCACGTGGTCGGCACAGCCGGTAACGCGTATTGGCCAGCCGCAACGCCCTTGCGGCGACCTCCGCCAGAATGGCAACCCGGCATCGTCGGGTGAGCCTGCGGACAAGAGAGCACAACGAGGAGCCGCCCTTGCGCGGCTCCTCTACTTTTTTGGCCCAAGCCCGCGTTTCTCACTAGTCCGAAGACGGCTCCGACCGCGCGGGGATCGGCGTCTGGGCCACCACCGTGCTGGCCGGAACGATGCATTGGAAGCCGATGTAGTTCCACTGCCGGTCGGTCGCCAGGGCGACGCGCCCGGTCTTGCCGCAATAGAAGTCCGCCGTGGCCTGGGCGCCCAGGGCGTCGCGCTCGTTGACCGTGCTCACTACGACGAAGTTCTTGGGAACCGGCTGCGGCACGCAGGCGCCGGCCAGCAGCGCGGCGAAGGCAAGGCAGATCGATCGCATCCGCGGGCTCCCAAAAGGTGTTTGAAATCGGATCGCTGATATCGGTGAGAATCGAACACCATTAGGGTTCCAAAGTTCCAATCCGTTGCCAAGCCCTTCCGATTGAGGATCCACAGAAATCGAGTGAAACGGAAGGGATTGTCGTCCTTTCATCCAGTCTGGACTTGACCGACGGCGGTGGCGGGTCGGCCTGGTATTTTACGGGTATTTTAATTGCCATGCCCGGACTTGAGCCGAGGGCATGTTCGGCGATGGCGGACGATAAACCTCACCGCGCCGATCCGCCCGGCAGCGGCATCGAGCAAGGCCGATGGGGTCCTACCCCGCCACGGCCAGCCGGCGATAGGACAGGGCCTCGGCGATCTGGGCCCGGCCGATGCCTTCGGCGCCCGCCAGGTCGGCCAGGGTGCGGGCGACGCGCAGCACGCGGTGGTAGCCGCGGGCGGACAGGCGCAGCCGCTCCGCCGCCTGGGTCAGCAGCACGGCGCCGGCCGGATCGGGGGCTGCCACCCGCTCCAGCACCGCCCCGTCGGCCTCGGCGTTGGTGGTGATGCCGTCGGCGGCATAGCGCGCCACCTGCAGCTGCCGCGCGGCGGCCACCCGCGCCGCCACCTCCGCCGTGCCCTCGGCCGGCGGCGGCAGCGACAGGTCGGCGGCCGACACGGCGGGCACGTCGACATGCAGGTCGATGCGGTCGAGCAGCGGGCCGGACAGCCGCGCCTGATAGTCCTGGCCGCAGCGCGGGGCCCGGCCGCAGCCCAGGCCGGGGTCGCCGAGATAGCCGCAGCGGCACGGGTTCATCGCCGCCACCAGCAGCACCCGGGCGGGGTAGGTGATATGGGAGTTGGCGCGCGCGATCACCGCCCGGCCGCTCTCCATCGGCTGGCGCAGCGCCTCCAGCGTGGCGCGGGCGAATTCCGGCAGCTCGTCGAGGAACAGCACGCCGCGATGCGCCAGCGAGATCTCGCCCGGCCGGGCCCGCATCCCGCCGCCGATCAGGGCGGGCAGCGAGGCCGAATGGTGCGGGTCGCGGAACGGCCGGCGGCGCATCAGCCGGCCGCCTTCCAGCAGCCCGGCCACCGAATGGATCATCGAGACCTCGAGCGCCTCGGCCGGCGACAGCGGCGGTAGCAGGTCGGGCAGCCGCGCCGCCAGCATCGACTTGCCGGATCCGGGCGGCCCGATCATCAAGAGGTTGTGATTTCCCGCCGCCGCGATCTCCAGCGCCCGCTTCGCCGTCTCCTGCCCCTTGACCTCGCGCAGGTCGGGGCCGGGCCCGTCCAGCGCCGCCAGCAGCGGCTGCGGCGCGGCCAGCACCTGGGTGCCCTTGAAGTGGTTGATCAGGGCCAGCAGGGTGGGCGCCGCCAGCACGTCGATCCGGCCGTCGGCATCGGCCGCCCAGGCCGCCTCCGGCCCCGAGGCGGCGGGACAGATCAGGCCGAGGCCGCGTTCGGCCGCGCCCAGCGCTGCCGGCAGCACGCCCGCGACCGGGGTCAGCGCCCCGTCCAGCGCCAGTTCGCCCAACGCCATGTACTGGCCGATCTCCTGCACCGGCAGCACGTCGAGCGCGGTGAGCAGGCCGAGCGCGATCGGCAGGTCGAAATGGCTGCCCTCCTTGAGCATGTCCGCCGGGGCCAGGTTGACGGTGATGCGCTTGGGCGGAAGGGCGAGGCCCAGGGCATGCAGCGCCGCCCGCACCCGTTCCCGGCTTTCCGCCACCGCCTTGTCCGGCAGGCCGACCACGGTGATGCCGGGAAACCCGCCGGACACCTGGACCTGGACGTCGACGGGCGCGACGTCGATGCCCTGGAAGGCGACCGTGGCGATGCGGGCGACCATCTAGGTCGGGGCCGCAAGATGTGGGGCCGATGGCATCGACATATCTAAAGTTGTGCCTGTATCGGGAACACAACCAATAATCCGGGCAGCGCCCACACTTGTCAATGGCGCCGCCCGGCGCAGCCCGAGGCGGCATCGGCCGGCCGCTCCCGGGTCACAGCGTCAGATCGAAGACCTGCAGGCTGCCGACGCTCTGATGGATCGGTTGCAGATGACACCTGGTACGGGATCGAGGGCGCCCCGACCCCGCCGCCGCTCAGGCTGCCGGCGCCGCGCAGCCAAGACCCGGTTCTCGCAGATCGTCGATCGGACGAGCAAAGGAGAACACTTCGTCATCGCCAAATCAGGCAGGCCGTTGGCCAAGCTGGTGCCGCTGGATGACGGCAAGCCGGCCGGGATCCGGTTCGGCCTCATGAAGGGCCAGATCCATATCGAACCCGACTTCAACACTCCACTCGACGCCTTCGAACTAAGCCCCTCGTCCTCCGCCCCGGAGCCTGTCCGAGACTGCGCTGGCGTGAGTCGGCTGGCGGTGGTTTCGAGAACCGGCGTGCAGCGGACATGGTCGTCCGTGAGCACCGGAAGCCGAGAGGCCCCCGTCAGACGGCCACGCCAGCAGCGGTATCGGGCAGGCTCTCAGGGCGCCTTGGCGATGCGCCAGATGGTGCCGCCCTCGTCGTCGGAGACCAGGATCGACCCGTCGGGCAGCGTCGCGATCCCGGCCGGGCGGCCCCAGACCTGGGCGGCTTCGTTGCCCCGGTTCAGCCGGAACCCGGTCGCCAGCGCCTCGTAGCCGCCCTGCGGCTTGCCGTCCCGGAACGGCACCCGGGCGACCATGTAGCCGATCGGGTCGGCCCGGTTCCACGAGCCGTGCAGCGTCACCAGCGCGTCGCCGCGCCAGTCGGGGAACATCGCGCCCTCGTAGAACACCAGGTCGAGCGGCGCCGAATGCGATTCGAACAGCAGGTCGGGCACGATCGCCTTCTGCACCAAATCGGGCCGCTTGGCCGCCAGGTCCGGCTGCGGGTTGTGGCCGATATAGGAGTAGGGCCAGCCATAGAAGCCTCCCTCCTGCACCGAGGTCAGGTAGTCCGGCACCAGCCCGTTGCCCAGGCCGTCGCGCTCGTTGACCACGGTGTAGAGCTTGCCGGTGCCCGGCTGCAGCGCCATGGCCACCGGGTTGCGCAGGCCGGAGGCGTAGGTGCGGCCGCCCGAGCCGTCGGCGGCGAAGACCTGGATGGTGGCGCGCGGCGCCGCCTCCTCCGCGATGTTGCTGCGGCTGCCGATGGCGACGAAGAAGCGGTCCGAGGCCGGATCCCACAGCAGGTTGCGGCTGCTGTGGCCCCGGCCGCCGTCGAAGGCGCCGTCCGGGGTGATGCGCTGCGGCTTGGCCTGCGCCCTGGCGTCGCCCGCGGCATAGGGCAGGCGCCACAGCCCGTCGAGATCGGCGATGGTGAGCGCATCCTGGCGCAGCGCCATGCCGTAGGGCTGGTCCAGCCCGGTCAGGAACGGCGCGGCCTGGGCCTTGCCGCCGCCCGCGGCCGCCACCAGCCGGGTGATGCGGCCGGCCTCCGGCTCCGACACCAGCACCGACCCGTCGGGCAGCACGAACAGCTCGCGCGGGCCGGACAGGCCGTCGGCGAACAGCGTGGCGGTCAGCCCCTTCGGCACCTGCGGCCGCATCGCATCGGTGCGGGCCACGGTCTCGGAGCTGTTGGCCACCGCATCGGTGGCATAGGGCTTGGGCAGGGCGTCGGGCCGGACCTCGAACCGGGTGCCGGGCGCGATGTCCTGGGCCACAGCGGGCAGGGCCAGGAACGGGATGGCGGCGAGCAGGGCAGCAGCGCTCAGGAATGGGGCCGCGAACGGGCTTCGCATCGGCGTCTCCTCCACATCTCTTCTTCATCCAAGATGTGGGCCGGATGTCCCGAGGGAAAGGCCTGATGGGATAATTGTCCGACAAGGTTCATCTTGCGGCGTGCGGGCGCGAAACAAACAGCCGGCTGCGGGGTTGCAGAGGGGCAATTGCCCGCCCGGCCGTCGGCGCCGGGCCGTATCGAGGAGACTGCCATGACCCGCCGCCTGACCCTGATCCCCTGCGCGCTGGCGCTCGCCGCGCTGGCCGCCTGCGGCGACGACACCCCGAACCCGAGCGCGAAGACCGAAGCGATCGCGAGCCAGACCGTCGGCTACCGCTGCGCCGACGGCACCCGCCTGTCCGCCGGCTTCACCGGCGACGCGCTGGTGCTGGCCGATGGCGGCAACACGGTGACGCTGCAGCGCGCGATCTCGGGCAGCGGCGCGCGCTACACCAACCCCTACGGCGCCGAGTTCTGGGACAAGGGCGGCCAGGCGACCTACAGCCGCATCGCCGGCGCCGCCAGCACTACCTGCACCGCGGGATAGGCTCCGGAGGTGGTCGCGAAACCCGCGACCACCCCTCAGAGACCGTTTGGAAATGCGCTGGCGTGAGTCGGCTGGCGGTGGTTTCGAGAACCGGAGCGCAGCGGACGTTTGGGTCCGTGAGCACCGGAAGCGGAGAAACCGCCGTCAGACGGCCGCGCCAGTAGCATTTCCAGACGGTCTCTCAGACGTTGAAGCGGAAGTGGAAGATATCGCCGTCGCGGACGACGTAGTCCTTGCCTTCCTGGCGCATCTTGCCGGCGTCCTTCGCCCCCTGCTCGCCGCCGAGTGCTACGAAGCTGTCGTAGTCGATGGTCTCGGCCTTGATGAAGCCGCGCTGGATGTCGCTGTGGATCTCCGCCGCCGCCTCCGGCGCCGCGGCCCCGGCGCGCACGGTCCAGGCCCGCGCCTCCTTCGGCCCGACGGTGAAGAAGGTGAGCAAGCCCAGCAGCTTGTAGCCGGCACGGATCACCTTGTTCAGTCCCGGCTCCTCCAGCCCGATCGAGGCCAGGAACTCCTGCTTCTCCTCGGCCGAGAGCTGGGCCAGCTCGGATTCGATCGCGGCCGAGATCACCACCGCCTCGGCGCCCTGGGCCTTCGCCATCGCCTCGACCCGCGCCGAATGGGCGTTGCCGGTCGCGGCCTCGTCCTCGGACACGTTGCAGACGTAGAGCACGGGCTTGGAGGTCAGCAGCGCCAGGCGCCGGAACGGCTCGCGCTCATCGGCCGCGAGCTGCACGGTGCGGGCCGGCTTGCCCTCGCGCAGCACCACCAGCGCCCGCTCCATCAGCTCGATCTCGGCCTTGGCGTCCTTGTCGCCGCCCTTGGCGCGCTTGGCCGCGGTCTGCACCCGCCGCTCCAGCCCCTCGAGGTCGGCCAGCATCAACTCGGTGTCGACGATCTCGGCGTCGCGCACCGGGTCGACCGAGCCCTCGACATGGGTGACCTCGCCCTCGAAGCAGCGCAGCACATGCAGCACCGCGTCGGTCTCGCGGATGTTGGCCAGGAACTGGTTGCCCAAGCCCTCGCCCTTGGAGGCGCCGCGCACCAGCCCGGCGATGTCGACGAACTCGAGCTGCGTCGCCACGACCTTGGCCGACCCCGCGATCGCCGCCAGCTTGTCCAGCCGCGGGTCGGGCACGCCGACCCGGCCGGTGTTCGGCTCGATGGTGCAGAATGGATAGTTCGCCGCTTCCGCCGCCTGGGTGGAGGTGAGCGCGTTGAACAGCGTCGACTTGCCGACATTGGGCAGGCCGACGATGCCGCAATTGAATCCCATGGGTCTCGTCCGATCTTCGAATCGGCGCCCATCTAGCACGGTTGTCGCGGCGAGGGGGAGTCGCAGCGGACCTGCCGCGCCGTCATGGCCGCACCCCGCCCTTGACGCCGGCTCGGCGACGATGGCACCTGATGGGGCATCGTCGACACGCGCCGCCACCATGGTCCGCAGATCCGACCGGGCCGGATCGCCCTGGTTCACGCCGCAAAACCCGCATCCCAGCAGTGCCTTAGGCTCGGAGACCCGCCCATGACCCCGACCCTGCCCCGAGTCATCGGCCATCGCGGCGCCGCGGCGCACGCGCCCGAGAACACCCTGGCCTCGTTCCGCAAGGCGGCCCAGCTGGGCGTGCCAATGGTCGAGTTCGACGTCAAGCTGACCCGCAACCGGGTGCCGGTGGTGATCCATGACGACACGCTGGACCGCACCACCGACGGCAGCGGCCCGGTCGCCAATTCCGACTTCGCGGCGGTGAGGATGCTCGACGCCGGCCGCAAATTCGCGCCGGAGTTCCGCGGCGAGCGCATCCCGACCCTGGACGAGGTGCTGACCCTGGCGCTGGAGCTGAATCTCGCCGTCAACATCGAGATCAAGCCCTGCCCCGGCCGCGAGGTCGAGACCGCGGAGGTGGCGCTGGCCGCGGCGCTGAAGCTGTGGCCGGCCGACCGCCCGGCGCCCCTGGTCTCCAGCTTCGCCATCGAGAGCCTGCTGAAGGCGCGCGAGGTCGCGCCGGACTGGCCGCGCGGCTACCTGATCTGGGAGCGGCCGGCGGTGTGGGCCGCCAATGCCGACGCCATCGGCGCCGCCACCATCAACATCTCCCATGAGAAGGAGACGGCGGAGACCATCGCCGAATACCGCGCCACCGGCCGGCCGGTGCTGGCCTACACCGTGAACGAGGCCGAGCGCGCCAAGCAGCTGTTCGACCTCGGCGTCGCCGGCGTGTTCTCCGACGCGCCGGACCGCATCCTCGCCCTCTGATTGCCGCTTTTCCCGCCGACACAGGCCGCGGTCACGGCATAGGGGCACAGGAGAGTACGGGCGCGTGCAGGGTTTCATCGATCAGGCGGTCGCCGTCATCGGCGCGAATGCCGCCTGGGCCGGGCCGATCATCCTGGTCTTCGCCTTCGGCGAATCCTTTGCGGTGATCAGCCTCCTGCTGCCCGCCACCGCGGTGCTGGTCGCCGCCGGCACGCTGATCCAGGCGGGCACGCTGAGCCCGTGGAACGTGATCCCCTGGGCCATCGCCGGCGCGGTGCTGGGCGACGCCATCTCGTACTGGATCGGGGTCTGGCTGAAGGACCGGACGGAGCGGATCTGGCCGTTCACCCGCTATCCCCGGATGCTGCGGACAGGCCGCGACTTCTTCACCCGCTACGGCGGCATCAGCGTCTTCCTCGGCCGCTTCCTGGGGCCGATCCGCGCGGTGATCCCGCTGGTCGCCGGCATGATGGGCATGCGCCAGGGGCCGTTCCAGGTCGCCAACGTGGCCTCCGGCATCGTCTGGGCGCCGGTCTGGGTCGGCATCGGCTGGTTCGCCGGCGAGGCGCTCAAACGAATCTTCGGGATTGAAGATGCCGCGCCGGTTCTGATCATACTCATTGTCGTCGCGACGCTGGTCGGCGCCGCGGCGGCGTTCCGCCTGGTCACGCGCAAGAGCAAGAGCCCGCATGAGGATCGCCCGGATCGTTCCTAGCCTAGCTGCCGCCGTCGCGGCGCTGGTCCTTGCCGTGCCGGCGACGGCGCGGGCGGACGGGCTGGACGACTTCTTCAGCGGCATCCGCCGCCAGTTCGAGGAGCCGGCCAGGCCGAGCCGGTCGCAGACCTGCGCCCAGACCGAGGGCGAGGCCCATGTGCTGGCAACCACGGCGGAGAGCGACCTCGGCCGGGTGCGGGCGCGGATCGACCGGATCGAGCGCGACGCCGGCGCCGGCACCGCCCGCGACCCGATCGACCAGGCGACCCAGACCGCGCGCCAGGCCCTCGGCCTGTCGGCCAAGCTGCGCCGGGCCCGGGCGGCCTACACCACCATCATCGGCCAATGCGGCCGCCCCGACCTGCAGAGCGAGCGGCTGGGCAACCTGGCCAACCGGCTCGACGCCGAGGCGCGGCGCGCCAGCCGCCTGGCCGACCGCATCGCCTCGACCCCGACCGGCGCGCTGCCCGGCGGCCCGCAGGCCTGCCCGGCCCTGGTCGACGACGCCCAGTCGGTCCAGTCCGACACCGCCGCCTTCCTCGAGCGCACCGGCCAGCGGCTGCATGAGCTGGAGCGGGCCGAGCCGATGGCGGCGCGCACCGGCGCCCTGGCCGTGGCCGACACCATCGCGGTGCAGCGCGAGCGCGTCGACACCATCGACGCCCGCGCCGCCACCCAGGGGCCGGACTGCACCGAGGCCCCGGCGATCCGCGACCGCGCCGCGATCGACCGCCAGACCCTGCAGGCGCTGCAGAACCATGCCGACACGCTGATCGGCCCGCCGGCGCCGGAGGGGGCCGAGCCGCGGCTGAGCACTGCCGAGCGGCGCCGGATCCAGCAGCGCCTGACCGCGCTGGGCCAGTACCGCAGCCCCATCGACGGCCAGTTCGGCGACGGCACCCGGCTGGCGATCGCCCGCTATCAGAACGCGACCGGGGCCGCGGCCACCGGCCGGCTGACCCGGGCCCAGGCCGATGCGCTGCTGGCCGACCCGGCCACCACGGCGCCGCGGCCGCTGGTCCCGGCGCTGCAATCTGCGGAGTCGGCCGAGGCCGTGGCGGCGGCCGTTCCGGCGCCCCAGGCCGCGGAACCGGCCGCGGTCGAACCGGCAGCGCCGGCCGCGGTTGAACCGCCGCCTGCGGTCTCGGACGCCCCTGCAGTGGCAGAGGCGGCCCCTGCCGCACCGGCGAYGGCCCCAGCCGCACCGGGGGTGACGGCCGACCCGGTGCCGGCCGTGTCACCCCTGGCCACCGAAGCGCTGGCGCAGGCGGCGGCGGCCGCGGCCGCGGCGACGGTTCCGACCGCCGCCCCCGATGCCGTGCCGGCCCCGGTCGCCGAAGCACCTGTCGCGGCACCCGCACCGGCAACCACCGCGAACGCCACGCCGCCGACCCCCGAGGCGGCAGCATCGGCCGCTGCAGCGCCGCCCGCTGCAACGCCACCAGCGCCGGAGCCGCCCGTCGCCGTGGCCTCGAACACGGCGCCCGCCGCGCCCGCCCCGAACCCGCCGGCTCCGGCGGCGATCGCCCCGACCCAGCCGGACCCGGCGGCCGACCCGCGCACCGCGGCATCGGCCCGGATCACCGCCCGGCTGGTCGAGGCGCTGCGCGGCTGGTCGCAGCCGCCGGTGGTCACCATGCCGGCCGCGCCTGGGGCCGCCCCGGCCGCGGACCAGGATCCCTTCACCGCGCTCTACGCCCAGATGCGGAGCCATGCCGCCAAGGGCGAGATGGACCAGGTCCGCACCGGCCGCTACCAGCTGGTCGGCATGGCGCTGCTGGAGCACGGTGCCGAATCGGCCCAGATGCTGGACGCCGACCTGCTGCTGGTGCAGGCCGCCCAGGCGCTGGACGCCCGCACCGAGGCCCGGCGCTACCTGGTCGCGGCGGCGCCGCTGATCGGTCGGCTGGGCAGCGGCGAAAGCCGCCGGTCGCGCCAGTCGCTGGAGGCGGCGACGGCCTGGCTGGGCCTGCGCATCGTCGCCGCCGACCTGCTGGAGGCGATCGAGGCCGCCGGGACCAAGCCGCTGGACGGCGGCACCGCCGACCGCATGGCCGAGCGGCTGGACCAGATCGAGCAGGTCATGGCCCAGGCCCAGGACGGCGTTGACGAGCTGTCGGCCCAGTCGCTGTTCCTGCGCGCCGCCGTGCTGGCCGCCGCCGGCCGCATGCCGGACGCGCCGGAGCTGAAGGCGCAGATCAACCACCTGCTGCACTGATCCCCTGCCGCGCCGCTCACCTCACCGCGAGTTCATCTTCGGGACAGGCTGTCGCAAGCCGCCGCCGTCTAGGCTGCGGGGAAGCGGACATGCGCCAGCACCACCGGACAGGGATTTGTGGCCGGCCGGCGTCATCGGCGCCCGGCCAGCCGAGGAGGAACCGGATGAAATCGCGCATCTTGGCGGGGGTCGCCATGGCGGCCCTGCTCGGCGCGTCATTCGCCCGGGCGGATGATGCCCCGGCAAACGACGCCCCGGCAAACGACCCGCCGGCCCGCGTCGGCCGGCTCGCCGATCTCTCGGGCGCGGTGTCGCTGCGCAGCGACCCGACCCAGCCCTGGGCCGTCGCCGCCCGCAACCAGCCGGTGACCTCCGGCATGTCGTTCTGGACCGAGCCGCAGGCCCGCGCCGAGCTGCAGGTCGGCCCCACCGAGCTGCATCTCGGTGACCAGAGCGAACTCGACATCCAGCAGCTGGACGACCAGACCTTCGCGGCCCAGCTGGCCCAGGGGTCGGTCAATCTCGACATCGCCGACATGCAGCCGGGCGAGAGCTACACCGTCGACACGCCGCGCGGCACGGTCACGCTGCAGCGGCCGGGCGAGTACCGCATCGACGCCGGCACCACCCAGGACCCCACCGAGATCGTGGTGTTCTCCGGCGAGGCCCAGATCGCCGGCGGGCCGGACGGCCCGGTCGACGTCCAGGGTGGCGAGACCGGCATCGCCAACGGCACCGACCCCTTCACCTACACCCTGGCCCGCTCGGCCGACCGCAGCCCGCTGGACGACTGGGCCGACGGCCGGCTGCATGCCGCGGCTGCGGCGCCGCGCTACGTCTCGCGGTCGATGACCGGCTACCAGGACCTCGACGGCGCCGGCACCTGGCACGAGACTCCGAGCTACGGCACCGTCTGGTACCCGACCACGGTGCCCGCCGGCTGGGTGCCGTACCGCGACGGCCGCTGGGAGTATGACGGCCGCTGGGGTTGGACCTGGGTCGACGACCAGCCCTGGGGCTTCGCCCCGTTCCATTACGGCCGCTGGGCCTATGTCGACGACCGCTGGGGCTGGCTGCCCGGCCCGGTCGAGGTGCGGCCGGTCTACGCCCCGGCCCTGGTCAGCTTCTTCGCCGGCGCCGCCGTCGGCGCGGCGATCGGCGTCGCCATCGACAGCCATTCCGGGCATGGGGGGCCGATCGGCTGGTACCCGCTGGGCCCGGGCGAGATCTACCGCCCGTCCTACCGGGTCAGCGACACCTATGTCCGGAACGTCAACGTCACCAACATCCGCAACGTCAACGTCAACCAGATCAACATCCACAACGGCCCCACCATCGTCGAGAACGGCGCCAACCGCCGCTTCGCCACCGAGGTGCCGGAGCGGGTGCTGGCCGAACGCCAGCCGGTCGCACCGGCGGCGCTGCAGGTCCCGCCGGACCAGCTGGCCAAGGGACCGCTGACGCCGGTCTCGACCTTGCCGCGCCCGGCCGCACCGACCGTCGGCGAGCCCCAGGCGCCGCACCCGGCGGTGGCCCGCGCCCCGAACGGCCGGCTGCCGCTGGCCGCCGGAGACCCGAACCGGCCGCACGCCCCGATCGCCGGCC
>NZ_JBFRHF010000050.1:0-18237 GCF_052115705.1 Inquilinus sp. 2KB_23 | reverse complement strand
CGCCCGAGCCCTCCCGCTCGCCCTTGCGCATCAGGTACTCGGTGCGGATCCGCTCGGTCATGGCGATCGACAGCCGCAGCGACCGCGACAGCCGCGACTGCATCAGCGCGAAATCCGGCGTCTGCGGCCCCGCCAGGGTGACCGATTGCTGCTGCGCGGTCATCCGCTTGGCCCGCAGGTCGATCTCGGCCGCCTCGCGCAGCATGTGCAGCGCCCATCCCGTCCAGTGCAGGTCGGGATCGCTCGGCGGAGCCGGCTCGAGGGCGGAGGGCGCCTTGTCCATAGAACACATCATGAACAAGATCGGGAGTTAAGGATACGGACCTTCGTGTTCACCATCGGCGAAGGCGAGAGCCGGACGTCCGGTCAACCCTGCTTTCCAGCCATCCAGCCGGCGCGGCTGAGCCGGTAGAGCACATGCGGCCGGAGGGGGTGCCCCTCCGGAAAGGAGGGATGCAGGAAATCATCCGCCGGCGACCGCGTGAGGCCGATGCGTTCCATCACACCGATGGACCTGAGGTTGGCCGGGACGGTGAAGGAGACCACCTCCTCCATCCGAAGGGACGAGAATGCGTGGGCCAGGGCCGCGCGGACGGCCTCGCTGGCATAGCCCCTGCCCCAATGGTCGAACGCCAGGCGCCAGCCGACCTCCACGCATGGCGTGAAATGGGCCGTGAACCCGGGCACCGACAGCCCGACATACCCGATGAAATCAGCCGTCCCGGGCACCTCGACAGCCCACAGGCCGAAGGCCTGGTCCGACATGCGGTCGCGGATGCGAGCCGCCATCAGATCGCTTTCGCCGCGTGTCAGCGGCGCCCGGAAATGCCGCATCACCCGCGGATCCGCGTTGAGCGCGGCGAACGGTTCCAGGTCTTCGTCGCGCCAGCACCGCAGCCGAAGCCGAGAGGTTGTCAGGGTCGGTGCCACCATGCGGTCATCCAGGGTAAACGGACGTTGACGAAGCAATGGCGGCGCCGGAAAAAATGCTCAATCCACCCGCCCTGCGGGGCTAAGAATGGGCCGCCTTCCGAGGCCGTCCGCCGCGTTTTCCATTGGCGCGACTCGCGGCGGCCTTGGCCTCGCTGCGGGAGTCGCCGCCGAGTTTGCCGAGGCGGGCCGCCATCCAGCGCTTGGAGCCCAGCACACCTTCCAGCAGCGCCGGCAGGTAGAGATCGGCATCCAATCGCGGGAAGTGGATGCCCAGGCCGAACGGCTCCACCTCGATCACCTTGAGATCATCGGCCGATGCGTCGTGCAGCCCTTCCACGTCCTTCGGGGCAAGGCCGATCTCGACGCCGGTCGTCAGCCGCACGATGACCCGGTTCCGCCCGGCATCGTAATGGGCGCTCTCGGCCCGAGGCCCGCGCAGCCGGTCGTCCCCGCGCGCCTTCGCCTCCTCGAACAGCTTCGTCGTCGGCTCAACCATGAATGCGCCTCCAGGCGGACATCAACTCGTCGCGATGGTCCGCGATCAGCCGCAACACCCGGCGCGCTTCGGGCTCGCTGCAGCCCATCGCCTCGCGCAACTCCAGCCCGACGAGGTTGACCACCACCACCCATCCGCCCCCGATGACATGGACATGGGCCGGCGGATGGTCGTTCGGGTAGATCACGACGCGCAGGCCGTCGATGCGCAGGACCGTCGGCATCACCCGATCCTATCACAAAACCCAAGCGCTTGGGATAGATGTCAAAAACCGCGGATTTGTGCCGCCCTCTCCTGCCGGGGAGCGGGAGAAGGCGGCACTTGGTGGTCGGAAACCACCCCTACTTCCGCACCTCGACGATCATCGCGCCAAAGCTGCCGCGGGCGTTGTATTGCGGGCGGTACATGTCCTCGACATAGGCGGCCGGCAGGGCGAAGTGCCCCGGCGTCACCGCGCGGGCGAGATAGGCGACGGTGAAGTTCCGGGTGTCGCCGGTCAGGTCGATCGCCGCGACGTAGCGGTCGTCGCGCATCTCGACATGCTGGGTGTCCGACAGCGTGTCGGCGATGTCGCCCAGCTGCGCGCCCTTGCCCACCGACGGGTTCTCGATCTCCAGCCCCGCCGGCAGCAGGTCGACGATCAGCGCCTGGTGGTCGAGGTCGTCGGTGGCGCGGCCGCGCAGCAGCACGGTGACGAGGTCGCCCTGCTTCACCGCCGTCTTGGTCGGGTCGAAGGGCCGGCCGTCGCGGTCGAGATAGATGCGCTCGATCTCGAAGCCGTCGCCGCCCGCGGCCAGCGGCGCCGCCGGCACGCCGCGCACCGACAGCACCTGGCGCATCGGCCCGTCGCCGGTGTTCTTCACCGCGATGCCCGCGGCCAGCGCCGCCGCATCCGGGGTGAAGCGGTAGATCGCGCCGGGATCGGCCACCGCCTGGCCGGCAACGTCCAGCGATAGCGGCTTGGCCCCGTCCAGCGCGGCGTCGGCCGCGATCAGCAGCCAGGCCATGTCCTGGGTGCTCCAGTACTTCTCCTTGGCGAAGACCTGGCCGGCGATGTCGGCCTGGCCCAGCACCTCGTCCACCGGCTGCTTGGCCTCGTGCAGCAGGGCTGCGGCAGCGGCGTGGTCGCGCAGCGGCGAGCCGTAGTCGCCGCTGAAATTGACCGGTCGTTCGGTCGATGTTGCCGCCGCGAAGGCCTTGGCGGTGCGTGCCGTGTCGCCGAACTGGGCGGCGGCGGCGGCGACCTGGGCCTGCGACACCGGGGTCTGGTACTTCGGCAGGCAGTTGTCGACGTAGTAGCGCATGGTGCCGACGTCGCCGGCGCCGGCCCGCGAGACGACATAGAGGGCATAGGCGCTGGCCGGGGTGCAGTCGGTGCGCGCCTCGTACCAGTCGAGATAGTTCGAGAGGTAGCGGATGCCGCGCTGGTAGGCCCGTTCCGGGATGCGGTAGCTGCCCTCGGCCCGCGCCCGGGTCAGGAAGTCGAGCGCGTAGGAGGACAGCCAGGGGTCGGCGTCGCTGAAGGCGGTCCACAGGCCGAAGGCACCGCCCGGCTGCTGCGCCGTCATGATCCGGTCGATCGCGCCCTGCACCCGGCGGTGGACATCGTCCGGCCGGAAGCTGCTGTCGATCTTCTCCGCCACCTTGGACAGATAGAGCAGCGGCAGCGCCTTGCTGGTGGTCTGCTCGACGCAGCCGTAGGGGTAGTCGTCGAGCGTCTTGAACAGGCCCGGGATGTCGAAGGTCGGGCGGGTCGAGAAGCTGGCGAAGACCTGCACCGTGTCGGGCAGGAAGCCCTTGGTCAGATCGGCGTTCAGCGTCACCGCCTGGCCCGGCTTGACCAGCGTGGCGACGCGCTGGGTGGTCAGCGCCTGGGCCGGCCGCACCGACAGGTCCCAGTCGCGCTCGCGCTGGAAGCCGTTGGGGCCGGTGACGCTGATCCGGATCTTGCCGACGCCGCTGGCGGTGGCGGTGACCGGGATCAGGCGGCGCGCCTCGGCCCCGGTGGCCACGGTCTCGACGAACTTGGCCGGGCCGGCGATCGCCAGCGGGCCTTCGACCGCGACGCGGACGCCGTAGTCGCCGGCCGCGCCCGACAGGTTGCGCAGCGAGAAGGCCAGCTGCGCCTGGTCGTTCGGCGCCAGGAAGCGCGGCACGCCGATTTCGGCGATGACGGGGTCGCGCACCTTCATCGCGGTCGAGGCGGCCCCCAGCGAGGTCGGCGTCCAGGCCACCGCCATCAGCCGCAGCTCGCCGTCGAAATCGGGCAGGGCCAGCGGCACCGAGACATGGCCGTCAGGCCCCACCGGCAGGATGCCGCTGTAGAGCGCGACGGTGCGGGTCGACCGCTTCGGCAGCCCGGCCATCTGCTGGGCCGAGGCGTCGCCGCCGCTGCGGACCTGGCCGCGCGGCCCTTCGCTGACGATCAGCCGGCCATAGGCGTCGCGCATCTCCACGCCGAGGGCACGGCGGCCGAAGTAATGGTCGGTCGGGTCGGGCGAGACGAAGTCGGTCAGCAGCAGGATGCCCTCATCGACCGCGGCCACGGTGACCCAGGCATTCTGGCCCTGCGGCACGCCGGTGACGGTCAGCGGCAGGTCGAGCGTCTGGTTCGGGCGGATCTCGGCCGGGGCGTCGATCTGCACCCCCAGCACGCGTTCGGTGACGTCGATGCCGAACCAGGCGACGCCGACGGCGCGGCCGGGTCCGTGGCGGCGCTCGCCGGCCTCGCCCGCCGGGCGGAAGGCGGTGGCCAGCACATAGGCGCCGCTGCCCCAATCGGCCGAGACCGGGATCTCGACCGTGGTGCCTTCGGCCGGGACGGCGACGTCGCGCGTCTCCAGCACCCGGTCATTGGCGATGAACAGCAGCACGTCGCCGGCGAAGGGCGGCTCGATCCGCACCTTGGCGGTGTCGCCGGCCTTGTAGCTGGTCTTGTCGAGGGCGACGGTCAGCTTGTCCGGGGTCGGGTTCGGATTGTCCGACACCCACCAGCCGGCGGCGAAGCGGACCGAGGAGGCGCCGCCGCCCTTGGGGTCGTAGACGTCGAGCCGGAAATTGCCCCAGCCGACCTGCTGGCGCACCGCGGCCGGCGCGTTGGGCGCCACGTCGGCGGTGCCGTCGGCCACCTTGCGGTCGCGGATCAGGACCTTGTAGTCCCAGCGGCCGTCGGTCGAATACCACTGGTAGTCGTGGATCTCCTCCACCAGGTCCCAGCGCAGGCCCTTGATCGCGGCCGGCCGGCCGTCGGCGTCGAGGCCGATCAGCTCGAACCGGGCATCGGCGCCTTCCTGCAGCGCGCCGGCGAACAGCGGCTTGATGCCGATCCAGGGATGGGCCTGGCGCACCGGCAGGGTCATGGTCTCGTTGGCGGAGCGGCCGCTGGAATCGAACACCGCGGTGCGCAGCTCGGCCTCGAGCGGCACGGTGGTGTCCGGCAGCGCGTCGAGCGAGACCACCATCTTGCTCTGCCCCGCCGCATCGGTGGCGGGGGTGGTGATCGGGCGGGTGCGCGGGGCATAGGCATCCTGGACCAGGCCGAACTGGTAGTCGGCGAAGTCGGCGAACGGCTTGGCCGCCTGGCGCAGGGTCACGCTGGCCTCGGTCGCCAGCTCGGCCGCCGCGGCGCCGTACAGGAACTGGGCGTCGATGGTGACGGTGGCCGGGGTGCCGACGCGCAGATCCTTGGCGTCGGTCTTGAGGTCGACGCGGATGCGGGCGGGGACGAAATCCTCGACCTGGAAGCTGGTCGACCCGATCGCCTGGCCCTTGGGATCGACATAGGCTTCCGCCGTCCAGGTGCCGGTGTAGGCGCTGTCGGCCAGCGGCACGGCCAGGCTGTAGGAGCC
Organism: Inquilinus sp. 2KB_23; assembly: GCF_052115705.1. Taxonomy (NCBI): domain Bacteria; kingdom Pseudomonadati; phylum Pseudomonadota; class Alphaproteobacteria; order Rhodospirillales; family Rhodospirillaceae; genus Inquilinus; species Inquilinus sp. 2KB_23. Next base: position 12,960 of record NZ_JBFRHF010000050.1, on the reverse strand, counting down.
GCCGCCGGCATCCGAGACCTGCTGGACCTGGGCCTCGACCCCGTCCGGCCGGCTGATCTTGATGGTCAGCGGCACGCCGTCGATCGCCGCCGCGCGCTCGTTGCGCAGCAGCGTGGTCAGCTGCACCGTCTCGCCCGGGCGGTAGACGCCGCGCTCGGGGTACAGGTAGGCGTCGAGCGGCCCCGGTTCCGGCCGGCCGCTGACGCCGCGGTCGGACAGGTCGAAGGCCGGGCCGGTCAGCTCGAGGAAGGTGAAGTCGCCGGCGCCATAGGCGTAGACCGCGGCCGGGCGGTTGCCGCCCTGCCCGGCCATCACCCCGGCCGGGAACACGGCCAGGCCGGCGGCGTCGGTCTCGACCTCGCCCAGCACGGCGTTGTTGCGGGCGATCAGGGTCAGCTTGACCCCGGCATCGGCCTTGGCCGAGGACAGCGAGCGCGCCGCCACGGTCAGCCCCTGCTGGCCGGAGAAGGTGGCGAGGCCGAGATCGGTGACCACGATCCACTGGGTGCCCGGGGTCGGCGAGCTGTCCTCATCCGCCTTGGCGTCGACCGCCGACAGCAGGTAGACGCCCGGCTTGGGCTGCGGCAGCACCGTGTCCATCGGCACGCCGGTGACCACCGCCTTGTTGGTCTGGCTGTCGACCGGCATCGAGCCGGTCCACACCTCTTCGCCGGCATCCTGGGCCAGGCTGTCGAGGTCGTAGCTTTCCAGCATCTGGCCGATGCGGCCCTGGGCCACCTGGTCGACCAGGTTGCGGTCGTTGATGCGCAGCAGGCGCAGCTTGACCGCCGAGACATTGACCGTGGTCACCGGCACCGTGCCTTCGCCGCCCTTGGGCAGGACATAGGCGTTGCCGCGGAACACCACGCTGGCCGGCCGGTCCTCGACCGTCAGATCGAAGCTGTCGTCGCCCTCCAGCACGTCGCCGTCGACCGATTTGATCCCGGCGCGGATGGTGACGTTGTAGGTCTGGCCGAAGGCGACACCCTCGAGGCACAGCTGCTTGTCCGACGGGATCACCTCGACCGGCACCGCCGGCTCGATCTTGACGTAGTCGGCGTAGTGGACGCTGCGGCCGTCGAGGATCGGGTCGGAGAAGTCGGCGCAGAGCTGCGGTGCGTCGCGGTCGTTCTGGGCGTAGGTCGAGGTGACGCGGAAGCCGTATTGCTGGCGCAGGGTGTTGGCGTATTCGGTGTTGTCGTCGCTCGGCGACAGCTGGGCGCCCTCGGCCGCGGCCTTGATCGCCTCGCGGCCCTTGTCCTGCTTCTCCAGCCCCTGGGCCAGCAGGATCAGGGCGGCGCCGCGCAGCTTGTCGGTGCTGGCGGTGGCATAGGCGTTGTAGGCGGCGTCGAGCGTGGTCTGCGAATAGGTGTCGGTCTGCTGCAGCGCCTGGCCCAGCCCGTACCACGCGCCGGCGTCGTCGGAGCGCTGGCCGAGAATCAGCTGGTAGGCCTCGACCGCGTCGGCCCAGCGCTCGCCCTGGGCGGCATCGGCGGCGCGGGCGCGCAGCGCCTTCAGCGCCACCCGCTGCTCCGGCGGGATCGCGCTGGTCTGCCGCTCCAGCTTCTTGGTGAACTCCGCCGCGCCGGCGGCGAGGCCGGGCGCCTCGAAGGCCGAGGCCGCAGGGGGACCGGCCAGCAGCGCGATCATGAGCGCCGCCCCGGCGGCAGCGGATGCGAAACGCAGCTTCGAGGCCATGGCTTCCCCCCAGATCGGCCGCCGCGGGCACTGGCCGTGGCGCGCGATCAAACTACACGGAAGATCGCGTCGAAACCATGACGCAACCGGGGCAGACGAAGGCCCCTCCCACCCTGCCGGAGACCCGTCTATGATCCCGCCCTCTTCCGCGGAGTCTTGCCGATGATCCGACCCCTGGCGCTCGCCGTTTCGCTGCTGCTGCCGACCGCCGCCCTGGCCGCCGACCCGCTGACCGGGCCGCAGATCCAGGCCCAGATCGTCGGCAACACCATCGAGGGCACGGCCGGCGACGTCGAGTACACCGAGTTCTACGCCGCCGACGGCACCATCCACGGGCTGGGCGACGACGGCCCCTATGCCGGGCAGTGGTCGATCGAGGGCGACCACATGTGCTTCGACCTGGGCGAGACCAAGGAATGCGACCGGGTGCAGCTGGACGGCGCCAAGGTGCAGCTGACCGGCGACGACGGCTCGCTGGTCGCGGTCGGCGAGCTGAAGCCGGGCAATCCGGGGAACTTGTAGCCGCCGTCGCGGCCCGCCCTACGTCCCCTTGATCTGCCGCTCGCGGTAGTAGACGAACAGGCCGGAGGCGATGATCACCAGGTTGCCGATGATGATCTGCGGCGTCGGCACGTCGCCCCAGATCGCCCAGCCGAGCGCCGCGGCGATCACGATGGTGGAGTACTGGTAGGGCGCGACCACCGCGGCCGGGGCCAGCGACAGCGCCCGGTTCAGGCACAGATGCGCCCCCATCGCCACCGCGCCGAGGCCGAGCAGCAGCACCAGGTCGAAGCCGCTGGGCGTCACCCAGGCGAAGGGCACGGTGGCGGCGCCGGCCAGGCCGGTGCCCAGCATCTGGTAGGTGATGAGGCCGAGGCCGCCGGTCTGGCGCAGCCGGCGGGTGACGATCAGGATCAGGCTGAACAGGGTGGCGCCGCCCAGCGCGATCAGCGCCGAGGGCGACAGCGCCGCGCCGGTCGGCCGCAGCACGATCAGCACGCCGACAAAGCCGATCAGCACCGCCGCCCAGCGCCGCGGCCCGACCTTTTCGCCCAGGAGCGGCACCGACAGCGCGGTCACCATCAGCGGCGCGGCCATGTAGAAGGTCATGACGTCGGCCAGCGGCAGCCCGCGCACCGCCAGGTAGAAGGCGGCGACCTCGGCCACCATCAGGACGACGCGCAGCAGGTTCAGCCAGGGCTGGTCGGACGACAGCAGGCCGCGGAAGCCGCGGACCATCCAGGGCGACATCAGCAGCAGCGCCGCGATGCTGCGGATCAGCAGGATCTGGCCGACGGTGTATTCGGCCACCAGCCACTTGCCCAGCGCGTCGTTGAAGGTGAACAGCGACATGCCGAGGAAGAACAGCAGGATCCCCGGGCCGTGGCCGCCCTCCGCCTTGTTGATCCCGACCGCCGCCATGCGTTCCCCCCGACCCGTTCCGCCCTGTCTGCCCGAGGACGGGGCCGGACGGAAGCGGCAAGGGCTCGGGCCCGTCATGCGCAAGCGCAAGACGGGCCGCGGCGATCATCCGGGATCCGCGAAGGCCGTATCCGTGAAGGCTGTCAGGCCCGGCGGTCGACCACGAAATGGGCCACGGCGCGCAGGTCGTCGGCGCGGCCGCCGAACACGTCGAGATGGCGGCACGCCTGCTCGGCCAGCAGCCGGGCCTGGGCTTCCGCCCGGTCGAGGCCGAGGATCGAGACGAAGGTCGCCTTGCCCGCCGCCTGGTCCTTGCCCGGGGTCTTGCCGATCTCCTCGGCGCGGCCGCGGACGTCGAGCAGGTCGTCGGCGATCTGGAAGGCCAGCCCCATGTCATGGGCATAGGCCTGCAGCGCGCCGCGCCGGGAATCCTCGACCTTGCCCAGGATGGCCCCGGCCTCGCAGGAGAACTCGAACAGCGCGCCGGTCTTCAGCCGCTGCAGCCGGGTGATGGAGCCGATGTCGGTCAGCGGGGTGACCTCCGCCGCCATGTCCAGCGCCTGGCCGCCGACCATGCCGGCCGCGCCCGAGGCCCGGGCCAGGGCGGTGACCAGGGCGATGCGGACTTTGGGGTCGGCATGGGTCTCGACATCGGCCAGCACCTCGAAGGCCTGGGTCAGCAGCGCATCGCCGACCAGGATCGCGGTGGCCTCGTCATAGGCCTTGTGCGTGGTCGGCTTGCCGCGGCGCAGGTCGTCATTGTCCATCGCCGGCAGGTCGTCATGGACCAGCGAGTAGCAATGGATCATCTCGACCGCGGCGGCGACGCGCAGGGCGCAGGATTCGCCGACGCTGAACAGCCGCGACGACGACACCACCAGGAAGGGGCGCAGCCGCTTGCCGCCGCCCAGCGCCGCGTAGCGCATGGCCTCGGCGAGGGCGGGTTCGCCCCGTTCCGGCTTGGGCAGGAGGCGGTCTAGGACGCGCTCGACCTGCGTGCCCGTCTCGGCCATGGCTCGGCTCAGATCACTCAAGACTGGGGCCTCAATCGAAAGTCGCGGGTTTGGTGGTGACGCTGCCATCGGCGGCGCGCGAGATCATCTCGACCCGCGCCTGCGCCTCGCGCAGCTTCGTCTCGCAATGGGCGCGAAGCAAGGCGCCGCGCTCATAGGCGGAGATGTTGTCGTCGAGCTTGCCCTGGCCGGCCTCGAGCTGGCGGACGATGGTTTCCAGCTCGGCCAGCGCGTCCTCGAAGCTCAGGGACACGATCTCGGCGGGGATGGGTCGGTCGGCCATGGGCGATCCGTTCTCGTTCGGGCGGCGACAATAGGCGTGGCGGTCGAAAGAGGCAACCGGTCGGCACAACCTCAGCCGTTGGCCGCGAGCACCCGGCCGGCGAGGTACAGCGAGCCGCAGATCAGGACGCGGCCGGACCGGCCAGCCCCCTGCGCGGCCGCGAAGACGGCGGCGTCGAGGCTGTCCGCGGCGGCGACATCCGCCAGGCCGGCGGCGCGGGCATGGTCGGCCAGGGTCTCGGCCGGCAGGCTGGCCTCTTCGCCCGGGATGCGGACGGTGCGGATCGAGCGGGCGAAGGGCGCCAGCGGCCGTAGGAACTCCTGCGGCTCCTTGCTCTCCAGCATGCCGCAGACCAGGTGCAGCGGCCGCGGGTCGAGGCCGCCGAGCCACTGGCCCAGCACCTCGCCGGCGCTGTCGTTGTGGCCGCCGTCGAGCCACAGCTCCCAATCCGCCGGCAACAGCGCGGAGAGCGGGCCGCGGGTCAGGCGCTGCAGCCGCCCCGGCCATTCCACCGAGGCCAGGCCGCGGCGCACCGCATCCTCCGGGATGTCGAAGCCGGCCAGCAGGTCGCGCAGCCGGATCGCCGTGGCGGCGTTGGCGAACTGATGGTCACCGGGCAGCGCCGGGCGGGGATAGGGCCGGTCGCCCGCTGCGGTGTGCAGCGTGAAGCCGTCCGCCGCCGGAACCACCGACCAGTCGCGCCCGGCGAGGTGCAGCGGCGCGCCGGCCGCCTCCGCGGCCTGGATCAGCACCGCGACGGCGGCGTCGCTCTTCTGCGGCGCCACCACCATCGGCACGCCCGGTTTGGCGATGGCCGCCTTCTCCGCGGCGATCTTCTCGATCGTGTCGCCGAGGAACTGCATGTGGTCCATCGAGATGCGGGTGATCGCGGTCGCGGCCGGGCGCGGCACCACATTGGTGGTGTCGAATCGCCCGCCGAGGCCGACCTCGAGCAGCACGGCATCGGCCGGCACCTCGGCGAAGGCCAGGAAGGCGGCCACCGTCGTCGCCTCGAAGAAGCTCACCGGCTGGCCGTCATTGGCGCGCTCGACCCGCTCCAGCAGCTCGACCAGCGTCGCGCTGTCGATCAGCGATCCGGCGAGGCGGATGCGCTCGTGGAAGCGCACCAGATGCGGCGAGGTGTAGACATGGACGCGATAGCCCGCCTGCTCCAGGAAGGCGCGCAGGAAGGCGGTGGTCGACCCCTTGCCGTTGGTGCCGCCGATATGCACCACCGGCGGCAGCCTGAGATGCGGGTCGCCGACCGCGGCGAGCAGCCGGTGGGTCCGCCCCAGCGACAGGTCGATCCGCTTGGGGTGCAGATGGGTCAGCCGGTCGAGCGCGGCCTCGAGGTCGGCCGCCCGCGCATCAGGCACGATAGGCGGGCTCGCCCTCGATCGATGCGGCGGCGGCGAGGTCGGCCGGGTCGACCACGATGTCGGCCATCACAGGGGCGTGGCCGCCCTGGAGATGGCCGAGGGTGCGGATCAGCGTGTCGCGCAGGTCCTTGCGCACCACCACCACGTCGACCATGCCGTGGTCGAGCAGGTATTCGGCGCGCTGGAAGCCCTCCGGCAGGGTCTCGCGAATCGTCTCCTCGATCACCCGGGCGCCGGCGAAGCCGATCTGCGAGCCGCGTTCGGCGATGTGGACGTCGCCCAGCATGGCGAAGGAGGCGGTGACGCCGCCGGTGGTCGGGTCGGTCAGCACCACGATGTAGGGCAGCCCGGCGTCCTTGACCTGCTCGACCGCGATGATCGAGCGCGGCATCTGCATCAGCGACAGGATGCCTTCCTGCATGCGGGCACCGCCCGAGGCCGGGACCACGACCAGCGGCGCGTGCTGCATCACCGCCAGCTTCGAGGCGGCGACCAGGCCCTCGCCCACCGCCATGCCCATCGACCCGGCCATGAAGCTGAAGTCGAAGGCGGCGATGACGGTGTCGCGGCCGCCCACCTTGCCGTGGGCGACGACGATGGCGTCGCTGCGGCCGGACTTGGTCTGCGCTTCCTTCAGCCGGTCGGTGTAGCGCTTGGTGTCGCGGAACTTGAGCGGGTCGACGGTCGCCTTCGGCAGCTCGATGGTCTCGTACTTGCCGTCGTCGAACATCATGGCCAGGCGCTTGACCGGGTCCAGCCGCATATGATGGCCGCAATGCTGGCAGACGTAGAGATTCGCCTCCAGATCGCGATGGAACAGCATCGCCTCGCAGTTCCCGCACTTCGTCCACAGGTTGTCCGGCGTCTCGGGCCGGGACGAGGAGACGAGGGCCCGGATCTTCGGGCGGATGTAGTTGGTCAGCCAGTTCATGGCGCGGTTTTCCGCTTTTCGGCCCCGAACGTCAAGATGAGGCCACCGTGCCATGGGCGCGGTTCCGCACCGAGATCGAAACCACGTCGCCGGTGATAGGTCTACTCGGCTTAGTCTTCAGGACGCAGCTGCCGAATCCGGCGCACGACTTTTGCCAGGGTTCCCAGACTGTCCACCCCATCCTGCGGCCCCATCGCCACCCAATGGCGCCGCACCGCCCCGTTGGAAAACTCCAGTATCTGGACGGAGTAGCCGATGCCACCCTGTTCCAACGCCACCAGCCAAAGCCCGCCGTCCTGTCCGGCCGTGATGAAACGCCGCATCGGCCCAGGTTCGACGATCACATCTGTGGCATTGAACGGCTTGCCCCTGTCCGCGATGCCCTCAAGCCCTGGTTCGTCGGCTCCCAACATCTGGCGAATCGCAGTCGGAAGTCCCGCAAGCGACGTGACTTCCCGAAGCCTATGACCCTGCCAGCGCACCACGGACGCCGCATCGGCCGGGTGTGTCGGGACCAAGGGAAGAACTGCAGACAGAGGGATGCTGACAGACGGCCCAGCATCCCGATCCCAATGCCAATCTTCCGGATTGAAGGCAGCCCCTGGAGGCGCGATCGAAATCTGCTGCACCACCTCCGTGAGCGTGGTCATGCAGCAACTCAGCTGCCATCCTCGCCGCGCAACGCCACCGGAGATCTCGACCGCCGTGGCGGTACGGGCGATCCCGCCCTGCTCGAAGGCGACGAGCCACGTGTCGCCATCATGACCGGCGGCGATGAAGCGCCGTGATGGATCCTCACTGACACCATCAGTAATGATGACGACGTCAGAAGCATTGAACGGTTTGCCCCTCTCGGCGATACCGTCCGATCCTGGCTTATCCGCGCCCAGGGCGTGACGAACCGAAACCGGAAGCGCCGCAAGCGACGTGACTTCCCGAAGCTCGTGCCCCTGCCAGGGCACGGCAGGCAGCGACGATACATCCCGGGACATAGCGCCCTGCTCCTGCATGACGGGCTTTGCCGTGCAGGCCGTGAGCCCGAAAATCAAGACAACAAGACCGATGGAAACTCTCATCACCCTGGCGCCCTCCCCCCCGGCGAGCTCTACGGTCAGGCCCGCAGAAGCAGGCCGGATGCGCAGACGCTCACCAGGAGAGCCCGCCATTGTGGCGCAATGAAGGAGGCCCGTGCTGCCCTCAGCGCGCCGCGCGGACGCCTTCGGCCAGGCGGCGGACCAGGGCCAGGGGCGAGTCGACCGTGGCGACGGTCGGCCGGCCGTCGGCGTGGAGCGAGTGCCGGATCTCCTCGACGATGGCGGAGCCGACCACCGCGGCATCGGCGATGCGGGCGATCGCCGCTGCCGCTTCCGGCGTGCGGATGCCGAAGCCGACCGCGACCGGCAGGTCGGTGTGGCGCCGCAACCGGTCGATCGCCGGCTGCACCGCCGACGCGTCGGCCGCGGCCGCGCCGGTGATGCCGGTGACCGAGACGTAGTAGATGAAGCCCGAGGTGTTGGTCAGCACCGCCGGCAGCCGCGCATCATCCGTCGTCGGCGTGGCCAGGCGGATGAAGTCCACCCCCGCCGCCAGCGCCGGCACGCACAGCTCGTCATCCTCCTCCGGCGGCAGGTCGACCACGATCAGCCCGTCCACCCCGGCCGCCTTGGCGTCGGCCAGGAAGCGTGGCACGCCATAGGAGTAGATCGGGTTGTAGTAGCCCATCAGCACCACCGGCGTGGTCGAATCGCCGGCGCGGAAGCGGCGCACCAGGTCGAGCGTCTTGGGCAGGGTCATGCCGGCGGCCAGGGCCCGCAGGCCGGCCGCCTGGATCGCCGGGCCGTCGGCCATCGGGTCGGTGAAGGGCATGCCGATCTCGATCAGGTCAGCCCCCGCCTTGGGCAGGCCTTCGAGGATCTTGAAGCTGGTCTCGGCATCCGGGTCGCCGGCGGTGACGAAGGTGACCAGGGCGGCCCGGTTTTGCGCCTTCAGCTCAGCGAAGCGCGCGGTGATGCGGGTCATCAGATCGTCACTCCGAGCGCGTCGGCCACCGTGAAGATGTCCTTGTCGCCACGGCCGCTGAGGCACATGACGAGCAGGTTGTCCTTGGGCAGGTCGGGCGCGATCCGCATCACATGCGCCAGCGCATGCGCCGATTCGAGCGCCGGGATGATGCCTTCGAGCTTGGCGCAGAGCTGGAAGGCCTCGAGGGCCTCCTTGTCGGTGACCGAGGAATAGATCACCCGGCCGACATCGTGCAGCCACGCATGCTCCGGCCCGATGCCGGGATAGTCGAGGCCGGCAGAGATCGAATGCGCCTCCTCGATCTGGCCGTCCTCGGTCTGCAGCAGGTAGGTGCGGTTGCCGTGCAGCACGCCCGGCCGCCCGCCGTTCAGCGACGCCGCATGCTTGCCGGTCTCGATGCCGTGGCCCGCGGCCTCGACGCCGTGGATCGCGATCTCCGGCATGTCGAGGAAGGGGTGGAACAGGCCGATGGCGTTGGAGCCGCCACCGACCGCGGCCACCAGCGTGTCCGGCATGCGGCCTTCGGCCTGCATGATCTGCTCACGCGTCTCGTTGCCGATCACCGACTGGAAGTCGCGCACCAGCAGCGGATAGGGGTGCGGGCCGGCGACCGTGCCGATGATGTAGAAGGTGTCGTCGACATTGGTGACCCAGTCGCGCAGCGCCTCGTTCATCGCGTCCTTCAGCGTGCGGCTGCCGGAGACGACGGGCACCACCTCGGCGCCCAGCAGCTTCATGCGGAACACGTTCGGCTTCTGCCGTTCGATATCGACCTCGCCCATGTAGATGGTGCAGGGCAGGCCGAACAGGGCGCAGACCGTGGCGGTGGCGACGCCGTGCTGCCCGGCGCCGGTCTCGGCGATGATCCGGGTCTTGCCCATGCGCCGGGCCAGCAGGATCTGGCCCATGCAGTTGTTGATCTTGTGTGCGCCGGTGTGGTTCAGCTCCTCGCGCTTGAAGTACACCCGGGCGCCGCCGAGATGCTCAGTGGTCCGCTCGGCGAAGTACAGCGGGCTGGGCCGGCCGACGTAATGCGTCAGGTAGTAGCGCAGCTCGCTGTTGAACTCGGCGTCCTTGCGCGCCGCGGCGTAGGCCTTTTCAACCTCGAGAACCAGCGGCATCAGCGTCTCGGCGACGAAACGGCCGCCATAGAGGCCGAAGCGGCCATTCTCGTCCGGACCCGTGCGATAGCTGTTCGGGCGGGGCTGGAGGGGTGCGATGTCGGTCAAGCGGCGTCGGCTCCCGGGCACGGATCGTGGCAAAATAAGGGCGAAGAGCGGTGACCTTACCGGCGACCACTCCCCACGCCAAACACTTGTCGCGAATGCCCGAAGCGCATGCAGTGCAGACCCGCGGGCGGCGCAGGTCGGCAGGCCCGGATCAGTTCGCCATCACGGCTACGGCGCGGACGGCGGCGAGGAAGCGCTCCACCCGCTCCGGCGTCTTGTGGCCGGGGCGCTCCTCGATGCTGGAGGAGACGTCGACCACGGTGGCGCCGGTGCGGGCAACCGCCTCGGCGACATTGGCCTCGGTCAGGCCGCCAGCCAGCATCCAGGGCTTGGCCCAGGTCCGGCCCGACAGGATCGACCAGTCAAAGGCCAGGCCGTTGCCGCCGGGCAATGACACCACGCCCTTCGGCGGCTTGGCGTCGAACAGCAGGCGATCGGACACGGCAGCGTAGGCCGGGATCGCGGCGAGATCCTCGACGGTCGCGATCTTGATCGCCTTCATCACCGGCATGGCCCAGCGCGCCTTGATCTCAGCCACCCGCTCCGGCGTCTCGCCGCCATGCAGCTGGATCATGTCGAGCGGCACCCGGCCGAGCACGGCCTCGAGCTCGTCATCCGCCGGGTCGACGAACAGGCCGACGCTGCGCAGCCCGGTCGGCACCATGCGCGCCAGCTCGGCGCCGAGATCCGGCGCCACTGAGCGCGGGCTGGGCGGATAGAAGTTGAAGCCGACCCAGCGGGCCCCGTGCTTCGCGGCCGCCTCCAGCACCTCGGGCGTGCGGATGCCGCAGATCTTGGTGTCGATGCTCATGGCACAGGAGTCTGGGGCGCCGCCGCCTCGGCATCAAGGGCCAGGCCAAGTTCACCGGCGATGGCACGGGCCGCGGCGGCCGGGTCAGCGGCGCCGGTGATCGGCCGGCCGATGACCAGATGGGTGGCCCCCAGCTCCATCGCCTCCTTCGGCGCCATCACCCGCTTCTGGTCGCCGACATCCGACCCGGCCGGGCGGATGCCGGGCACCATCAGCACCGAGCTGGGTTTCAGGATGCGCCGCAGCCGCACGATCTCCGTCGGGGCGCAGATGACGCCGTCGAGGCCGCTGGATTCCGCCAGCCGGGCCAGGCGCTCGACCTGGGCCGAGACCTCCATCCCCTGCCCGACCGCCTCGAGGTCGCCGACGTCGAGGCTGGTCAGCACCGTGACGCCGAGCAGCTTCGGCCGCGGCACGCCCAGCTTGTCCGCCTCGCTCCGCGCCGCTTCGGCCGCCGCCTGCATCATCGCCCGGCCGCCGGAGGCGTGGATGGTGATGTAGGTCGGGGACAGCGGCACCACCGAGCGGATGGCGCCGGCCACCGTGTTCGGGATGTCGTGCACCTTGATATCGAGAAACAGCGGCACGCCGGTGGAGCGGGCCTCCCGGACCCCCTCCGGCCCCGCGGCCATGAAGAATTCGAGGCCGAGCTTGATGCCGCCGACCGCGCCCGCGACCAAGCCGATCAGCCGCTTCGCCTCGTCAAGGGTCGGCGCGTCGATCGCGCAGAAGACGGGATTGGTGGTCATGCTCGCTCTCCTTCAGCCGCCAAGTGGCCCGCCGGCAGGTGGCCGGCCGCCCAGGACGCCAGTTCGTCCGGCCCGCGCCGACCGCGCACGCCGTCGGCCACCGCCCGGCCGATCAGCGCGCCGAACTTGAAGCCGTGGCCCGAGCAGGGGCTGACCAGCCAGGCCCGGCCGCGCCGCTCCAGCACGAAGCGGTCGTCCGGGGCGAAGATATAGCGGCAGCTGCGCGCTTCGAGAATGGCGTAACGGTCGATGTCGCGCAGCACCGGCCGCCAGCGCTCGCGGATGGCTTCGGCCTCGCCGGCGCCGACCGCCGGATCCAGGCCCGGTTCGGCCCGGCGCTTCCAGTCCCCGACCGCGAGCTTCAGCCGGGTGCCGCCGACCGGCGGGATGCCCCAATGCGCGTCGGGGAAGCCGCAATCGATGATGCCCGGCGCCCGTGCCCAGGCCTCGGCGACCTCCGCCGGCGGGTCGAGATAGACCACGACCTGGCGGTACGGGTTCAGCCGCTTGCCGATCACGTCGGGGAACAGCCCGCCGACCCAGGCGCCGGCGGCGACCACCACCGAGTCGGCCTGGAGCACCTCGCCCGATTCGAGCGTCACCGTGCCGTCGGGGTCGACCGCGCGGACCGGCGCCTGCGGCCGCAGCGCGACGCCGGCGGCGCGGCAGAGATCGACCAGGGTGGAGAGAATGCGGTCGGCGAACAGCACCCCGCCCTCGGGCATGAACAGGCCCCAGCGGATGCCGTCCGGGATCAGGAAGGGATAGCGGCGCGCCAGCTCCTCCGGCGGCACCAGCTCATAGGCGGCGCCAAGCGCGTCGAGGGGCGCGCGGCAGCCATCGGTCCAGTCGCCCTCGGCCCGGCTGAAGGCGATCGAGCCGCAATTGGCGTAGTGGCTGACGCCGGCGGCCTGCCAGACCTCGTCCCAGGCCGCGAAGGCATCGATCGCCATCCGGGTGTAGCCGGGCGAGCCGGGATAGAGGGCGCGGATCAGCCGGTGGCTGTCCCAGGAGGCGGCGAGCGGATTCGGGATCGGCCCGCGTTCCAGCAGCGTCACCGCCTCGTCCGCCCGGGCCAGATGCCACGCGGTGGCGAGCCCCATCACCCCGGCGCCGACGACGATGGTGGTCATGTGTGACGGTCCCCGCCCTCTTTCACTGTCATGCCCGGGCCTGACCCACGAGTGTCCGGTTGAGTTTTGTGGACAAGGTGCATGGCGTTGATTCTGCTGGATCTCGAACGTCTGGCAACGTTTCGGGACAGCAAAGGGCAACGCCATGCAGCACAAGAATAGCGTGTTCCACGATCTTCTGAAGCACGTTCCTTGGGCCGGCTTCGAGGGGCTGGTCGAGCAGCATGGCGCCGATTTCCGGGTGCGCAGCTTGCCGAGCAAGACACAGTTGATCGCGCTCGTGTACGGCC
>NZ_JBFRHF010000049.1:0-20687 GCF_052115705.1 Inquilinus sp. 2KB_23 | reverse complement strand
CTGATCGGCCGGGGGATCGGCCCGGAGAGCGTGGTGGGGATAGCGCTGCCGCGTTCGGTGTCGATGGTGGTGTCGGTGCTGGGTGTGCTGAAGGCGGGGGCCGCATACCTGCCGCTGGACCCGGAGTATCCGGCGGACCGGCTGGGCTACATGGTGTCGGATGCGGGCCCGGTCTGCGTGATCGGTTCAGGGGCGGAGGCGTGGTGCGGTCCGGTGCCGGTGCTGAGCCTGGAGGAAGGTTCGGTGTCGGCGGCGCTGTCGGCGGCACCTGAGCATGATCCCGGTGACGGGGAGCGGACGGCGCGGCTGCGGCCTGGGCATCCGGCCTATGTGATCTACACCTCCGGCTCCACCGGACGCCCCAAGGGCGTGGTCATGCCGGGAGGGCCTCTGGTCAACCTGATGGAATGGCACGCCATGATGGTCCCCGGGAGACCGCAGGGGCGAGTCGCTCAGTTTTCGGCTCTGAGTTTCGACGCATCGGCCCATGAACTGCTGTCGGCACTGTTCACCGGCAAGACGCTTTTCGTGCTCGATGCCGAGACCCGTCGCAACCCCGACGCCATGGCGGCTTGGCTGGACGAGAACGAGATCGAAGAACTGTTCGCACCCAATCTCGTGCTCGAGGCCGTCTACGATGCCCTGTCCGAGCAGAAGCGCAGTCTTCCGGCGTTGCGGGATGTCATTCAGGCCGGAGAGGCGTTGACGGGCGGGGATGTCGTCCAGTCATTCTTCCGCCTCCACGCGAACTGCACCCTTCACAATGACTACGGGCCGACGGAGACCCATGTCGTCACCGGCCACACGCTGCCGCGAGAGGTTGACGGGTGGCCGGCCGCCATCCCGATCGGCCGTCCGATCTGGAACACGCGGATATATATCCTGGACCGCAGGCTGCAGCCGACGCCGATCGGAGTGGCCGGGGAGCTGTACGCGGCCGGGTCCTGTCTCGCGCGCGGGTATCTGAACCGTCCCGGCCTGACGGCGGAGCGCTTCGTGGCCTGCCCGTTCGGAGATGCCGGGGAGAGGATGTACCGGACGGGCGACCTGGCGCGCTGGCGGCCGGACGGCGAGATCGAATATCTCGGGCGTGCCGACACGCAGATCAAGATCCGGGGCTTTCGGATCGAGCCCGGCGAAATCGAGGTCGTCCTGGGAACGCATCCCGCCGTGGCCCAGGTCGCCGTGGTGGCGCGAGAGGATCGCCCCGGCGAGAAGCGCCTCGTCGCCTATGTGGTGCCGACACCGCGATCGCAGACAACGCCGTCCGAGCTGCGCGCGCACGCGGCGGCCCACTTGCCAGAGCACATGGTCCCGGCGGCGTTCATGGAGCTGCAGGACCTGCCGCTGAACGTCAATGGCAAGCTCGACCGCAGAGCGCTGCCGGCGCCGGTTTACGCAGCAGGCGCCATCGGCCGGCGTCCCAGAACGCCCCAGGAGGAGATCCTGAAACGCCTGTTCGCCGAGGTGCTCGACGTCGAGCATGTCGGGATCGACGACAGCTTCTTCGCGCTCGGAGGGCATTCGCTGCTCGCGGCGAAGCTGATCGGCCGGATCCGTGCCACCCTCGGCGAGACCCTGACAATCCGGAGCCTGTTCGAGGGCCCGACCGTGGCGGATGTGGCGGAGCGTCTCGGCGTCGGCGACCATGCGGATGCGCTGGGGGTGGTTCTCCCACTCCGGACCAGTGGAGAGCAGCCGCCGCTGTTTTGCATCCATCCGGCGATCGGCCTCAGCTGGTGTTACTCCGGATTGATCCAGCACATCGATCCTGACATCCCGATCTACGGGCTGCAGGCCCGGGGCCTGGTCCAGGGTGACGCGTTCCAGGGCCGTCTGGAGGACATGGCCCGAGACCTCAGCCTGGAGATCCGGCGCCTCTCCCCAACAGGGCCGTACCGGCTCGCCGGCTTCTCATTCGGCGGCAATCTGGCACACGCGATCGCCACTCGGCTGCAGGCTGACGGCCATGACGTCGATCTCCTGGTTCTTCTCGACAGCTACCCCCATGACCCGACGACCGGCCGGTCAACGATTGCGGAACAGGAGGTGCAACGCCTCACCCTAGAGATCATGGGCTACGACAAGCCGATCCCCGAGGGCGCCACAGACATATGGCCGGAGATCCAGGGCTACCTGCAGACTATTGACAGTCCTCTTGCCTATCTCGATCAGGAAAAGCTCCATAGAATTCAAATGGCTCAAATCAACAATGTCGAAGCGCTGGCAAAATTCAGCCCCGACGACTTCATAGGAGACATACTCCACTTCGAGGCGACCGTCCGCGCGGAGGGGGAGGCAGCACCATCGCCGTCAAGCTGGTTGCCTTATCTGAGCGGCGCGATCACCAGCCATCCGATCGTCTGCGACCATATGGGCATGGTCGACCCGGCGCCTCTGGCAGCGATCGGGCAGCAGATCATGAGTGAACTCCGCGTGCCCAGACGCCACCGGATCGCCGTACGGATGGCCGAATGACGACGACATTGCCAACACTCGGAGCCGGATTCCTCGCCCTGAGACATCGCGTCGGTGAGCGGCGGCAGGCCCCACGTTTTCAATCTGCCGCGGCATTGCAACCGCGCCTCGACGCCGCCGGTGGCCGGCGGGGCACGTCATATCGGGAGTTATTTCATGCCTGAAGACCATTTCAGAGCGGATGAGTCGATCGATCTCCATGCCATGGTGCGGGGCCTGTCCGTGTCCCAGATGATCGGGGTCGCTTGCCGCATCGGTTTGGCGGACGCGCTTGGAAAAGACGACGTCGTTCCGATTTCGGAATTGGCAAAGTCCGTCAGCGCCCATCCGGGTTCGATGCGCCGCCTCTGCCGAACCCTGTCCGCATTCGGGATCTTCCGGGTGACCGAAGGGGGGCATCTGCAGCACAATTTCAAATCGCTGCTGCTTCGCCAGGATTCCGTGCCGTCGCTGCATTGGGCAGCGCGGTTCTGGACGATGCCGAGCATCTGGGCGACGGCGGGGGCACTCGACCACACCATCCAGACCGGCGGCCAAGCGTTCGATCAGGCAAACGGCATCACGTTTTTCGAGCACTTTCGAAGGAACCCCGGCGACGGGGATATCTTCGACAAGTACATGGCCGTGGGATACCCAGGCCGGCCTCAGGATGCGATCGCCGACTCCATCGCACTGGATGGGGGGGAGACGGTGGTCGACGTGGGCGGCGGAACCGGGGCACTCCTGATCGACCTGCTGCAAAGACATGCCGACCTCCGCGCCATTCTCTACGAACAGCCGGGCCAGATCGCGGCCGCCACAGCTGCTTTGACGAAGGCATCCCTTGCAAGCCGGTGCGATTTGGTTGCGGGCGACTTTCTCGCCTGGGCGCCGGAAGGCGGCGACGCCTACATTCTCTCCTGGATCCTGCACGATTGGCCCGATGACGACGCCACCCGGATTCTGGAATGCTGCCGCAAGGCGATGAAGCCCGGCGCGAGGCTGATTCTGGTCGAGCGCCTCCTGAGCGAGGACCCTCATGAGTGCGACGCTTACGATCTTCTGGTCGATCTGCACATGATGATGTTCTTCCGGGGGATGGAGCGCACGGCTCCGGAGTTCAACGCGCTGATGGAGCGGGCCGGCTTCAAGCCGATCCGTGAGGTCGCTCGGAAGTCGCAGTTCTCGATCCTGGAGACCGAGCCGGCATGACGGCGCAAGGACCGTCGATCTGTATCACCGATGACAGGATCTGGAGGATCAGATGGACAAATCGATTCCACGGGTCACGGACCTGGATCCGGACGCCTTTGTTTCCGGCTTCGTGACGCGGAATCAGCCCGTCATCATTGTCGATGCGATGCGATCCTGGCACGCCCTTGCGACGTGGACTCCAGAATGGCTTGTGTCCCATCACGGCGATCGTGAAGTGCAGGTCTACAATTCCCTGTTCGATCTCGTCGATGTGATTCCTCTCAAGACTTACATTCGGGACAACTTCGGCAAGCTGCCGCCGCATCGGACAACCGACTATGTTCGCTGGTATGCCAAATTCAAGGACGTGGACTTCTGTTGGGCCGATGCGTTCTTTCGGTCGGTTTCCGAAGACTGGCGCGATCTCGATTTTTTCCCCAGGAACGGCTTCCTGGTCCCGATCTGCCCCGGAGGCCAGACGCGCAGCGTGGTGACCGATCCCTTTCCGTATAAGGGTCTGTTCGTCAGCGCCCGCGGCGCCCGCACCCGGTTGCATCGCGATCCCTTCGGCTCGGACGCCATCCTGTGCCAGGTCTACGGATCGAAGACGGTCACCTTCTACGCGCCCGATCAGACGTCGAAACTCCAGGACGAACGCGGATGCGTCGATCCCGAGCAGCCGGATGCTGCGCGTTTTCCGCATTTCGCCGACGCCGTCAGCCGCTATGAGGATGTCTTGCAGCCGGGTGAGGTGCTGTATGTCCCAGGCGGCTGGTTTCATGATGTGAAGTCGATCTCCGACAGTATCTCCGTGACCTGGAACTTCGTGCATTCGGTGCGGAAACAGGTGTTCCAGGATGCTCTGGTGGGACTTTCTGTCGGCAATGAGCAAGAAGTCATTCAATACTTTACCTGAGAAACGTTCCACCTGGTTTTGCCATAAGGTCATGCGCCCCGGCGGGAACTCCGGTCTTTACGAGTCTGATGTCTCGAACTTGAAATTGTCACTTACAACCCACAAAGGATGACGTCTTGGTTCGATCCGGACGAGTTGTCAGCAAAGCACGGGGTTCGGCCTATCGCTGCCGGGCGGCATGGCGCCGCATAATATCATGGCACGGTATTTGTAGTATTTTGCTTAATATTTAACCAATCATTAGCTTCGAGATCGCAGGTAGGTCCAATATAAATGATCGATATTTCTCTATGTCGTATTGTTGGACAAGGAGGGACAACGGACATGTCGCAACAGGTGTCCGACCCCGGCGAATCGCTCCAATTCGATTCCTCGCACCCGCGCCCCGGCGCCGACCCCTATCAGGTCTATGCGCGACTTCAAAAAAAATCGTCGAATCGCAGAACTCCAGGGACCCTGATTCTGACGCGCTACGGCAGCGTTTGCGAGGCCTTCACCAATCGAGATTTGAGCTCCGAAGCCATCCCTCAGTCTCTGCGCGGTCTGGGAACGAAATGGGGTTTGGCACTCCCCGATCGGTTTGCGGGATTGCTGAAGGCGGCTCTCATCTTCTCCGACGAGCAGAGCCATGGCCGGCTGCGGCGCCTGCTCGGCAGCGCTGTATTGCCGCCCGCGATCAGGGAACTGCGGCCGCAGATCGTCCACCGAATCGCGCAGCGGCTCGACGCGGCGTCCCATCTGGAGACGATCGATGTGATCCGGGACATCTCCGAACCGCTGTGGAGCGAAGTGTTCGGCGATTGGCTCGGCTTGCCCGACGGAGACCGGGAGCATCTGGCCAGGAATGGTCGCAGGGCACGCTTCATGCTCGATCTGGGAGGGATGACGCGGGACGACTTCATGGGCGTTTTCGAAGCGGTGGACGAGCTGTACGGATTTTTCCGCCATGCCTATCGGCAGCGAGACCGGACTGCCCAGGCTTCGCTTCTCTCGCGCCTGAGCGAAGCGCACGCCGGCGAAGTTGGCCTCGACGAAGACCAGATCGCCTTCACCTGCATCGAATTGCTGGTGGGCGGCAATGAGACGACACAGGCTCTGATCGGCAATCTTCTGAACGCCTTGCTCGCCCATCCGGATCAGCTTGAACTTGTCCGGAACGACCGCTCGCTGCTGGCAGCGGCGATCGAGGAGACGGTTCGATTCGAATCGCCGCTGCCGATGGTGCGGCGGGTCGCATTGCGCGATACGGCCATCACCGGTGAGCCGGTGCGCCAGGGCGAGACAGTTCTGCTGTGCGTGGCGGCAGCAAACCGCGACCCCACCCAATTCGATGACCCCGACCGCTTCGATATTCATCGGAAGGGCCAGCGGCATGTCGGTTTCGGCTACGGCTTTCACGCCTGTGTCGGAAGCATGTTCGCCCGCCTTCAGGCGGAGGTCGCGTTGGACCTGATGCTGAGGCGCTTCTCGCATCTGGAACGTGCCGAACCAGCCCCGGCTTGGCAGAAACGGAGGCTCACGGGCAGAGCTCTCGAGCGCCTGCCCATCCGTGTGCGTCGGGTCCACGCCGAATGATCGAAACCCGCCGGAGCGCAGCGGCCTCGCACGGGACGCTGCTTCGCTTCGCCATCGACAGGGCCGCGGCGCCCCGGGAAGATGACGAACCGCTTTGCGTCGCCCGAAGGAGGGACTGATTCCATGTCATGGTCATCGGATGTCGCCGAGCACCTGCCATCCGGTAGCACGATGCCGCTGACGGTCGAGCCGCGCCGGCCGACGGGCCTGCTCCAATTCGCGGCCGAGCATGGCGCAGCGGTGGATGCCGCCCTGGCCAGGCACGGCGCGGTGCTGTTCCGTGGCTTCGGCGTATCCGGCGAGGACACGCTGGCCGCTTTATTCCAGCGGCTGTGGACGCGGCCGCTGTCCTATGTCTACCGGTCGACCCCGCGGACCGATGTCGGCAAGGGCGTCTACACCGCGACCGAATATCCGGCCGCGCAGGAAATCCCGATGCACAACGAGAACGCCTATCAACGGGACTGGCCCATGCGCATCGGCTTCCATTGCGTGACCCCCGCCGCCAGTGGCGGCCAGACGCCCCTGGCCGACGTCGGCAGGGTCACGGAGCGGATCGATCCGGCTGTGCTGGCCGAGTTCCGCGACAGGCGGGTCCGCTATGTCAGGAACTATTCGGACTTCATCGACCTGCCGTGGCGGACGGTGTTCCAGACGGACAGCAGAAAAGAGGTCGAGGCCTTTTGCACGGCCCATGACATCGACTTCGACTGGACGGAGGAAGGGCTGCGAACCAGCCAGGTCTGCCAGGGCACCGCGATCCACCCGGGGCTGGGCCGAGAGCTGTGGTTCAACCAGGCCCAGCTGTTCCATATCTCCAGCCTCGGCCCGGCGATGGCGGCCGACATGCTCGACCTGTTCGGCGAGGCGGGGCTGCCGCGCAACGCCCGCTTCGGCGACGGTGGGGCCATACCGGACAGCGTCGTCGCCGCCGTGACCGCGGCGTTCGAGCGGGAGAAGGTCGTCTTCGACTGGCGCCGGGACGACGTCCTGATCCTCGACAACATGCGCGTCGCGCACGGGCGCAAGCCCTTCAGCGGCCCGCGCCGGGTGTTGGTGAGCATGGGCTACCCGCATTCGGCCTGCGCCGCCGACTCATCGCGAATCCAAAGCTGAGAGAGGAGACCGACATGAAAAACCCCTTCGGAGACGCGAACGGCCGCTATTTCGTCCTGGTCAACGACGAGGGCCAGCATTCGCTGTGGCCTGCCTTCGTCGAGGTGCCGGCAGGATGGACCGTGGCTCTCGGCGAGGACAGCCGCCAAGGCTGCCTTGATTATATCGAGGCGCAGTGGACCGACATGCGGCCGAAATCGTTGGTGGCCGAATCCAGGTTCTGAAGGCGCGGCTCCGATGACGATCAACGAAGGGTCCGCCAGATGATCGCGACTATCTTCGTCATCAATTCCAATTCGTCGTTGGGCATTCCCGTCGTTGAACCGATCCA
Source organism: Inquilinus sp. 2KB_23 (assembly GCF_052115705.1). NCBI lineage: Bacteria > Pseudomonadati > Pseudomonadota > Alphaproteobacteria > Rhodospirillales > Rhodospirillaceae > Inquilinus > Inquilinus sp. 2KB_23. The sequence goes on along the minus strand of NZ_JBFRHF010000049.1, from coordinate 13,098 downwards.
GGCCATGGCGCTTGGCCAGGTCCGTCTCAGATGGTGACCCCGGCGCAGCCGGCGATGAAGCGCTGGTTTCCGTTCAGCGAATGGTCGGCGGAGCGCAGCCCGCTGCGTCCGCGCCTGGTCTGCCTGCCATGGGCCGGGGGAGGCGCGTCGGGGTTCCGGCCGTGGATCGCCGAGCTGCGAGGCATTGCCGACGTGTTCGCCGCGGAGATGCCGGGCCACGGCCTGCGCTTCGGCGAATCCTGCATCGACGATGCCGCAACCCTCACCACCGCGATCGCGGGCGCCATCCTCGCCCTGCCGCACGCCGAACGGCCTGTCCTGATCTACGGCCATTCGATGGGCGCGCTCCTCGGTTTCGAGACGGCGCGGATCCTGGTCGGCCGTTCGCATCCGGTGCTCGGCCTCGTCCTGTCGGGTTACCATGCGCCGCATTGGCGAGGCCCTGAGCGGCAGCGTTCTCGCATGACCGACGCCGAGTTGGTGGAGGATCTGCGCGGCATGGGCGGAACGGCGCCCCAGGTCCTCGATGCGCCGGACCTGCTGTCGGTCCTCCTGCCGATCCTGCGCTCCGACTACCGCCTGACCGAAACCTACCGGCCCAGCCTGGACTCCCTGCTGCCGAAATTTCCCCGGCCGGTCGATGTGATCGGCGGCGAGCAGGACGAGGAGAACCCTCCGGAGAGCCTGCAGGCCTGGCAGGAGGTGCTGGACCGGCCGCTGCAGGTCTCGCTCTGGCAGGGTGGCCATTTCTTCATCGAGATGCATCGCCGGGCGCTGCTGGCCCATCTCGGCCGGCGCCTTGCCGAATGGCCGCAACTCATGGTGGCAGGCCGATGAACCATCTCGACCGTGCTTCCGTCGGATCCTCGATCGGACAGGGCGGCACGCGCCGCCCGGGCCTGATGCGCCTGGCCGCCGCGGTCCTGACCATGACTGTGGCGGGCTGCACCTTCAGCGATGACCTCACCGGCCAGGTCGGCCGCCTCAACAGCTCGATCGAGCAGGTCCAGAACGAAGCCCTTTTCCTGAACATCGTCCGCGCCGCCGACGGAGTGCCGCTGAGCTTCACGCAACTGGTCGTGGTCCGCGGCTCGGGCACGGTCGGCGGCTCCCTGGGGGTGCTGCCCACGGTCGTCTTCGGGAACGGACCACCCATGAACAACACCTTCGGCACGACCGCCAACGCGACGGCGACGACCAATACGAACTTCGATCTCGGCGTCCTTGAATCCAAGGAGTTCTGGCTCGGGCTGCAACGGCCTCTCAGCGCTGAGACACTCGACTTCTTCGTTCGCGAGGGACTGCCGCGCGAGTTGCTGTTCTATCTCTTCATCCAGAAGGTGGTGCTGCGGTCGCAGGGTCTGACGCGGACGCTGGTGAACGATCCCGGCAATCCCAGCTTTTCCGCCTTCACCCAGGAGCTCAGGACTGCGCTGGCGCTCGGCCTCTCCACCGAGACCATCCCGCGCACCGTTGAATACGGGCCTCCGCTTTCGGCGGAACGCGCCTCCGACCTGAAGAGCCTGGTTGAGGTGGCGAAGGCCGGGCTGCTGCTGCGGCCGGAGCAGACCGCCAACGGCACGCGCTACCAGATGCTCAGCGTTCAGCCGGCCGCCGTGATGTGCTTCGATCCCTCGCTGGCATCGGGGGGCGGGCGGGCTTCGGCTGCCCTCGGACCGAGTTGCGACACGGTGGGGGCGGCGTCACCGGGTGCATCATCGGCGGCGGAGCCGTTCAGCTTCACCCGGCAGGGCGGCGTGTCCGCGGATTCGCACGGCACCACGGAGGTCGAAATCTATGCCCGCTCGACCCTCGACATTATCCATTTCCTTGGCTCGCTGACGAAGAGCGGAACTGCGATCGAACTCGTCACCCCCGACGCCAAGTCGCCCGGATCGAGCGCCTTGGCCGACCGGCTGTTCGTCGTCAACACGGACTCTTCCAGCGCAGACGACTTCGTCTCCGTGGTCTATCGTGGCACGCGGTACAGCATTCCGATGCAGGCAACGTCTACGATCCGCATCTTCACCCTACTGCGCCGGCTGGTCGCGCTCAGCACGTCACTGAATGCCCTGCCCGTGTCCAACACCGTGACCACCGTGGTGAATTGAGGCTGCCTCATGACGGACACGCGCGTCATCGCGATCGACAAGCACAAGGGCGACCCGCACAGCCGGCGACGGCCGCCAACCTCACTGTGTCGCTGACCCGGCCGGCCGGCCGAGGCGCCGTCCTTCGGCGTCACTCTGGCCGCCCATGCGCCGTCGAGCACCGGCGCAGCCGACGACCGCACGCCCGCGGCCGAGATCGTCGCGATGTCTTGAATGAACGACTTGAGTTGAGGACACGGCCATGGCGAAGCGCAGCACCATCCAGAACGATCCGCTCGGCAAGCTCGGCCAGCCGACCGGCGAGGCCGTCAAGCCCGACCAGCCGACCGACGAGGCCGTTGAAGCGGCGGTCGGCGCCCCCGCAGACGCGCCCGGCCCGGCCCGGAGGGTCGCCGACCGCGGCCGCGCCGCGGTCTCGACGCTGACGGACGTGGCCCGGAAAACCCTGGGCGGCAGGCCCCGCGGCGCCCTGGCCGAGCGGATGAAGCTCGTGGCGGGTGGACGGCTCGAACTGCTCGGTGGCGACTTCGGCGTCGGCCTCGTCCGGATCCGCCGCCTCGGGCCAGACGGACGCTTCGGTTTCGTCGCACCGGGCGGGGAACAGGTCATCCTCGACGCCGAGGTCGCAGCGATGCGGGCCTGGCCGGACCGCCAGGAGCAGCGCCTGCTGAGCGCCACCGGCTGGGCCTGGACCGTCGGGTCCGTCATCGGACCGGTGGGAGTGGCGCTGGGTGCTGGAATCCGGCTGCTGCATCCCGGGCAGCGGATGCTCAACCTGCGGCTGCGCGACGGCCGGACGCTGGTGGCGCGGACCGACAGCGTCACGGTCGCCGGGCTCGACGCGCTGGCACTGATGGCGGGGGCCGACGCGGCATCGCAACCGTCCTGACTGGCATCAGGGCCGGATCCAGGTCTCTACGCGCCGGTTGATCCTGCGCCCGACCGGCGTATCGTCTTCGACGAGCGGCCTCTGGGCGCCGAGCGCGACGACGTCGCCGGGCGCAACCAGCCGATGCCGCAGTTCCGTCGCGACGATCTCGCCGAGCTGGCGTGAGACCCGCTCGTCTGCGGCCGGATCGCCGCTTCCCTCAGAGAAGGCGATGTGCACGAGATGGTCGCCGCGCACCTGCAGCATGCGGAGATACCGTGCCAGGAGGTCGAGGTCGTTGCTGGCCGTGCCATCCACCATCGCCGTGCCGTCGTCGAATCGGATCGTCGTGCTGATGCGCAGGGCGTTGCGGGTCAACTCCTCGTAGCGCCCGGAACCGCGACGCTCGCCGCTCGGCAGGATCAGGGTCGGGCTCAGCTCCGACAGCCCGGCGGAGGTGATGGTGAACTGGGACGACACCGCGAGCGCCTGATCGAAGAAGGCCGAGACGTCGGCATTCGCGCCCCGGGGGTCGCGGTAGAGGTACAGTATCTGGCTGAGGGGATAGTCACCGCTGGTCAACTGGTAGCTATCCGGCGGGGACACCTTGGTGTCCTGGCCGACGACGACGCGCACCGTTTTCAGCACCTCGGGAACCACGAAGTAGCCGATCGCGTTCGGGTCGCTTGCCACGACTGACCGCATCTCCTCGAAGGTGGCGAACTGGCGGACCGTGGTCGCCATCGGCGTCGATCCCAGGACGACGCTGTCGAACAGCTGACGCGTCGTCGATCCTGCCTGCCGGGTGAGCGCATGGATCGGGCCCGGCCTGCCGCTGAGTTCGACCCAATCCGTCACCGTCCCGGCATAGATGTCATGGAGCTGCCGGAAGCTCAGCGTCTCGACCGGATTCCCGGGATGAACTGCGATCAAGGCGGCGGCGCGCGCGATCGCGGCGGCGGCGTCGTTCGAGCCGTCCTGATGACCGAGCATCGGCATGGCGCCGGCCTCCTGCGGCGAGGGCTGTCGCCCGGCCATGGCGATGTCGATCTCGCCGGCATTGAGCAGGCGGAACGCCTCCTCGGTCGACGCGACGCGGACCAGGATCGACACCCGATTGCCGTTCCCCATGCGTCCTGAGATCTCGGTGGTCCAGGGCGGCGGCGGGGGGATGATGCCGATGTCGTGGGCCCCCTTCCGTTCCAGGAAGCTCCGGGCAAGCGGCATGGCGATGGTCGTCGCTATGATCTCATCCCCGCCCAGCCGCAGCAGGACCTGCTCGGTCTCTCCGTCAGCGCCGGCCGCGGACGTCCCGGCCGCACGGCCCAGGCCAGTGCCGCCCATCCAGCCGATGGCAAGCAACAGCACCGCTGCGCAGAACCTGACGCCGCGTCTGCGATCCGACTCCGTCCTTGCGACCTTCGTCATTTATACGTCCCGGTCTACTGGGCGTTCAACGGGTCGCGCGGAAGCAGGTCCGTCGAACCGGCTTGATCGGCGGCGGCGGGTGGAGGCGGGGCCTGCGCCGCGGGCGACGACGGCACGATGATCGATGATGCGGCCGGCGCTGCCGGCGGACTCGTCCCGGCGAGGGTCGGCGCGACCGTGGCTGGGCTGTCCGTGTTGCCGAGGATGATCGGCAACCCGTCCTTGCCGCCGCCGATCACGACGATCTTGCTGTTCGGCGAGTTGGCGAGAGCCTGAGTCGCATCGATGCCGCGCCACCTGAGATAGCCTTCGGTGATCCCCTGCGAGACGATGTCCTGGAATTCCTTGATGCCGCGCGCCTCGATGCGCTTTCGTTCACTCTCCTTCGCCTCGAGCAGCAGGCGGTAGTCATATTCCAGGCTGCGCTGCTGCATCTGGTTCTTGCGGTCGATCGCCTCCTCGACCGTGGGCGGCAGCTTGATCGACCGGATGAAGACATCCTCGATCTCGATGAAGCCGCTGGGCGCCTGAATGGCGGACCCGGGCGGAACCAGCGGTTGCAGCAGGCTCTGCTGCATCTCCTTCAGGATCTCGGTCTGCACCTCGGCACGTCTGTACGAATAGATCTCCTCCGGCGTGTTCTGTCCCAGGATGTCGCGGGCGCGGGCGCCGATCGCCGCGGTCAGCAGCACGTCGGCATAGTTCTCGCCGACGGTCTTGTGCAGCAGCGGCACCCTGTCCGCGATCAGCTGGAAGCGGTAGGCGATGTTGACCGTGACCTTCAAGCCGTCCGTCGACAGCACATCGAAATCGCGGTCGATCAGCTGCAGCCGCAGGTCGTAGATGTAGATCCGGTCCCAGGGCAGGATGATCGCAATCCCCTCGCCGATCGTGTGATCCAGCACCGTCCCGCCGACGCGCTTCCACAGCACGCCGACATGCCCGGGCGGGATGGTGAAGATCATTCGTGGCAGCAGCACGACCGCCAGGATGGCGAAGATCACCACGAACACCGCGGCCTCGGGCCCGTGCTCGAACAGGTAGCGTCGGGTGCGAAGCCAGGCGCGCTTAAGCATGGGCGTTCTCCGGTCCAACGCTCACGATCCTGCCTTCTTCCATGTGCAGCCGCCTGTCCGCGCGATCGTAGTAGCGGTCGTCATGCGTGACCGCGATGACCGTGATGCCGCGATCCTTCAGCATCCGCAGCAGCTCATCGTAGAACTTCTGCCGGAAAATCGGGTCCTGGTCGGCCGCCCATTCGTCGAGGATGCAGATCGGTCGGCGCTCCAGCATCGCCATGATCAGCGCCAGCCGCTTGCGCTGGCCGGTGGAGAGGTCGACCGTCGTGAACCTGTCGCCGGCGAAGCCGGTCTTGGCCTCGATTTCGAACAGCCGCAGCAGATCGTCGACCTCCGCCACGGCGTCGGAGTCGACCCCATAGGTCCGTTTGAACAGGTGGAAGTCCGAGAAGACCGCCGAAAACAAGGCCCGGTAAGCCACGGCGTTGGCGTGGGTCACCGGCCGGCCGTCGACGGAGATGGTGCCCTGCTGCGGCAGGTACAGCGCCGTCAGTAGCCGCAGCAGGGTCGACTTCCCGGAGCCGTTGCCGCCGGAGATGAAGATCGTCTCGCCGGCGCGGATCGTGAGGTCGACGGGGCCGACCTGGAAGGCGTACTGCCCCGGGGTCTCCTCGAAATGGAAGGTCACGCCGCGCAGCTCGATCCGCTGGAACGACGGCGCCGGGCCGGCGGCCTGGCCGTCCCAGTCCTCCTTCGGCCCGGCCGACTCCTCGAGCAGACGTTCGAGCTCGAGAAGATGGGCGGCAGCGGTGTTGGCATTGGCCAGGATCGGCACGGATCCGACCAGCCCGCCGAGCGGCCCGATGATGAACAGGATCACCGTCGTCGTCTTCAGCAGCGTGTCGCTGTAGGCGGTGGCGCTGCTCAGGGCCGGCACGACGAAGACCATCGTTCCCAGCAGCAGGAAAAAGATGTTCTGCGAGAAAATCAGGTTCTGAGCGAAGCCGAGATGGGCCTTGATGCGCAGGTCGGAGGCCTGCGACGAGGCTTTCACCAGGTCCTCGACCAGTTCGCCGCTGCGCCGGGCGTTGAGCTTGGCCTCCTTGAACCCGTCGAGGATGCCGGTCACCAGCACGTCCAGCCCGTACTCCGCCTCGGTGGCCTCCTGGACCGCCTTGCCCGCTTGCCTCGCGCGGCCGAGATAGAGCACGATCGCCACGCCGATGAAACCGATCGCGAGCAGGAACGCGGTCATCGACAGGTACGCCAGATAGGCCATGGTGAACAGCACCAGCATGGACATCTGGAAGATCAGCGCGAGCGTCGCGCTGGACTGGGCCAGCGTCTGGATCTCCTTGCTCAGGCCGTTGTAGATCCGGGTCCGGCCGATGTGCTCGATGTCGGCGAGTTCGCTGTGCCGCACCGCCTCGACCAAGCGTGTGCGGATGCGGTGGATCAGGGACTCGACCTCCCTTGCCGCCTCGAACATCAGGAAACGCTGCGAGAAGGTGTACAGGAGGACCACGCCGACGAACATCAGCGCCAGGACCACGGTGCCGCCGCCGCCGTCGTCGCTGTTGTTGGACTGGGAGTCGGCGGCCATGTTGATCAGCGCCAGGATCGCTGCGTTGCTCAATCCGGCAACGACCGCCATCAGCGCGATCCGTCGCAGGTTGCGTGCGGCGATCGAGCGAAGAATGGTGATGAGGGGCATGCTCTCCGGTCCAGCTGGACGATGCGTCTAGGCCCGGAGGCGCGGTCGGCGCAACAGCGCCGGCATCAGAGCGGTGCCCCGCAGCGATTGCAGGTGCGGATCGTATCAGCCGTGGCCACCCCGCTGCCGCACCGCCGGCAATAGGCTTGGTAGAGGCGCATCGCGGTCTCCTGCTCGATGAACCGCTTCTGGGTGACGAGCAGGAAGAACAGCGGCACGATCGGCGTCAGCAGCAGCGACAGCAAGACATAACCGGCAAACCCGATCGAGCGTCTGCGCCCCGCGAACCCCACCACGACGCAGAGGGCGAGGTAGATGATAATGGTCATGATCCACTCTTCCCCACCGATGCCCGGACCGGGGCGGCTCTCGGGCATCCTAGCGAAGGCTGCGGGGATCCGGATGGATCGCCGACGGCCTCCGTCGATCGGATGCGCGACCAAGCAAGGCCGGCACCCTCGTGGCCGCCAGCCCACCCCACCAAACCTGCAGCGCCCCGGCCTTGGGAACGCCGATCCTATGACACTTCAACAGCGCCGACGACTCGGGGTCGCCGGAACCGGGCGTCAGTCGGCCGTGGCCGCGCTCGCCTGGGCCGTGGCCGGCTTGGTTTCGCGCGCCGCGGCGAGCTGCTCGGCGTAATAGTCGCGCAGGTCGTTGGCGTTGAAATTCAGCAGGTTGCCGCCGGTCTCGAAATGCTGGATGAAAACCTTGCCCAGGGCGTAGGTGGTCGCTGCCGCGAGCGCAGGCTGCGTCAGCGTGCCGGCGATCTGGCCGACGACGGGAACGGCCTTGATCATGCTGCTGATCGGGGAGCTCAGGACCACGGCACCGCCACCGCCGACGAGGGCGCCGATGACCGACTTCGCGGCGTCGCGCGAGAACGGCAGGCCGTAGAGCTTCGACAACGAGTGAACCATCTTCAGCTGGACGCCGGAAATCGCGGCCAGGTCGACGCCCGGGAGCGGTATCAGCCCGGCGCCCGCCGACCAGCCCATGTAGGAATTGACGATCTGCGAAGCCTCGAATTCCAGCGAAGGCTTCTGTTCAGCTGCATCCATGATGCTCTCCAAAGTTAGGGATCAACGTGAGCCGCACCGCTGGCTCACAAATGCTTACATCAATAGGAACAAGATACCGGGTCATTGCCAAGACCGCAACGAAACAGCACCGAATGATGCCCCAGCCTTGAATAGCAATGCGGGGACCGGGCACCTCTCCATCATGGGCCTCCTGGCGCGCGGCTTGCTGCAGAGTCCGACGGTCAGGAAAGTCTGGCGATCAGGCCGGTGCTGGGCGGCCAGCGGGCTGAATACTGCTCAAATTTGAGCAATATCGAGGATTTTTTATCAGACAGCACTATATTTGGAATGGGTTAGCGGTCCTATGTCAAGAAGCAGTCGTGCCGCAGGGGACCGGCACCGGCACAGCGAAATTCGGCCTGCCCTTCAACTTCAGCGAGCGTCGCGGCGGATCGGTGCCGTCGGGATCCAGTGCCGGAGGGCTGCCGGCGGATCTTGGAGGGGTGGAACGCGACCGGTTTCTGATTCGGCGACCATCCAAATACATGGTTCATCGACATATGCGCGGATCTAAGGAGGCTGCGATGCTTAGAGATCGTGACCTGACCATTTTCAACCGCAACGGCGTTGTTACCGTGCCATGCGCCTTTATCGGTCGACGATATGACCACTATCGCGCAAGCGATAGATGCCCTTCCTCAGGATGAAGGAACAGTCCTGGAGAGCCACGGAAATACAGTGCGGGGTCGACACGGTGATCATCTTCACAGTGCGACCTTGTCGGATCTGACACGGCTCGCCATTTTCCGGAGGATGGCGGAAGTCACATTCAATGAGAGTGTCTATGTATATCAATTCAAGATAAATATGAGGTCGGCCTTTTGCGGCGAAGCATAGCCATGGCACAGCGATTATGTCTTTCGGGACCAGGAGGACGGCCTGCAACGACCCGACGTCGTGACCTTCGGCTTATTTCTCACTGAAGTCAGCGACTTCAATGGTCCGATGTATTTTGTTCCGAAATCTCATATCGAAAATTATAACGCCGGCGAGGGCACGTCGACAGGTGGCGCAGTTGATGAACCGGAGGATCTGCACTCCTTAGTCGGAACCAACCTGAAATACGCAATCGCACCCCAGCAGATCGCGCGGCTTGCGCGCGACAACGGAATGGCGGCGGCGCAAGGCCCGGTTGGTACGATTCTCCTCTTTCACAGTCAGACGACCCATTGCTCGCCATCGAACTTGTCACCCTATCCTCGCAATATCCTGTTCATCACATACTGTCCGGTGACGAACGTGGCGACACGATCCATCCGCCCCCACTTTCTCGTCAGTCGCGATGCCACCCCACTGGAACCCCTTTCCAAGAGAGCAACTGCTCTTGCATTGAACAATCTCGACTGAACGCCGAAAGTACTCCTTCACGAAGGCAGGCCGGCACAGGCGGTACCAGCCTCGACGGGTTCTTGGCGCTTATTATGGAAAATCATATACTTATATAGTACTTGAATAATAGAGTGACACAAATGCCGTTGGTCGATGACTCAGGACGGTTGTTGGGGCTTTCCGGACAGGCAGCGATGTGATTCCGGGTTTCTGCTATGGCAGAGCGCCCACAGCGAGTTTTACTTCTGCGACGTCCCGTGGCCGGCATTCCGCAAGGTCGACTTCCTGCGAGCCGTGCGCGCCTATCAACACCGTAAGCACCGGTCCGGGAAGTGAGCCGCACCGTCCCGTCTCGAGCAACGCACGTCAGTCCAGTGCGGCATCAAAGTATGTGGCGCGCTATATGGCGCCCGCCAAACCAACTATTCCGTCATGCTAAAGCACGCCCGGCGACATTGTTGGGCATCGGAAATCTCCGATTTTGGCCGAAGCATCGATCTAACATATTGAAAACATTGTATGGTGCCGATGGTTACGGCGCATTGGATCCCTTGTTGCGCGGCCGGGATCGGGTAGAATCGGGCGCAAGCGCTGCGGACGAGGCCGCGGCGACCGCCGAGAGCCGCGACGGATGACGATACAACACGACGACGCGGCAGCGGACGGCGCCGCGGTGCTGCGGCCCGGCCGCGTCCCCCCGGCGCATCGAGGTGCCAACGGCCGCACCGCCCTTGGCCGGCTGCAGCGCCAGGCGATCGCCACCGGCCATTTGGCGCCGCGGCAGGGCGTCCGCGACCAACTCGTGCTCACCGCCCTCGGCCGCGCCGTCCTCGAGCGGGCGGCGACGACCGACCGGCCGCCCAACGAGCAGCTCGATCGCCTGCTGCGCGACCATGCCGGCGATAACGGCCTGCGCTGGGCGCTAGTCTATGGCTTAGGCGGTATCCTTGATCTTGGCGGTTCAGATGATCCGGTTCCAATTCTTCCTGCTGCTCACGCTCGCTTTTGCCTCGCCGGTGTTTGCCGCGCCAGAAATCGTGGATGGCAACACCCTGCGGATTGACGCCAGCGCGTCAGGCTATGGGGCTTCGATGCGCCTGAAAAGCGCCAGTCCTGCCGCATCGACGGCGTTGAACGGCCGATCGGCGACGAGGCCGCCGATCACCTGCGGTCGATCCTCGCCCAAGGCGGGCTGAGATGCCGGAGCCGGGACAGGGACCGATACGGCCGGGAGGTCGCGGAATGCTGGGTTGGATCACAGAGCGTCGGCGACATGATGGTTCGGTCCGGATGGGCGTGGGCCCTGCCGCGGTACAGCCGCGATCTCTACCTGGCGGATCAGGAGGAGGCCGAGCGCGCCAATCGCGGCGTCTGGGCGGGACGTGGGCATTGTGAGGCGCCGGCCCGGTTCCGAAAGGACCACCGACGCTGATCGGACGACCCGATGCTCCCCTGCCACCGGACGTCGGTGGGGGTGATTCGGGCCGAACGGCGCCGCGGCTGACGGCATCGAGATCGGAGTCATGCGGAAAAGCTAGCTTCTCTGCGAGAATTTTGTCGGGTATACTAGACTGACAGATACCGGGTCGCAATCTCATCTGCCCGTATGGAAAACATGCGGCAGGCTGTGGCCCGGAACCTCCGGCGCATTCGCGGGGAGCGGTCACTGACGCAGGAGGAGTTGGGGTTCCGGGCCGAGGTCAACCGCAGCTATATCAGCGCGCAAGGAGCCAAGCTCATCGGGCGCTATGACAGTGCGATCGCCCAGGGCCAGAGCCGGGTACTCCTCGTCTGGCAGCGCATCGTCATGCCGAACGGACGCTCGATCGTCCTCGACAACGTCCCGGCAGCGGACGCGGCCGGATACGGCGGGCTCGAGGACGAAGTCGACGTCCATGGCTGGCAACTCCTCCAGGCTGTCGTGCTCTCGACGCTGCTTGGAGTCGGGACGGAGCTCACCTTCGGCGAGGACGAGAGCGACCTCGTTCGGGCGCTCCGCCAGTCGACCCAGCAGGGCGTGAACCAGGTCGGCCAGCGGATGACGGAGCGGGCGCTCGACATCCAGCCGACGCTCAAGGTCCGGCCCGGCTGGCCGCTCCGCGTGGTCGTCAACAAGGATCTCGTGCTTGAGCCCTATCAGGGATGAAGGAGGCATCCATGCCCGATCTGAAGCTTCGCCGGCTGCCGGACCGCACGCCCGTCAAGATCTCTTTCCAGGCAACTCCGGAGCTTGCCTCGGGGTTGCAGGCCTATGCCGACCTGTATCAGGAAACGTACGGCCAGGCCGAGGCGTTCGCGGACCTCATCCCCCACATGCTTGAGTGCTTCCTCGCGAGCGATCGTGCCTTCGTGACTGCGCAGAAGTCGCGCATCGCGCCCGGGATCGCCGTGTCCCGGTCGATCATGCGTGTGGAACGCTCTACCGGTGCGGGCTCATCCACATCTGGTGAATGACCGGCATCTTCGCAGCAGACCAGCCAGCCGCCCGGGCTTCCCAACCGGCATTGCCGGCCAACCGACCCAGAGATGCACCTGTTTTGCCTGTCCGCATCAGTCGATGGCATTGATGACCGGCTCGCAGGGTTCGAACGATTTTGGACATGCGAGCCGGAGCCGGTCGCTGCCTTGCCATCCCGATCCAGAAGGGCATGGCGAACCTACTCTCAGACTGACACCACCGCGCGACAATGGCAGTCATCGCGCGTTGGGGCTGGTCCAGGGTCTGATGATCGTGCGTTTGGACTGCACCCCTGACGTGAGACTGGATAATCAGAGACAGGTCAGGTTGATGGATGCCATAGCAGCAGAGGCGCGGCCCTGCTGCAATGGCGGTGAAGCCGCGTCGTATTCCTCAGGCGTCAGGTAGTCGAGGGCGGAGTGCAGCCGCTGGCGATTGTAGACCTCCTCGATGAAGCTGCCGATCTGGGTCCTGGCATGCGCCAGGTCGCGATAGGGCTGCCCGTCCACCTCCTCGGTCTTGAGCGTCTTCATGAAGCTCTCGGCCATGGCGTTGTCGCAGGGACAGCCAACGCGGCTCATCCTGGGCTGGATGCCGCGCTCCTGGAGCCTGTCGACATAGTCGCCACAGGCGTATTGCACCCCGCGGTCGGAGTGGTGGATGAGACCGCCTGCGATCACCTGGCGCTTATCGAGCGCCATCTGCAGGGCCGCCAGAGCGAGGCGGGCCTTCAGGTGATCGTCCAGCGCCCAGCCGACCACCTTGCGAATGAAGGCATCGATCACCACCGCCAGATAGACGAAGGCCTCGTCCAGACGCACATAGGTGATGTCGGCCACCCACAGCTGGTCGGGCGCGGTCGGATCAGGCGGCGCGCCARGTTGGGCCAGATCGGCCAGCCGTGGCGCGTATCCGTCGTCGGTGCCCGGAAGGCCGCGCGCCTGAGGCACAACAGGTTATCCTCGCGCATCAACCGCAGCACCCGCTTGCGGTTGACCGCCCAGCCCTCGCGCCGCAGCATCTCCCCGATCCCGGCGGTAGCCGCAGAACCGGTGGGCCAGCGCCAGGCGCTGGATCGCATCCCTGAGC
>NZ_JBFRHF010000048.1:0-23433 GCF_052115705.1 Inquilinus sp. 2KB_23 | reverse complement strand
GTGATCATGTTCTTCACGTAGTCGGCATGGCCCGGGCAATCGACGTGGGCGTAGTGACGGTTCGCCGTCTCGTACTCCACATGCGCCGTCGAGATCGTGATCCCGCGCGCCTTCTCTTCCGGCGCCTTGTCGATCTGGTCGTACGCCGTGAACGTCGCCCCGCCGCTCTCCGCAAGCACCTTCGTGATCGCCGCCGTCAGCGACGTCTTGCCGTGGTCAACGTGACCAATCGTCCCGATGTTGCAGTGCGGCTTCGTCCGCTGAAACTTCGCCTTCGCCATTATACTGTCTCCGTTTTTCTAACGCGCGCTTCAAGCAAGCTTGGCGCGGACTTCGTCGGCGATCGCCTGGGGCACCGGATCGTAATGATCGAAGTGCATCGAATACTGGGCGCGACCCTGGGTCATCGACCGCAGGTTGTTCACATAGCCGAACATGTTGGCCAGCGGAACCATCGCCGAGACGACGCTGGCGTTGCCGCGGGTGTCCATGCCCTGGATCTGGCCGCGCCGGCTGTTCAGATCGCCGATCACGTCACCCATGTAGTCCTCGGGCGTCACGACCTCGACCTTCATGATCGGCTCGAGCAGCGCCGGCTTGGCCTTCGGCAGACCCTCGCGGAACGCCGCGCGGGCTGCGATTTCGAAGGCCAGGACCGACGAGTCGACGTCGTGATAGGCGCCGTCGACCAGGCTCACCTTGAAGTCGATCACCGGGAAGCCGGCGATCACACCGGTCTCCTTGGACGAGTTCAGGCCCTTTTCGACGCCCGGGATGTATTCGCGCGGCACGGTGCCGCCGATGACCGAGCTGGCGAACTGATAGCCCGACCCGGCCGGAAGCGGCTCGAACACCAGCTTGATGCGGGCGTACTGGCCCGAACCGCCGGTCTGCTTCTTGTGGGTGTAGTCGATCTCGGCCCGCTGCGTGATCGTCTCGCGATAGGCGACCTGCGGCGCGCCGACATTGGCGTCGACCTTGAACTCACGCTTCATGCGGTCGACCAGGATCTCGAGATGGAGCTCACCCATCCCCTTGATCACGGTCTGGCCGCTCTCCTGATCGACGGCGACGCGGAAGGACGGATCCTCCTGCGCCAGGCGCTGCAGCGCCGTCGACATCTTCTCCTGGTCGGCCTTCGACTTCGGCTCGACCGCGACCTCGATCACCGGCTCCGGGAACTCCATGCGCTCGAGCACGATCGGCTTGGCCGGATCGCACAGCGTGTCGCCCGTCGTGGTGTTCTTCAGGCCGACCAGCGCGACGATGTCGCCGGCGCTGGCCTCCTTGATCTCCTCGCGGTTGTTCGCATGCATCAGCAGCATGCGACCAACGCGTTCCTTCTGGTTCTTCACCGAGTTCTGGACGTAGGACCCGGCGAGGAGCGTGCCCGAATAGATGCGGGCGAAGGTCAGCGAGCCGACGAACGGGTCGGTCATGATCTTGAAGGCGAGCGCCGAGAACGGCGCCTCGTCGTTGGTCGGGCGGCTCTCGGTCTCGTCGGAGTCGATCTTGTGGCCTTCGACCTGCGAAACGTCGAGCGGCGACGGCAGGAAGTCGACCACGGCGTCGAGCAAGGTCTGCACGCCCTTGTTCTTGAAGGCCGAGCCGCAGAGCACCGGCACGAACTTGAACGCCAGCGTGCCTTTGCGGATGCAGGCGCGCAGCTGGTCCGGCGTCGGCTCGGTGCCTTCGAGATAGGCCTCCATCACCGTGTCGTCCATCTCGACCGCGGTGTCGAGCAGGGTCTGGCGGTATTCGGCCGCCTTCTCCTTCAGGTCGTCCGGGATCTCGGCGAAATGGAAGTTCGCGCCGAGGCTGTCGTCTTCCCAGATCACGGCCCGGTTCTCGACCAGGTCTACCAGGCCGGCATAATCGTTCTCGACGCCGATCGGCAGGTTCAGCACCAGCGGCAGCGCGCCGAGCCGGTCCTTGATCATGTCGACGCAGCGATAGAAGTTCGCGCCGATCCGATCCATCTTGTTGACGAAGCAGATCCGCGGCACGTGGTACTTGTCGGCCTGGCGCCAGACCGTCTCGGACTGCGGCTCAACGCCCGCGACCGAATCGAACACCGTCACCGCACCATCGAGCACGCGCAGGGACCGCTCGACTTCAATGGTGAAGTCGACGTGGCCCGGCGTGTCGATGATGTTGACGCGGTGGTCGCGCCAGAAGGCGGTGGTCGCAGCCGACGTAATGGTGATGCCGCGCTCCTGCTCCTGCTCCATCCAGTCCATCGTCGCCGTGCCTTCATGCACTTCGCCGATCTTGTAGGACTTTCCGGTGTAGTAGAGGATTCGCTCGGTCGTGGTCGTCTTACCGGCATCGATGTGCGCCATGATGCCGATGTTGCGGTACTTTTCGATCGCGTGGCTACGCGGCATGATCAGTCTCTCGGGCCGGAGGCTGGGTTACCAGCGGTAGTGCGAGAACGCCTTGTTGGCGTCCGCCATCTTGTGCGTGTCTTCGCGCTTCTTGACCGCGGCGCCGCGCTGATTGGCGGCGTCCAGCAGCTCGTTCGAGAGGCGGTCGACCATGGTGGTCTCGGAGCGCTTACGCGCCGCCGCGATCAGCCAGCGGATGGCCAGGGCCTGGCCACGCTCGGCGCGGACTTCGACCGGCACCTGATAGGTGGCGCCGCCGACGCGGCGCGAGCGCACCTCGACATGCGGCCGCACATTGGCCAGGGCCTCGTGGAACGCCACGATCGGGTCGGCCTTGGTGCGGGTCTGCACCTTCTCGAGCGCGTCGTAGACGATCGTCTCGGTGGTCGACTTCTTGCCGTCGTACATGAGGTTGTTCATGAACTTCGACAGGATGATGTCGCCGAACTTCGGGTCCGGCAGGATCTCACGCTTCTCGGCGCGGTGACGACGGGACATGGTGAGCCCTCCTTACTTCGGACGCTTCGCGCCGTACTTCGACCGGCGCTGGCGACGATCCTTGACACCCTGCGTATCGAGCGTGCCGCGAATGATGTGGTAGCGCACGCCCGGCAAATCCTTGACGCGGCCGCCGCGGATCATGACGACCGAATGCTCCTGAAGGTTGTGGCCTTCACCCGGAATATAGCTGGTGACCTCGAACCCGTTGGTGAGGCGCACGCGCGCCACCTTACGAAGCGCCGAGTTCGGCTTCTTCGGGGTCGTGGTGTAGACCCGGGTGCAAACGCCGCGCTTCTGCGGGCAGGCCTGGAGAGCCGGCACCTTGTTGCGCGCCCGCTGAGGCTGGCGCGGCTTACGGATCAACTGATTGATCGTCGGCATATCTGCCCTTCTTGGTTCTTCGATGAAACGGCCCGGCAATGCGGCCCACCCGTTCCGGGCGCCGACCAAGACAACACGTTCCGAGAGAGGGGTGACGCAAACGATACAGGACCCCGAGGCGCCCACACCTGCGGGGCCAACCGGAGTCCTTCGCTTGTCGCGGGCGCATCATCGAGGCGTCCGCGGTCGTCGTATTCTCTGCGGAAAGCGCGTCTAGCCCGTCGTGCGACGGGCTACAGCCGGCTTCCGGAAAAAGCGCGCGGACTATACGGACGCACCCCCGCCACGTCAAGCCGCATCCCAAACCCCTCCGCAGCGGTCAAAACACGCCGGATTCCGGCACTTCGATCGACCCCAGCTTGTCGGGGTTGCGGACCCAGAAGACGCCGCTGATTCCCTCGGCGCCGACCGCCAGCCCGAGGGTCCCCATCATCTCCTCCCCGAGCAGGACGACATAGCCCGGCCGGCCGCTGATCCAGCGCGGCAGATAGGTGAAGGGCCGGGTCTGCTTGCCCCAGACGCCGTGGAAGAAGCGGGCCACCTTGTCGGCCCCTTCGATCACGTTCATCGACGCCCGCGCCTTGCCGCCGCCGTCGCTGTACAGCTGGGCGTCGCGGGCCAGCAGCGCCGTCAGCCGCGCCAGGTCGCCGGAGCGCAGGGCGTCGCGGAAGGCCTCCAGCATCGCCCCGTGCTGTGGCTGGGGCACCGGCTGGGCCGCGATGGCGCCGCCCTCCAGCTTGCGCCGGGCCCGGCTGACCAACTGCCGGGTGGCCGGGCCGCTGCGGTCGAGCGCCGCGGCCACGGCGGCGTGCTCCAGGCCGAAGACATGCTGCAGCAGGTAGGCAGCCCGCTCGACCGGCGTCAACCGCTCCAGCAGCAGCAGGAAGGCCGTGGTGAGGGTCTCGCTGCGCTCCATCTCCTCGTCGGCGGAGGGGGCGCTCTCGGTCACCAGCGGCTCCGGCAGCCAGGGGCCGACATAGGTCTCGCGGCGATGGCGGGCCGAGCGCAGCTGGTCGATGCACAGCCGGGTGCAGGCCGTGACCAGCCAGGCCCTGATGTTGTCGATCCGGCCGCGGTCGGCCGCCTGCCAGCGCAGCCAGGTCTCCTGCACCGCGTCCTCGGCATCGGCGCGCGAGCCCAGCATGCGGTAGGCCAGGCCGCGGAGAACCTGGCGGCTGGCTTCGAAATCCCCGGCATCGGAGCGGGCATCGGCGTGATCCATCTGCGTCTCGGAAGAAGGCGACAAGGACAAGACGGATCAGCCTCTCCGGAAGTGACAGGCGCGTCAGCGCGCGGCGAGATGGCGGGCGCGGATGTCGTCGAGCCCGGCGACGATGGCGCGGGCCTCGAAATGCGCGCGCGCCCGGGCCGGCCCCTCGACCTGCAGCCGGCGGCGCAGCGCCTCGTCCCCGATCAGGGTCTCGGCCGCGGCCTGGATCGCCTCCGCCGTCACCCGGGGCAGGATCACCGCCTTGTCGGCGGTGATCTCGCGCAGGCCCCCGGTGCCGGAGCAGATCAGCGCCGCGCCCCAGGCCATCGCCTCCAGCGCGGTGCGGCCGAACGGCTCCTCATAGACCGACGGCACCGAGGCGATGGCGGCGCGGCGGACCCAGCCCATCACCTCGTCATGCGGCATGAAGGGCAGGAACTGCGCCCGGTCGCCGGCCTCGGCCAGGGTGGCCTTGACCTGCTCGACGAAAGCCGGGTCGCGGCCGCGGCCGATCATCACCGCCCGCCAGTCGGGATGCGCCGCCAGCAGCGGCTTCATCGCCCGGGCGAACTCCAGCGGCCCCTTATCCGGGATCACCCGCCCGACCTGGATGATGATCTTCTCCTTGGCCTCCGGCAGCGGCGCCGGCTCGGCCATGTCGAGGCCGTTATAGACCACGTCCAGGGTGCCGCGGAACCACGGCGCATGCGCCTGGAAATGCCGGCGCAGCGCCTCCGACACGAAGACGTAGCCGGCGAAGCGCGACACCGCGTGGCGGTAGTGCAGCCGCCACAGCAGCCCCTTGTGGAAGCGGATGAAGTTGTGGCGGACGTAGAGCAGCGGCACCCGCGGCAGGCTGCGGGCGATCGCCGTCGCCGTCACCCGGTGGGCGTGGACCTCGATCAGCGACGGGTTCAGCGCCGCGATCTGCGGCAGCGCCCGGCGCATCCAGCGGCGGTGCGGCTCGCCCTCCTGCAGCGGGATCGCCAGGAAGCGGATGCCGGGGAACGGCTCGTCCGCCTCCTGCCCGACCACGACGATGTCCTCGCTGTAGCGGCTGAAGGCCACGGTGTCGCGGGCGTAGAGATCGACCGGGCTGGCGCCGACCGCGCCGAACTTCATCTTGCGCGGCAGGACGATGACGATGGGACCCATGGGCTACCTCCGAAGCCTTTATGGCGAGGCCCGGCAGGCGAAGCCAGCGTTTCGCGCGGGGCCGGCCCCGGCTGCGACCGCGCTGCGAGTTGATCGCAAATGACGGCGGCCTTATGTATGGCGCAGATTTGCGCGATGGCCGGGCCGCCAGCGACCCGGGCCGCGTTTCAGGAGACGCTGATGCTTCGCTACGATGTTCTGGAGGCGGCGACGGTGGATCGGGCGCCGTTCCCACATGTGATCTCCGCCGACGTGCTGCCGGAAGCGCGGCGTGCCGAGCTCGAGCGCGACTTCCCCGACATTCCGATCACCGGCTTCGTGCCGCCCGACGAGTACCCGGCCGGCGGCGCCTTCAAGGAGCTGGTGGCCGATGTCACCAGCCGGGAATTCGCCACCATGCTGGGCGCCAAGTTCGGCCTCGACCTGGCGTCGAAGCCGACGCTGGTGACTGTGCGCAAATGGTCGGAGCTGGCGGCCGGGCGGCCGCACACCGACGGGCCGGACAAGATCGTCACCGCCCTGGTCTATCTGAACCAGGAATGGGCGCCGACCGAAGGCTGCCTGCGCATCCTGCCGGCCCAGGACATCAATACGCCGGGCGCCCGGGAAGTGGCGCCGACCTTCGGCAACTTCCTGGCCTTCCAGCGCTCGGACCATTCCTGGCACGGCCACCTGCCGTTCAAGGGCGAGCGCCGGGTGCTGCAGATCGCGTGGTGCGTCAGCGACGAGGCGATCGCCCGCAAGCGCAAGCGCCATGGCCAGTCCAGCTTCCTGAAGAAGCTGTTTTCCTTCGGCCGGAAGCATTGAGCGCAGGCCCCGGCGCCCCATATCGCAGGGGGGCGCCGGGGCGTTCGGCCGCCTGATCCACTTTGGGGGAGGTGGCCATGGTCTCGATCCGGTTTGTCCCAGTCTGTACCCTGACGCTGATCGGCTGCGGCGGCATGTTGCCGACCACGGTGGCGGCGGACCCGGTCGTGGCCGAGAAGGTGCGGTCACTGTCCGCGGGCAACCCCTGCAGCGACGCGATCGCCGGAGTGCTGACCGCCTACCGCGTCCCGCCCGGCCGCATCGTCGAGCTGGATCTGCCGACGACCGCCCGCGACCACCCCGGCGCTCCGGCGGACCGCCAGGCCTGGTTCAAGCTGGCCGACCGCGGCGGCAGCATCGTGGTCGAATACGACCCCGACCACTGCCTGGTCACCGCGATCTACCCCCGCTACGGCGCGACGCTGCCGGAGATCGGCTGAGCCTCTCCGACATGGCCTGCGGCAACGCGGCGCACGAGCCGCCCGCAAGGCCAGGAGCGGCCTGCGACCGGGCTTCCTGGAGAGATCGTTAAGCTTCGGCAACGATCATTGAGCGGCCGGTCCGGCACCCCATATCGCGGGGAGGCGACGGTCCCTTCGGCCGCCTGGCCACTCGGAAGGCGGCCATGGTCCCGACCCGAACAATCCTTATCGGTTCTCTTCTTCTCCTCGCCGGCTGCGCCAGCCTGACGCCGCCGGCGCAGGTCGCCCCCGACCCGGCCGTGGCCGAGCGGGTCAGCCAGCTATCCGACGGCGGGGCCTGCAGCGCCGCGATCGCGGGGACGCTGACCGCCCGCCACATCACCGCCGGCCAGATCGCCTCCATCCGCGAGGGCACTCCGGGAGGCAGGCACGAACACTATGAGCAGAACCAGGCCTGGGTCACGCTGACCGGCCGCGGCGGCCACATCGTGGTGCAGTACACGCCGCTGACCTGCTGGATCGACACCGTCTACGCCAGCGATGGTGCAACGTTGCCGACGGCCGGCTGAGCCAAGCCCCCGCCCCTCCTCCCCGCACAGCCAAAGAAAAACCCCCTCCGGCGGACCGGAGGGGGTTTCTTGTCGTTGAGAAGGCCGACGCCTGGGATCAGGCGGCGCTGGCCTCGCCGGCAGGAAGCGCCGCTTCCTCCTGCTCCTCGTGCTGCAGTCGGGCCACGCGGTCGCGCTCGCCGGCGATCTGACGCAGGCGGTTGACCACGGAGCCGGTGCCCGCGGGGATCAGGCGGCCGACGATGACGTTCTCCTTCAGACCGGCGAGATCGTCGATCTTGCCGGAGACCGCCGCCTCGGTGAGGACGCGGGTGGTCTCCTGGAACGACGCCGCCGAGATGAACGACTTGGTCTGCAGCGAGGCCTTGGTGATGCCCTGGAGCACGGACACGCCCTTGGCCGGACGCAGATCCTCGCGGATCGCCTTCTCGTTCTCGGCTTCGAAGTCCTCGCGATCGACCTGGTCGCCGATCAGGAGGGTGGTGTCGCCGACCTCGGTGACCTCGATCTTCTGCAGCATCTGGCGGACGATCACCTCGATGTGCTTGTCGTTGATCTTCACGCCCTGCAGCCGGTAGACGTCCTGGATCTCGTTGACGAGGTAGTCAGCGAGCGCCTCGACGCCGAGGACCGACAGGATGTCGTGGGGCACCGGGTTGCCGTCCAGCAGCTGGTCGCCCTTGAGGACGTAGTCGCCTTCCTGCACCGAGATGTGCTTGCCCTTCGGAATGAGGTATTCGCGCTCCTCGCCCGACTCCTCGCTCCGCACCACGATCCGGCGCTTGGTCTTGTAGTCCTTGCCGAATTCGACCCGACCATCGAGATCCGAGATGATCGCGTAGTCCTTCGGCTTGCGGGCCTCGAACAGCTCCGCCACCCGCGGCAGACCGCCGGTGATGTCGCGGGTCTTCGACCCTTCGCGCGGGATACGCGCCATGACGTCGCCGGCCTGGACCTGGCTGCCGTTGTCGACCTGCAGGATGGCGTCGACCGAGAGGAAGTAGCGCGCCTCCAGGCCGTTCGGCAGGCGGATGACCTCGCCCTTCTCGTCGCGCAGGACGATGCGGGGCTTCAGCTGGTCGCCACGCGGCTGCTGCCGCCAGTCGACCACCACCTTGGCCGAGATGCCGGTCTGCTCGTCGACGACCTCGCGCATCGAGACGCCTTCGACCAGGTCGACATAGGTCGCCGTACCCGCCTTCTCGGTGATGATCGGCATGGTGTACGGATCCCACTCGGCCATCTTGCGGCCGCGCTCGATCTTCTCGCCTTCATCGACCAGCAGCTTGGCGCCGTAGGGCAGGCGGTGGCGGGCCTTCTCGCGACCCTGCCCGTCGACGAGCTGGAGTTCGCAGTTCCGGCTCATCACCACCAGGACGCCCTGGCCGTTCTTGACGACGTTGCGGTTCTTGATCTGAACCTTGGCGTCGAACGACGCCTCGATCGCCGACTGCTCGGCACCGCGCTGGGCGGCGCCGCCGATGTGGAACGTCCGCATCGTCAGCTGCGTGCCCGGCTCGCCGATCGACTGCGCCGCGATGACGCCGACGGCCTCGCCGATGTTCACCGTGGTGCCGCGGGCCAGATCGCGGCCGTAGCACTTGCCGCAGATGCCGCCCTTGGTCTCGCAGGTCAGCGCCGAACGGATCAGGATCCGGTCGATGCCGGCGTTCTCCACCGCCTCGACCAGGGCCTCGTCGATCAGCTCGCCCGCCTGGACCACGATCTCGCCGGTCAGCGGATGCAGCACCGCCTCGCCGGCGCAACGCCCGAGGACGCGCTCGCCCAGCGGCACGATCAGCTCGCCGCCGTCGATCACGGCGCCGGTGGTGATGCCGTTCTTGGTGCCGCAATCCTCCTCGACCACCACGCAATCCTGCGCGACGTCGACCAGGCGGCGGGTCAGGTAGCCCGAGTTCGCGGTCTTCAAGGCGGTGTCCGCGAGGCCCTTACGGGCACCGTGCGTCGAGTTGAAGTACTCGAGAACGGTCAGGCCTTCCTTGAAGTTCGAGATGATCGGGGTCTCGATGATCGACCCGTCCGGCTTCGCCATCAGGCCGCGCATGCCGGCGAGCTGCCGGATCTGCGCCGCCGAACCACGAGCGCCCGAATGGGCCATCATGTAGACCGAGTTCACCTGCCGGGTCGGGTCGGTGAGCGTGGCCTGGATCTCGGCCATCATCTCGCGCGCCACCTCGTCGGTGGTGTTCGACCACACGTCGACCACCTTGTTGTACTTCTCGCCGCGGGTGATCAGGCCGTCGAGGTACTGGTTCTCGTACTCCTTCACCAGCTGCGTCGCCTTGGCGATCAGCTCTTCCTTCGCCTTCGGGATGACCATGTCATCCTTGCCGAAGGAGATGCCGGCGCGGCAGGCATGGGCGAAGCCCAGGCCCATCAGCCGGTCGCAGAAGATCACCGTCTCCTTCTGGCCGCAGTGGCGGTAGACGATGTCGATGACGTTGGTGACGTCCTTCTTCGTCAGCAGCCGATTGACCAGCGAGAACGGCACCGCGATGTTGCGCGGCAGGATCTCGGACAGCAGCATCCGGCCCGGCGTCGTGGTGACGCGCTGGATGATCTCCTGCCCGGTCTCGTCGACCGTCTTGAAGCGGGTCTTGATCCGGCTGTGCATGCCGATCGCACCCACCGACATCGCCTGTTCCATCTCGCCGATCGAGGCGAAACGGGGGATCTGATGGGCGGTCAGCTTGCCCGACTTCAGCTTCTCGAACACCGCCTTGACGTCGGTGACGTCGACCACATCCACCGGCTTGGCCGGGTTCTGCAGGATGATGTCGTCATTGGTGATCGCCGAGGTCAGTGCCTCGATCCCATCGATCGACAGCGCGGGGCCGAGCTTGTCGTTCCGCTCCATCGACAGATAGTAGATGCCGAGGACGATGTCCTGCGACGGCACGATGATCGGCTTGCCGTTGGCCGGGCTGAGGATGTTGTTGGTCGACATCATCAGCACGCGGGCCTCGAGCTGGGCCTCAAGCGCGAGCGGGACGTGAACCGCCATCTGATCGCCGTCGAAATCGGCGTTGAAGGCGGTGCAGACCAGCGGGTGCAGCTGGATCGCCTTGCCTTCGATCAGGGTCGGCTCGAACGCCTGGATGCCCAGGCGATGCAGCGTCGGGGCGCGGTTCAGCAGGACCGGGTGCTCGCGGATGACCTCCTCGAGGATGTCCCAGACCTCCGGCCGCTCCTTCTCCACCATCCGCTTCGCGGCCTTGATGGTGGACGCCATGCCGTAGAGTTCAAGCTTGTGGTAGATGAACGGCTTGAACAGCTCGAGCGCCATCTTCTTCGGCAGGCCGCACTGGTGGAGCTTCAGCTCCGGCCCGACGACGATGACCGAACGGCCGGAATAGTCGACGCGCTTGCCGAGCAGGTTCTGACGGAACCGGCCCTGCTTGCCCTTCAGCATGTCGCTGATCGACTTCAGCGGACGCTTGTTGGCGCCGGTGATGACGCGGCCGCGGCGGCCGTTGTCGAACAGGGCGTCGACCGCCTCCTGCAGCATGCGCTTTTCGTTGCGCACGATGATGTCGGGCGCGCGCAGCTCGATCAGCCGCTTCAGGCGGTTGTTGCGGTTGATGACGCGGCGGTACAGGTCATTCAGGTCCGAGGTCGCGAAGCGGCCGCCGTCCAGGGGGACGAGCGGTCGCAGCTCCGGCGGGATCACCGGCACGACGTCGAGCACCATCCATTCCGGATGCGAGCCGGATTCCAGGAAGGCGTCGATCAGCTTCAGACGCTTGACCAGCTTCTTGCGCTTGGCCTCGGAGCCGGTCTCGCGCAGATCCTCGCGGACCTGCACCTTCTGCTCCTCGAGGTCCATGCCCGAAAGCATGCCCTTGAGGGCCTCGGCGCCGATCTTGGCGGTGAAGGAATCCTCGCCGTACTCGTCCTGGGCGCGAAGATACTCGTCCTCGGTGAGGAGCTGGTTCTTCTTCAGCGCGGTCAGGCCGGGCTCGACCACCACGAAGCTCTCGAAGTACAGGACCTTCTCGAGATCCTTGAGCGTCATGTCGACCATCAGGCCGATGCGCGACGGCAGCGACTTCAGAAACCAGATATGCGCCACCGGCGAGGCCAGCTCGATGTGGCCCATGCGCTCGCGCCGGACCTTCGACAGCGTGACCTCGACGCCGCACTTCTCGCAGATGATGCCGCGATACTTCATGCGCTTGTACTTGCCGCACAAGCACTCGTAATCCTTGATCGGTCCGAAAATCCGGGCGCAGAACAGGCCGTCGCGCTCCGGCTTGAAGGTCCGGTAGTTGATCGTCTCCGGCTTCTTGATCTCGCCGTACGACCAGGAGCGGATGCGCTCCGGGCTGGCGATCTGGATCTTGATCTGGTCGAAGCTCTGCGGCGTCGAGACCTGGCCGACGAGATTCATCAACTCGTTCATGTACCTGCTCCCCTGGGGGTAGGGACGGACGTATAGGGTTCAACGACGGCCGGTCCCGTCCGGGACCGGCCGCCGGAAGCGGCTTAGTAGTTGCGCTGCTCGAGCTCGACGTTGAGGCCCAGCGACCGCAGTTCCTTCATCAGAACGTTGAAGGATTCCGGGATGCCGGCCTCGAAGTTGTCGTCGCCACGGACGATCGCCTCGTAGACCTTGGTGCGGCCGGACACGTCGTCCGACTTCACCGTCAGCATCTCCTGCAGCGTGTAGGCCGCACCGTAGGCCTCGAGAGCCCAGACCTCCATTTCGCCGAAGCGCTGGCCGCCGAACTGGGCCTTGCCGCCCAGCGGCTGCTGGGTGACCAGGCTGTACGGGCCGATCGAACGGGCATGGATCTTGTCGTCGACGAGATGGTGCAGCTTGAGCATGTAGATGTAGCCGACGGTCACCTTGCGGGCGAACTGCTCGCCGGTCCGCCCGTCGCTGAGCGTCACCTGGCCGGAGGAGGCGAGACCCGCCTTCGCCAGCATCTCCACGATGTCGTCCTCGCGGGCGCCGTCGAACACCGGCGTCGCCATCGGCACGCCCTTGCGGAGGTTGCCGGACATCTCGATCACTTCGTCGACCGACATGTCCTTGATGTCTTCCGCATACTGGCCGTCGCCGTAGACGTCCTGCAGCTTGCCGTGCAGCGCCTTGACCGTCTTGGCGTTATCCTCGCCGCGCCGGGCATGGGCCTGGTACTGGTCGACAATGTCGCCGATCTGGCGGCCGATGCCGGCGGCCGCCCAGCCGAGATGGGTCTCCAGGATCTGTCCGACATTCATGCGGCTGGGCACGCCGAGCGGGTTCAGCACCAGGTCGACATGGGTGCCGTCATCCAGGTACGGCATGTCCTCGATCGGCATGATCTTGGACACGACGCCCTTGTTGCCGTGACGGCCGGCCATCTTGTCGCCGGGCTGCAGCTTGCGCTTCACCGCGACGAAGATCTTGACCATCTTCATCACGCCGGGCGGCAGTTCGTCGCCGCGCTGCAGCTTCTCGACCTTGTTGTCGAACCGCGCCTCGAGGGCCTTCACCTGATCGTCGAAATGGTGACCCATGGCCTCGATGTCGGCCATCCGCGCCTCGTCGGCGATGGTGACCTGGCGCCACTGGCCGCGGCTGAAGTCCTTCAGCTGCGCGTCGGTGATCGCGCCGCCGGTGGCGAAGCCCTTCGGGCCGGAGACCGAGGTCTGCCCCAGCAGCAGCTCCTTCAGCCGGGCGAAGAAGCTGCGCTCCAGGATCGCGCGCTCGCTGTCGCGGTCCTTGGCCAGCCGCTCGATCTCGGCCCGCTCAATCGCCAGCGCGCGCTCGTCCTTGTCGACGCCGCGGCGCGAGAACACCCGCACCTCGACGATCGTCCCGGTCACGCCGGGGGGCAGACGCAGCGAGGTGTCGCGGACGTCGGATGCCTTCTCGCCGAAGATGGCGCGGAGCAGCTTCTCCTCCGGCGTCATCGGGCTTTCGCCCTTCGGCGTGACCTTGCCGACCAGGATATCGCCCGGCTTCACCTCGGCGCCGATGTAGACGATGCCGGCCTCGTCGAGGTGGCGCAGCGCCTCTTCACCGACATTCGGGATGTCGCGGGTGATCTCTTCCTGGCCGAGCTTGGTGTCGCGCGCCATCACCTCGAATTCCTCGATGTGGATCGAGGTGAAGACGTCGTCCTTGACGATGCGCTCGGAAATGAGGATCGAGTCCTCGAAGTTGTAGCCATTCCAGGGCATGAACGCGACGAGCACGTTGCGGCCGAGCGCGAGCTCGCCGAGCTCGGTCGACGGGCCGTCGGCGACGATGTCGCCCTTGGCCACGCGGTCGCCGACCTTCACCAGCGGCCGCTGGGTGATGCAGGTGCTCTGGTTCGAGCGCTGGAACTTCAGCAGGTTGTAGATGTCGACGGTGGAGACGGCGCCTTCGGTGTCGGTCACCCGCACGACGATGCGGGTGGCGTCCACCGTGTCGACGACGCCGCCGCGGCGGGCGACGATGGTCACGCCGGAATCCCGGGCGACCGTGCCTTCCATGCCGGTGCCGACCAGCGGCGCGTCGGCGCGGACCAGCGGCACCGCCTGGCGCTGCATGTTCGAGCCCATCAGCGCGCGGTTGGCGTCATCGTTTTCGAGGAACGGGATCAGCGCCGCGGCCACCGAGACGATCTGCTTCGGCGAGACGTCCACCAGGTCGATCGCGTCCGGCTTCGACATGATGTAGTCGCCGCCCTGACGGCAGGAGACGAGGTCGCCGACGAAGCGGCCCTCGGCATCCAGCTCGGCATTCGCCTGGGCGATGGTGTAGCGGCTCTCCTCCATCGCCGAGAGGTAGATCACCTCGTCGGTGACGCGGCCCTCGACCATCTTGCGGTAGGGGCTTTCGATGAAGCCGTACTTGTTCACCCGGGCGTAGGTCGCCAGCGAGTTGATCAGGCCGATGTTCGGGCCTTCCGGCGTCTCGATCGGGCAGATCCGGCCGTAATGGGTCGGGTGCACGTCGCGCACTTCGAAGCCCGCACGCTCGCGGGTCAGGCCGCCCGGCCCGAGGGCCGAGAGGCGCCGCTTGTGCGTGATCTCGGACAGCGGGTTGGTCTGGTCCATGAACTGGCTGAGCTGCGAGGAGCCGAAGAACTCCCGCACCGCCGCCGCCGCCGGCTTCGCGTTGATCAGG
Organism: Inquilinus sp. 2KB_23; assembly: GCF_052115705.1. Taxonomy (NCBI): domain Bacteria; kingdom Pseudomonadati; phylum Pseudomonadota; class Alphaproteobacteria; order Rhodospirillales; family Rhodospirillaceae; genus Inquilinus; species Inquilinus sp. 2KB_23. The sequence continues at coordinate 8,875 of NZ_JBFRHF010000048.1, read as the reverse complement.
TCGTGCGGCATGATCGTGTCGATGTCGACCGAGGACATGCGCTCGCGGATCGCGCGCTCCATGCGCAGCAGGCCGACGCGGTACTGGTTCTCCATCAGCTCGCCGACCGAGCGGACGCGGCGGTTGCCGAGGTTGTCGATGTCGTCGATCTCGCCGCGGCCGTCCTTGAGGTCGACCAGGATCTTCAGGATCGACAGCACGTCGGTCTTGCGCAGCACGCGCAGCTGGTCGTCGGTCTGGAAGCCCAGGCGCGCGTTCATCTTCACCCGGCCGACGGCCGAGAGGTCGTAGCGCTCCTGGTCGAAGAACAGGCCATTGAACAGCGCCTCGGCGCTCTCCAGCGTCGGCGGCTCGCCCGGGCGCATCACCCGGTAGATGTCGATCAGCGCGTCCTCGCGGCTGGCGTTGCGGTCGATCGCCAGGGTGCTGCGGACATACGGGCCGACATTGACGTGGTCGATCGCCAGCACCGTCAGCGTGTCGAAGCCCTTGTCCAGGAACAGGTCGAGCACGGCCTGGGTGACCTCGTCACCGGCCTCGAAGTAGATCTCGCCGTTGCTCTCGTCGATCACGTCGCCGGCCAGGTAGCGGCCGATCAGGTCCTCGGACGGGACCAGGATGTCGGTGACGCCCTGCTCGACCAGCTTCTTGATGACGCGCGGCGTCATCTTGGTCTCGCTCGGGGCCACGACCTCGCCCGAGGCGGCGTCGACCAGGTCGGCCGTCAGCTTGGCGCCCTTCAGGCGATCACCGTCGAAGGCGGTCTTCCAGCCGTCCTTGGTGCGGGTGTAGGCGACCTCGTCGTAGAAGTAGCTGAGGATCTCCTCCCGGCTCATGCCCTGCGCCTCATAGGGCTGCAGGCCGCGGCCTTCCTTGCGGCGTTCGTCGCGCAGCGCGGCGGTCTCGGCCGAATCCAGCGCCATCAGCAGCGTCGTGGTCGGCAGCTTGCGGCGCCGGTCGATGCGGACATACATGTGGTCCTTGGCATCGAACTCGAAGTCGAGCCAGGAGCCGCGATAGGGGATCACGCGGGCCGCGAACAGGTACTTGCCCGAGGAATGGGTCTTGCCCTTGTCGTGGTCGAAGAACACGCCCGGGCTGCGGTGCATCTGGGAGACGATGACGCGCTCGGTGCCGTTGATGATGAAGGTGCCGTTCGCCGTCATGAGCGGCATGTCGCCCATGTAGACGTCCTGCTCCTTGATGTCGCGGATCGAGCGCAGGCCCGTATCCTCCTCGACATCGAACACGGTCAGGCGCAGCGTCACCTTGAGCGGCGCGGCGAAGGTCATGCCCCGCTGCTGGCACTCCTCGACGTCGTATTTCGGCTCTTCGAGCTCATAGGAAACAAAGTCGAGCTCGGCGCGTTCAGAGAAGTCCTTGATCGGGAACACCGACCGGAACACCTCCTGCAGGCCGAGAATGGCCCGGGCCGCCGGCTTGATGTTCATCTGCAGGAACTGATCGTAGGAGCTGCGCTGCACCTCGATCAGGTTTGGCATCTGGGCAACCTCGGGAATCCGCCCGAAACTCTTGCGGACGCGCTTACGGCCGGTGAAGGTCTGAGCCATGGGAGCCCCTCAATTCCAACAAATGCCGAACAGGTACAAAACACAAACGCCCGTTCGCGGTCGACCCCGAGGGATCGACCGCGCCCGGACTAGACTAACCAAACAGCTTGAAGTGCCACGCCGTCTTACTTGACGTCGACCTTGGCGCCGGCCTCTTCGAGCTGCTTGCGGATCTTGGCGGCCTCGTCCTTCGACACGCCATCCTTGACGGACTTCGGCGCGCCTTCGACGAGATCCTTGGCCTCCTTGAGGCCGAGTCCGGTGATCGCACGGACCTCCTTGATCACGTTGATCTTCTTCTCGCCGGCTTCCGTCAGGATGACGTTGAACTCGGTCTGCTCTTCCGCCGGGGCGGCAGCAGCAGCAGCCGGAGCGGCAGCAGCGGCGACAGGAGCAGCGGCGGACACGCCCCACTTCTCCTCAAGCAGCTTCGACAGCTCGGCGGCCTCGAGGACCGTCAGGCTCGACAGATCGTCGACAATCTTTGCAAGATCAGCCATTTCGTTCTCCTAAACTTGGGTCTTCTGGGTAGGGATTCAACAGGTGCGGCTCTATGCCGCCTCGTCCTTCTTGGCATAGGCCCCGATGACCCGGGCGAGCTGCCCGGCCGGCGCCTGCAGAACACCAGCGATACGCGTCGCCGGAGTCTGGATCATGCCCACCAGCTTCGCCCGCAGCTCGTCGAGCGACGGCAGCGTGGCGAGAGCCTCGACACCCTTCTGATCGAGCGTCTGAAGACCGAGTCCGCCGCCGATGATCTGCAGCTTGTCGTTCTTCTTGGCGTAGTCGACCGCCACCCTTGCCGCCGCAACCGGGTCCTGAGAGAACGCGATTGCGGTGGGGCCGGTGAACAGGTCCGCCAGATGCTCGAACTGGGTGCCCGAAAGGGCGATGCGGGCGAGCCGATTCTTGGTCACGCGGAACGAAGCGCCCGCCGCAAGCATTTGCCGCCGGAGATCGGTCGACTCGGCCACCGTCATCCCGCCTTGGCGGGTGACCACGACCATCGTCGCCGTCCGGAACGACTCCTGCAACGCGGCGATCTTCTCTTCCTTCTGTGTACGGTTCACGGATCGCCTCCGTTGTCGGGATCCCGCCCCGGCCGAAGCCGGAATGGAACCCCAGTCCACACTGGACCGGCACTCAGAACCCGAAGGCCCGGAGCACCGACCCGCTCTCCTGTCCCAGAAGTCCAAGCCCCGCGCGACGCCCGGACCGAGGTCCGGCCGCCGCCGTTGATTGGGTTCGACTCCCGTCTATGCAGGTGGGTTTTAAGCGTCTTGCGACGCGCCTGCAGTCTCGGACAGGTTCGGGCGGGGCCGGAGCCCCACCCTGTCCGCAGCCCTTGCGGGCCGCGTATTCCTCGAGGTCGGGACGCCGATCAGGCGCCCGCGCCCTCGTGCAGCTTCGCCAGGTCGAGCTTGTAGCCCGGGCCCATGGTCGAGGTGACGGTCACCTTCTTGAGATAGGTGCCCTTCGCCCCGCTGGGCTTGGCGCGCTGGATCGCCTCGACGAAGGCGCGGATGTTGCCGAGCAGCGCCTCTTCCGTGAAGCTCGCCTTGCCGACGCCGGCATGGACGAGGCCGGCCTTCTCGGCGCGGAACTCCACGGCACCGCCCTTGGCGGCCTTGACCGCGGCAGCGACATCGGCGGTGACCGTGCCGAGCTTCGGGTTCGGCATCAGGCCGCGGGGGCCCAGCACCTTACCGAGGCGACCGACCACACCCATCATGTCGGGGGTAGCGATGCAGCGGTCGAAGTCCATCCGGCCTTCGAGGATCTCCTTGGCGAGATCCTCGGCGCCGACGATGTCCGCGCCGGCGGCCTGGGCCTGTTCGGCCTTGTCGCCCTTCGCGAACACCAGGACGCGGACGTCCTTGCCGGTGCCGTTCGGCAGCTGGACCACGCCGCGGACCATCTGGTCGGCATGGCGCGGGTCGATGCCGAGATTCATCGCGATCTCGACGGTCTCATCGAACTTGGCCGTGGCGCTGCCCTTGACGAGCTTGATGGCCTGAGCCAGCTCGTAGGAGGTCTCGGGGTTGAGCCCCTTGGTCACGGCGCGCAAGCGCTTGGAAATCTTCGCCATGGCTGGTTACTCCACCACCTCGATGCCCATCGATCGGGCGGAGCCCTTGATCATCTGGGCAGCCGCGTCGACGTCATTCGCGTTGAGGTCCTTCATCTTGACCTCGGCGATTTCGCGAATCTGCTTCATCGTGATCTGGCCGACCGTGCTGCCTTTGCCGGGCGTCTGGCTGCCCTTGGCGAGGCCGGCGGCCTTCTTGATGAAGTAGGTGTTCGGCGGAGTCTTGGTGACGAAGGTGAACGTCCGATCGCCATAGGCCGTGATCACGACCGGGATCGGCATCCCCTTCTCGAGATTCTGGGTCAGCGCGTTGAACGCCTTGCAGAACTCCATGATGTTCAGACCGCGCTGACCCAACGCCGGGCCGATCGGCGGCGACGGGTTGGCGGCGCCCGCGGGCACCTGCAGCTTGATCTGACCGACGATCTTCTTCGCCATCTGTTATCCCTCAACAAGGCATCCCCCCGGCAGGGCCGGAGGGACGGGGAAGCGCGGTAACGACCCCCGGAGGACTTTCCGGGAGGGTCTCCCGCACTGCTGCCCCGCACCCGAAGGCGCGGGGTGTTCAAACCACGATCGCACCCCCCGCATCAGCGGGGAGCGCGGACCGTCACGAAACCTTCTCGACCTGCGTGTACTCCAACTCGACCGGAGTCGCACGACCGAAGATGGAGACCGCGACCTTGAGCCGCGACCGTTCCTCGTCCACTTCCTCCACCACGCCGTTGAAGCTGGTGAATGGACCGTCAGCCACGCGGACCGTCTCGCCGATCTCGAAGATGATGGACGGCTTCGGCCGCTCCACACCTTCCTGGACCTGCTTCATGATCCGCATCGCCTCGGCCTCGCTGATCGGGATCGGCTTGTTGCCGGACCCGAGGAAACCCGTGACCTTCGGCGTGTTCTTCACCAGGTGCCAAGCCCGGTCGGACAGCTCCATCTTCAGGAGCACATAGCCCGGAAAGAACTTCCGTTCGGTGTTGACCTTCTGACCGCGGCGGATCTCGACGACCTCTTCGGTCGGCACGACGATCTGCTCGAAATGGTCGGAAAGCCCCTTCTGTTCCGCCTGCTCGCGGATCGACTCCGCAACCTTCTTCTCGAAATTCGAATAGACGTGCAGCACGTACCAACGTATCGCCATGGCTCAGCCCCCCAGACCGATGATGGAGGTCACGAGCATTCCGGCGCCCCAGTCGACGAGGAGGAAGAACAACGACATGATGATCACGAACACGAACACCATGCCGGTGGTGATCGCGGTCTCCTTCCGTGTCGGCCAGGTGACCTTGGCGGTCTCCTGACGCACCTGCCTGAAGAACTGGACGGGGCTGGTCTTGGCCATGTCTACCAAATCAATTCGCCGGTCAGGCGGGCGTGGCAGGAGTGGAGGGTTTCGAACCCCCAGCCTTCGGTTTTGGAGACCGACGCTCTACCAGTTGAGCTACACTCCTCCGGGGACCGCCCTGCCTTCAGGAAACACGTCGAGGCGCGCTCGCCGCCCTGACCGCGGAGCGAACGGTCTTCTAGCGGAAGCGCGTCCGGGAATCAACACCTGTTCCTGACCGGCTCCGCTTTTACGGCGGGGACGCGCTCAGGCCGCCCGGTGCGCCTCGCCGCCGGCCGCCGCCATGTCGCGGAACAGGCGGTGCACCCGCCGGTCGGCCGACAGCTCGGGATGGAAGGTCGCGGCCAGCAGCCGGCCCTGGCGCACCAGTACCGGCTCACCATCGCGCGTCGCCAGCACCTCGACCGCCGGCCCGGTGGCGACGATCCGCGGCGCCCGGATGTAGACCGCCTCCATCGCACCGCCCGGCAGCACCGTCGGCGTCTCCAGGATCGCGGAGTCGATCTGCCGGCCATAGCCGTTGCGCTCGACCGTGGCGTCGAGCACGCCCAGGCTCGCCTGCTCCGGCCGCAGCACCCGGCGGGCCAGCAGGATGCAGCCGGCACAGGTGCCGAACACCGGCATGGTCTCGGCGAAGCCCTTGAGCCCCGCGAACATGCCGTCCCGCGCCGCCAGCTTCAGCAGGGTGCTGGACTCGCCGCCCGGGATCACCAGCCCGTCGAGGCCGGCGAGCTGGGCCGGCAGGCGCACCGGCACCGCCACGGCGCCCACCTCCGCCAGCGCCCGGGCATGGGCGTCGACGTCGCCCTGCAGCGCCAGGACGCCGATGCGCGGCCCCGCCGTCACCATCCGCGGGTCTGCAGCAGCTGGGCCGGCTGCAGCGATGCGATCGCCAGGCCCCTCATCGCGCCGGTGCACTCCTCGCTGGCCTCGGCCAGGATCTCGGCATTGTCGTAATGGGTGGTGGCGCGGACGATGGCGCGGGCCCGACGCTCGGCCTCATCCGGCTCGGCGAAGGTCTGCGAATCCTGCATGAAGATGCCGGAGCCGACGAACACCGCCTCGGCGCCCAGCTGACGCACCAACGCCGCATCGGCCGGGGTGGCGATGCCGCCGGCCGAGAAGTTCGGCACCGGCAGCCGGCCGGTCTGAGCCACCATGCGGACCAGCTCGTAGGGCGCGGCGAGCTCCTTGGCCGCGGCGTACAGCTCCTCAGGCCCGAGCACGGTCAGGCCGCGCATGTCCTTGACGATCTGGCGCAGGTGCTGGACCGCATGGACGACGTCGCCGGTGCCGGCCTCGCCCTTGGTGCGGATCATCGCCGCGCCTTCGGCGATCCGGCGCAACGCCTCGCCCAGGTTGCGGGCGCCACAGACGAAGGGGGTGACGAAGGCGTGCTTGTCGACGTGATGGGCCTCGTCCGCCGGGGTCAGCACCTCGGATTCATCAATGAAGTCGACGCCCAGCGCCTGAAGCACCTGCGCCTCGACGAAATGGCCGATGCGGCACTTGGCCATCACCGGGATCGAGACCGCGGCCAGGATCTCCTTGATCTTGACCGGCGACGCCATGCGGGCCACGCCGCCCTCGGCGCGGATCTGCGCCGGCACCCGCTCCAGCGCCATCACCGCGACGGCGCCGGCGCGCTCGGCGATCTCGGCCTGGCGGGCATCGGTCACGTCCATGATGACGCCGCCCTTCAGCATCTCGGCGAGGCCGGTCTTCAGGCGCAGCGCCGAGGCGGGCGGGGCGGCGGTGTCGTGAGGGGTCGCGCCGTTGGTCGTCATGTCCAGTCTCCGAACGAAAAATCGTCCGGCAGACTAGGATCCGCCGACCGGTCGGAGAAGATCCACCAATCCGGTGATTTCAAGGAGCCACTTCAGCACGGATAATGTGGCGATCCCGACAGTGGATTCCGATTTCTGCGAAATCCTTGGTACCAGTCGGCCAGCGCGATGCCCGATTCAGCCCTCTCCGCCGCGGCGGAAGGACTGCACCGCCTCGTGCAGCAGGGCGACGCCCTGGCGGATGTCCGCATCCTCCAGCGCGGCATAGCCCATCAGGAAGCCGGCCCGCCCTTCCGCCCGCTCGCCGGCCATCTCGGCCGGCACGATGCCGACGGAGCGCAGCGCCGCCGCCTCGGCCACGCTGCTGGCCAGGGCCGACGGGATGTCGCGGAAGCGGACCACCACATGCATCCCGGCCTTCGCTCCCTGGATCTCCACCGCCGGGCCGAAGGCGGCCTGCAGCGCGGCCACCAGCACGTCGCGGCGGCGCTGGTTGCGCCGGCGGGTGCGGCGGATGTGGCGTTCGAAATGGCCATCGCGGATGAAATGGGCGAACACCGCCTGGTCGAGCGAAGCGGTGTGGCGGTCGGTCAGCTGCTTGGCGTGCAGGAACGGCCCGACCAGGTCCGGCGGGAGCACCATGTAGCCGAGGCGCAGGCCGGGCGACAGCACCTTGGATACGGTGCCGGAATAGATCACCAGCCCCGAGCGGTCGAGCGCCTGCAGCGATTCGACCGGCCGACCCTCGTAGCGGTACTCGCTGTCATAGTCGTCCTCGAAGACCACGGTGCCGCCGCGCCCGGCCCAGTCGAGCAGGGCAAGGCGGCGCGACACCGGCATCACCCCGCCGGTTGGGAACTGGTGCCCGGGCGTGACGAAGGCCAGGCGCGCACCGGCCTCGGGCGGCGGCAGACGGCCCGTGTCCATGCCCTCGGCATCGACCGGGACGCGCAGCAGACGGGCGCCGATCGCCTCGCAGGCCAGGCGCGCGCCGGAATAGCCGGGATCCTCGACCACCACGGCGTCGCCGGGGTCGACCAGCACCCGCAGCGCCAGGTCGACCGCCTGCTGCGAGCCGTTGACGATCAGGATCTGCTCCGGCCGCGCCCGCACGCCCCGGGCCCGCGACAGGTAGTCGGACAGGGCCGCCCGCAGCTCCGGCAGCCCCTGCGGGTTCTCGTAGAGATAGGGCTTGCCGGCGCGCCGCCGGATCTCGCGCAGCAGCAGCCGGCGCCAGGTGTCGGCCGGGAAGTCGGCGGCGCTGACCGTGCCGTAGTGGAAGCTGTAGCGCAGGCCGCCGCCGCGGGTCAGGCTGTCGATGTCCAGGCCGCGCAGGCGCTCGCTGTAGCGCGACAGCCGCGGCGGCGGATGGGGTGTCGACCCGGCGGCCGCGTCGCCCGGCAGCGCCTCGGCCCCCGCCGGCAGTGCCGTGCCGACGAAGGTGCCGGCGCCGGGCCGCGTCTCGAGATAGCCCTCGGCCAGGAGCTGCTCATAGGCGATCAGCACGGTGTTGCGCGAGATCGCGAACTGGTCGGCCAGGGCGCGCGACGAGGGCAGCCGCGTGCCGGGCGCGGTGGCGCCGGTCAGGATCGAGGCCTTCAGCTGGTCGTAGAGCTGGGGCTGCAGCGGCGCCGCGCGGTCGAGACGGATCACCATCGCCTGGGTCCTTTCGCCCCCATCCTGGTCGCCCTCATCTTGGGGAACGCCATCTTCGGCCATCGCCCGAAACGACGAAAGGGCGGGGAGATCCCCGCCCTTTCGCTCGTTCGAGACGGACAGTCGCCGAAGGCGACCGCCAGCCTAACCTGACGTGTCTTACTTGATGATGCCGGCGACGACGCCGGCGCCGACGGTGCGGCCGCCTTCGCGGATGGCGAAGCGCAGGCCCTCATCCATGGCGATCGGCGCAATCAGCGTCACCGTCATCGAGATGTTGTCGCCCGGCATCACCATCTCGGTGCCTTCCGGCAGCGCCACCACACCGGTCACGTCCGTCGTCCGGAAGTAGAACTGCGGCCGGTAGTTGGTGAAGAACGGCGTGTGACGGCCGCCCTCTTCCTTCGTCAGGATGTACGCCTCC
>NZ_JBFRHF010000047.1:0-23688 GCF_052115705.1 Inquilinus sp. 2KB_23 | reverse complement strand
GGCTTGTTGGCCGGCATAGGCTGGTTTGTAGTCTCCGGCGGCGCCGCTGTTGCGCTTCAGCTCCCGAGACACGCTCGATGGCGCGCGATCCAGAGCTGCAGCGATTTGCCGGAGCGAGGCTCCGGCGGCGTAAAGGCGGGCAAGCTCACACCGGTCCTCGAGGCTGAACTGTCGGTAGCTTCGTCCCATCGCAACACCCCCTTCAAAGGGTGTTGCACTTCGTTTGTGAAGTCAGGGGATCTCGTAGCGGCTTGATCTGCAGAAGATTCCCGCTTTCGCGGGAATGACGGCCAAAGGGTGGAACGCTGTTCTGAAAAGGTCTCGCGAGCGGGAGAGGCAACGCACGAAGACGCTCGATATCCCGTCAGCCATTGATCCTCGGCACTCGCCAGCTCCGGATTCCGGAATGCGTGTCCGCTCGTCCAGGGACGCCCGAAGCGGGTTTCATCGCGCCGGCACCGGTGGCAGCGTGGCTTCAGATCACGAGCTACCGCACACAGGCAGGTGGACGATGAAGGCAATCGTTGTGACGGACCAGGCGGCGGGAACGGCCGGGATGAAGCTGGCCGAGCGGCCCGAGCCGCAGGCGGCGATCAACGACGTCGCCGTCGAGATCCATGCATCGGGATTCGTCCCGACCGAGCTGGCATGGCCCTCGACCTGGACCGATCGCCGCGACCGCGACCGGACACCGTCGATCCCCGGGCACGAGCTGGCCGGCGTGGTCACCGCTCTCGGCTACGGCACGACGGGACTGTCGGTGGGACAGCGGGTGTTCGGCCTCGCCGACTGGTACCGCGACGGCACGCTGGCGGAGGCTGTCGCGATCGAGGCCCGCAACCTCGCTGCGCTGCCGGGCGACGTCGACTTCACGGTGGGCGCGAGCCTGCCGATCTCGGGCCTGACCGCGTGGCAGGGACTGTTCCAGCACGGCCGCCTTCAGGCGGGGCAGAGCGTCCTCGTGCACGGCGCGGCCGGCGCGGTCGGGTCGATGGTGACCCAGCTCGCCAAAGAGGCCGGCGCCCACGTCATCGGCACCGGACGCGCCGCCGACCGTCAGGCGGCGCTCGACTTCGGCGCACAGGAGTTCGTCGACCTCGACAACGAAATCCTGGAAGACATCGGCGCCATCGATCTGGTGTTCGATGTCATCGGCGGCGACATCGGGAAGCGATCCGCAGGCCTGGTCCGCGCCGGGGGAGCGCTGGTGTCCGTCGTCGGGCCGGCCGAGGTGCGGCCGACCGAAGGCCTGGCGATCGATTTCGTCGTCGAGGCCGACCGCGGCCAGTTGGGTGACATCGTCCAGCGGGTGCGGGACGGACGCCTGCGACCGCATATCGGCACCGTCGCGACCCTCGACGATGCCGTCGCCGCCTTCAACCCGACCGCGCGCCGCCCGGGCAAGACGATCATCCGAATCCGTCCGTAGGCGGCACGCGCCTCAAGCGACACGCGCCTATCGAAGCATTCGGCCGGCCGGGCGTTGCCCGGGACGGCCGGCTGCGCCCAGTTGGACGCGCCCGGGACAAGCCGGGACGCGATCCATGGCTCCTGGCATGAGATGCCGGACAGGCTCCATCCCGGCAGCATTCCAGAAGAGAGAGAGCGGACCGCTCTTTTGCTTCAACCCACCATCGATCCATAGAAATCACCATGTCCAACGGAACCGCCATGACCAACGCCGTCATCGACTGCATTTTGAGCCGCAGCGCCGCCAAGTACTACGACCCTGCCGCCAGCTTGAGCGACGACCAGATCCGCGAGCTGGTGCGGATCGGCACCACCGCGCCGACATCCTTCCACCTGCAGAACTGGCGCTTCATCGCCGTGCGCACGCCCGAAGCGAAGGCCCGGCTGAAGCCGATCGCCTGGAACCAGCCCCCCATCACCGACGCGGCCGTCACCTTCATCATCTGCGGCCAGCTGGCGGATTCCAGCGTGATCCCGGAGCGCCTGGCGCCGCTGGTGGAAGCGGGGATCATGCCGGCGGCGATGGTGCCGGAATGGGAGATCCCGGCCCGCGGCCTGTATCGGGACTACCCGCAGCGCCAGCGCGACGAGGCCGTGCGCTCCGGCGCCATCGGCGCGACGGCGATAATCTACGCGGCCCGCTCGCTGGGCCTGGGGTCGACGCCGATGATCGGCTTCGACGCCGAGGCGGTGGCCCGCGAGTTCGGACTGACCGAGGACGAGGTGCCGGTCATGCTGCTGTCGGTCGGGCCGGAGCGTCCGGGAAACTGGCCGCAGAAGCCGCGCCGCCCGGTGGCCGAAGTGCTGGATTTCGTCTAATTTTCCGTAAAATCAGTGACTTGTGGAGAATACGATGGCAAGAGCCGTGGCTCTCAAGCCGGAACAGGTCTCGGCCGATTCGAAGTCGACTCTCGATGCGTTCACCAGGAACATCGGGTTCACCCCGACCATGATGGCGACCTTCGTGCAGAGCCCGATCGCCTTCAACGCCTGGGCCGCCCTGCTCCTCTCCTTGAGCAAGGCGCTCGACGTGAAGACGCGTGACAGCATCGGCCTCGCCGTCTCCGAGGTGAATGGCTGCAACTACTGCCTGACGGTCCACAGCTTCACGGCCGAGCATCTGGCCAAGCTGCCGGCGAATGAGATCATCCTTGCCCGCAAGGGCCATGCCAGCGACCCGAAGCGGGATGCCGCCGTCCAGTTTGCCCGCAAGGTGATCGAAACCCGCGGCCATGTCGGTGACGCCGATCTGAAAGCCGTCCGCGATGCCGGCCACACGGATGCGAATGTCATGGAGATCGTCGCGCTGGTGGCCATGTACTCCCTGACCAATTTCTTCAACAACGTGTTCGATCCCGAGAAGGACTTTCCCGCCGTGACACCGGCTGGGTCGGTCTGAATTCCGCAATTCGGTGGTTGGGTTCGCGTCGGCGAACCCAACCTGCACTCTCAATCCTGGGTTTCGCCCTCCAGCGGCGTCGCCAGCATCGACGGGCGGCGGCTGAAGGCGTCGTACCAGGCCGACAGGCGTGGGCGGCCCGGGCGAAACGGCGGCAGGCGGCGGAACTCCAGCCAGCTCAGCGCCGTCGCCAGCGCGATCTGGCCGAGATCGACCGGGCCGTCGAGATCGACCTCGCTCTCGATGAAGTCATAGGCCGCGACCAGCTTCGCCGCCTGGCCCTCGGCCAAAGCGGGATAGCGCAGCGCTTCCGGCCGGCGCTCCGTCTCCCAGCGCAGGGCGATGCCGGCATCGGCCAGGCCCTGGGCGATAGCCTGCGACCGCAGCGTCAGGGCCCGGGCCCGACCCGCGGCCGGGATCAACTTCGGCCCGTCATGCAGGCTGTCCAGGTGGTCGCAGATCACCACGGAATCGAACAGCGCCAGCCCGTCGTCGCAGACCAGCACCGGCACCTTGCCCAGCGGGTTGGCGGCGAACACGGTGTCGTTGCGCCGGGTCGGGCTGGTCTCGTGGTGGATCACCTCGATCCGGCCGGCCAGCCCGGCCTCATGCGCCATCACCAGCACCTTGCGGGCGTAGGGGGAATGGGTCTGGTACAGCAGCTGCATCGGTCGGCCCCGGCCTGGATTGCGGTCTCGCGACCCTATCCGCCGGCCGGCGGGATGTTGCGCCTGATTGTCCCGTGGCAGCGCAAAGTTCTTGCGTGGGCGCTTATCCGATTCGCCCGACCTTCATCCTGGGATCCATCAGGTCGCGCAGCCCGTCACCGATCAAGTTCAGGCCCAGCACGGCGACGGCGATGGCGAGGCCGGGGAACACCGCCTGCAGCGGCGCCTGGGCCAAGAGGGTCTGGGCGTCCAGCAGCATCTTGCCCCAGCTGGCCTGCGGCGGCTGGGTGCCGAGGCCGAGATAGCCCAGCGCCGCCTCGGCCAGGATGGCGATGGCGAACTGGATGGTGGCCTGCACGATCAGCGCATTGGCCATGTTCGGCAGCACGTGGCGCAGCGCGATGTCGATGCGCGACCGACCCAGCGACTGGGCGGCGCGGACGAAGTCGCGGCCGTACACCACCATCGCCGCGCCGCGCGACACCCGGGCGAAGACGGCGATGTTGAAGATGCCGATGGCCAGGATGGCGTTGACCGCGCCGGGGCCTAGGAGGGCGGTGATCAGGATGGCACTGAGGATGGCCGGGAAGGCGAAGGTCAAGTCGATCGCCCGGCCCAGGATCTCGTCGGTCCAGCCGCGCCTTGCTGCCGCCCACAAGCCCAGCGGCAGCCCGGCGGCCAGGCCGATGGCGACCGCGACCACCCCGACCGCGACCGAGGTGCGGGCGCCGACCATCAGCCGCGAGAGGGTGTCCCGCCCCAGCTGGTCGGTGCCCAGCCAGTGCAGCGCGCTGGGTGTCTGCAGCTTCTGGGGGATGGCGATGGCATTCGGCGCATAGGGCGTCCAGACGAGGCTCAGCAGCGCCATGCCGACGAAGACCAGGCACAGTGCCAGGCCGAGGATGAAGCCGCGATGGGTCAGCAGCCGGACCATCGTGTCACCCCGCCTGCTTCGGCCGCGGGTCGATCACGGCATAGACCACGTCGATCAGGAAATTCACCACGACGACGATGGCGGCCAGCAGCACCACCACGTCCTTGACCACGATCAGGTCGCGCTGGGCGATCGCCTGGAACGCGAGGCGGCCCAGGCCGGGCAGGGTGAAGACGTTCTCCACCACCACCGCGCCGGCCATCAGGAAGCCGAACTGCAGCCCGATGATGGTGGCGACCGGGATCAGCGCGTTGCGCAGCACGTGGCGGCGCAGCACCGCGCCCTTCGACAGGCCCTTGGCCCGGGCGGTGCGGACATAGTCCTCGCGCATCGTCTCCAGCATCGCCGAGCGCACCACGCGGGCCAGGATCGCCGCCTCGGTCAGGGCCAGGGCCAGGGCCGGCAGCACCAGCGCGTGCAGGGCACCGCCCCAGCCGGCGGACCAGCCGGGGAAGCCGCCGGCGCCGAACCAGCCCAGCTGCAGCGCGAACAGCCAGATCAGCATGATGCCGACCCAGAAATTGGGCACGGCGAGGCCGAGCTGGCTGAACCCCATCACCCCCCAGTCGCCGACCCGGTTGTGCTTGATCGCCGCCAGCATGCCCAGCGGCAGGGCCAGGAGGGTGGACAGGGCCAGCGCGAACAGCGCCAGCGGCGCCGTCACCGCCAGCCGGTCGCCGATCAGCTGCGCCACCGGCAGCTTATAGGTGTAGCTGGTGCCGAGATCGCCGGTCAGCGCGCCGCCGACCCAGTCGAGGTAGCGGACCGGCGCCGGCCGGTCGAGGCCCATCTGGCTGCGCAGGGCCGCCAGCGTGTCCTCGCGCGCCTCGGTGCCCAGCATCAGCAGGGCGGGGTCGCCGGGCAGCACCTCGAGCACGGTGAACACCACGATCGAGGCGGCCACCAGGGTCAGCAGCAGCGTCACGAACCGCCGCGCCAGGAAGGCCAGCATCAGGGGCTCCGGGCCGCGAAGAGGGGGCGAGGGCCGCTTCTCCGAGATTGCCTCTCCCGCTTGCGGGAGAGGTCGGAGACGCGAAGCGGCTCCGGGTGAGGGGATGGCGGCCTCACCGAAAGCGCCGCTGGACCGGGAAGGAGCGCATGATCCGCCCGCCCCTAAAACTCAGATTCTGGTGTCGCGGCCGGGCTGCCCTCACCCGGTCTCGCTGCGCGAGCCCGACCTCTCCCGCAAGCGGGAGAGGCAATCTGCTCTCTCGTCCGAAGGCTGCCCTGCCGATCCCGGATGTGAGAGTCCGATAGCCCCTTGCGGGAAGCGGGACTGAAAGGGAACGGCAGCGCCTTTCTCATTCGGCCCAATACGCCCCGGTCATGTCGTTGGCGGCGATCGGGCTGTTCTGCCACATCCCCATCAGCTTGGCGTTGCGCACCCCGGTCTTGGCCAGCTGGAACAGGAATATCGCCGCCTCGTCGTCGGACAGGATCTGCTGCGCCTGCTGGTACAGCGCCTTGCGCTGCTCCGGATCCACCGCGCTGTTCAGCTGCTGGATCACCTGGTCGAAGGCCGGGTTGTCGTAGCCGAAATAGTACTTGTCCTTGCCGCGGGCGTAGATGCCGATGTCCAGCGCCTCGGTGTGCGAGACGATGGTCATGTCGTAGTCGAAGCCCTTGAACACCTGCTCCAGCCACTGCGCCCATTCCACCGGAATCAGCTCGACCTGGACGCCGATCTCGGCCAGCTGGGCCTGGATGATCTCGCCGCCGCGGCGGGCATAGCCGGGCGGCGGCAGCTTCAGCGTCGCCTTGAAGCCGTCGGGATAGCCGGCCTCGGCCAGCAGCGCCTTGGCCTTCGTCGGGTCGTAGGGATAGGCGCCGGTCAGGTCCTTGTACGCGGCCTCATAGGGCGCGAAATGGCTGCCGATCGGGGTGCCGTAGCCGAACATGGCGCCGTCGATCAGCGCCTTGCGGTCGATCGCCATGGCCAGCGCCCGCCGCACCTTGACGTCGTCGAACGGCTTGCGGCGCTGATTCACCGCCATCACCGTCTTGCCCGCAGTGGTGCCGATCTCGACCACGAAGCGCGGATCGGCCTTGAACTGGTCCAGCGTCTCGGGCGCCGGCATGTTGGGGAAGGCGTCGATGTCGCCCGACATCACGGCGGCGGAGGCGGCGGCCGGGTCGGCGACGAAGCGGAAGATCAGCTTGTTCAGCTTGGGCGCCGGCCCGGCATAGGCATCGGTGCGCTCCAGCGTGACATGGTCGCCCGGCACCCATTCGACGAATTTGAACGGGCCGGTGCCGACCGGCTTGGTGCTGTCGGTCGGTGCCGAAATCGACGACACGATCACCGCCGCCGCCTGGCCCATATTGAACAGGAACATCCCGTCGGGATGCGACAGGGTCACCACCACCTGGTCGGCCGCCGGGGTGTCGACCGACTTGATCGGCTCGAAGAAGGCCTTCTGCGGGTTGGTCGAATCCGGGGCGCGGGCGCGGTCCAGCGAGAACTTGACCGCGTCGCTCTCGAATTTGGTGCCGTCGTGGAAGGTGGCGCCGTGGCGCAGCGTGAAGGTGTAGGTCAGCCCGTCGTCTGACACCTTCCACTCGGTGGCCAGGCCCGGCTGCACCTGGCCCTGGCCGTCGATCCGGGTCAGCCCCTCGAACAGGTTGGCGTAGACCACCTCGGCGATGGCCGCGGCGGCGCCGGCGGTGGGGTCGAGGTTCGGCGGCTCCAGCACCATGCCGATCACGGCCTGGTCCTTGGCCGCCAGCGCCGGCGTCGCGATCAGCCCGACCGCCAGCGTGGCGGCTGCGAGCATGCCCCTCATCCCCATCGTCATCTCCCTGTCCGGCCGGTTTCGCTGTCGGCCGGTCCGAATCCGGTTGGTCGCGCCGCGATGATGACAGCCCGGTCGGGCTGGGTTCAAGGCTTGGCCGCACCCCAGCGTTCGCGCCAGGCCGGGTGCGGCCCCAGCGTTTCGGCATGCCAGACCCCGCGGGCGATGGCCCGGGCGACGCAATCCGCGGCGATGGCGCCGATCCGGGCCAGCGCCACGGCCCGCGGCTCGGGCAGCGCGCGGGCGCCGGTGGCCAGGGCGAAGATGGTGTCGCCGTCCATCGGCGTGTGCACCGGGCGGATGGCGCGGGCCAGCCCGTCCTGCGCCATGATTGCCACGCGCTGGGCCTCGGCCTTGGTCAGGATGGCGTCGACCGCGACGATGCCGATCGTGGTGTTGCCGCCCAGATCGGGCTGGGGCGAAGCGGTGCCGACCGCAGGAGCGGCGGCGGGATGGCGGAAGAATTCTGGCTCGGGCGAGGCCGGGCCGGTCGGGCGGTGCGGGCCGCCGAACTCGCTGTCCTGCTCCCAGGGCCACGCCCAGAAGGTGCCGTCCGGCATGGTCACGGCGCCGACCGGGTTGGCCGCGACCAGGGCGCCAACGGTGATGCCGGTCTCCGGGTCGACCGCCGAGGCGGTGCCCAGCCCGCCCTTGCAGGTCGCGGTCTTGGCGCCGGTGCCGGCCCCGGCATTGCCCTGGCGGACCTCGGTGCCGGCGGCGTCGCAGGCGGCGAGGGCTAAAGCGCGGTAGGGCGGGGTGTCGCCCCAGCTCTTGTCACCGCCATTGGCCAGGTCGAACAGGATCGCGCCGGGCACGATCGGCACGTGCAGGCCGGCCACCGGCAGGCCGCGGCCGCGCGCCGCCAGCCAGGAGACGACGCCGGAGGCGGCGTCGAGGCCGTAGACCGAACCGCCGGCCAGCACCAGCGCGTCCACCGCCTCGACCATGCAGGTCGGGTCCAGCGCGTCGGTCTCGCGGGTGCCGGGCCCGCCGCCGCGGACATCGACCCCGGCGACGCAGCGCATCTCGGGCAGCAGCACGGTGACGCCCGTGCGCGCGGCCAGGTCCTCGGCCTGGCCGACCCGCAGCCCGGCGATGTCGGTGATGGCGTTGCGCGGGCCGGGGCGGATGGTCATGGTCTCTGGCCTTCGGTCGTGCTCCGGCCAGCCATCGGCTCAGGCCGACCGCACGTCAAGCTCGTCCAGCCGTTTCGCCTTGTAGATGGCGAAGGACAGCGCCCAGGCGGCGATGAAGATGCCGATGATGACGAAGCCGAGATTGTTGAAGTTGTCGTTCAGCGCCCCGACCGCGTCCCAGAAGCCGCCGCTCAGCCCCAGCTTGTCGCCGATCAGGCCCAGCGCCTCGATGCCGCCGATCAGGATGGCCACGATCACCGACACCAGGGTGATGGTCATGTTGTAGTACAGCTTGCGGATCGGCTTCACGAACGCCCAGTCATAGGCGCCCAGCATCATCACCCCGTCGGTGGTGTCGACCAGCGACATGCCGGCGGCGAACAGCAGCGGAAACACCAGGATCGCCTCGAACGGCACGCCCTTGGTGGCCTGGGCGGCCGAGACCCCGAACACCGCCACCTCGGTCGCGGTGTCGAAGCCCAGGCCGAACAGGAAGCCCAGCGGGAACATGTGCCAGCTGCGGGTCACCAGCCGGAACACTGGCCGGAAGATCCGGGCCAGGAAGCCGCGGTTGTTCAGCAGCATGTCGAGGTCCTGCTCGACATAGGCGCCGCCGCGCCGGACCTGGCGGTAGCTGCGGTAGATCGAGACTAGGATGACGATGTTCATCGCCGCGATGGCGAACAGGAACAGGGCCGAGACCGCGGTGCCGATCACGCCGCTGACGCTCTGGAAGCTGTCGAAGCCGTCCAGCAGCGATGCCGCCAGGGCGACGGCGCCGGCGGCGATGACGACCACGGTGGAATGGCCCATGGCGAAGAAGAAGCCGATCGTGACCGGGCGCTGCCTCGCCTGCATCAGCTTGCGGGTGACGTTGTCGATGGCGGCGATGTGGTCGGCGTCGACCGCGTGGCGCAGCCCCAGCCCGTACACCACCAGGGCGACGCCCAGCAGGGCCGGCTTGTCGTAGAAGCTCAGCAGCGCCCACAGCCAGGCGCCGAGGTTGAGCGCGATCAGCACCGCATAGATCGTCACCAGCCGGCCGCGCAGGTCGGGCGCGCTCTCGTCCAACAGTCGTTTGATCTGGGTCAGCACCGGGGGATCCCATCCGTGACGTTGCAGGCCATCGCAGCGCTCCCCCTGCCGCCGGGACCCGCCGCGGCGTCGGGCGTCGTCACCCGGCCGCGGTTCCGTCCGATCCCGTGCGGAAAACCATCGGCGAAAAGGTTAGGCTTGCCGCTTCGGACCGGTCAACGCATCGGTCGGCGCGCCGATCGGCAAATCGGCGTTATGCGGCAATCGATCACGGCGATTTGCGTCCGGCGGCCGAATCCCTATGCTCCGCCGCCATGACCGACCTGCCGACCATCCGCCTGCAGCCCGGCCGCGACAAGCGCGTCGCCGCCGGCCACCCCTGGATCTTCTCCAACGAGATCGCCATGACCCCGGACCTGCGCGAGGTGCCGCTGGGCGCCCCGGTGCGGGTCGAGTCGGCGAACGGCAAGGCGCTGGGCGTCGGCGGCTTCAACCGGCACGCGTTGATCGCCGTCCGCATGCTGCACCGCGACCCGGGCATGGCGATCGACACCGCCTTCCTGCGCCGCCGCCTGGCCGCGGCCGTGGCCTTGCGCGACGGGCTGTTCGACCGGCCCTTCTACCGCCTGATCCATGCCGAGGCCGACGGGCTGCCCGGGCTGATCGTCGACCGCTACGGCGACGTGCTGGTGGTGCAGAGCAACACCGCGCTGATGGACCGGCTGGAAGGGCCGCTATGCGATGCGCTGGAGGAGCTGCTGAAGCCCCGCGCCATCGTGCTGCGCAACGACAGCGCCGTGCGCAGCCTGGAAGGGCTGGCGGAGGAGGTGCGGGTCGCCCGCGGCGCCCTCGACGGCCCGGTCGCGGTCGAGGAGAACGGCGCGGTGTTCGAGGCCGACCCGCTCGGCGGCCAGAAGACCGGCTGGTTCTTCGACCAGCGCGACAACCGCGCCTTTGTGGCCAAGCTGGCGCGCGGCCGGCGGATGATCGACGTCTACACCCACACCGGTGGCTTCGGCATCCAGGCGGCGCTGGCCGGCGCCGCCGCGGTGACGCTGGTCGACCGCTCGGCCCCGTCGCTGGAGCTGGCGGCGAAGGCGGCGGCGGCCAACGGCGTCGCCGACCGGGTAACGACGGCGCGGGGCGAGGCCTTCGCCGAGATCGAGCGCCGCGGCGGCGAGGGCGAGCGCTGGGAGGTGGTGGTGGTCGACCCGCCGGCCTTCGTGAAGTCGAAGAAGGACCTCGCCGCCGGGTCGCGGGGCTATGCCAAGCTGACCCGTCTCGCCGCCCGGATCACCGCGCCCGGCGGCTTCCTCTGCGCCTTCTCCTGCAGCCATCACGTCGACCCGGTGCTGTTCGCCGAGCAGGTGGCGCGCGGCCTGGTCGATGCCGGGCGCACCGGGCGCATCCTGCGCCAGTCCGGCGCCGGGCCGGACCATCCGGTGCACCCGCTGCTGCCGGAAAGCGCCTATCTCAAGGGCATCGTGCTGCAGCTGGACTGACGAGCCCTCTCCGCCCGGGGTTGACAAGCCGGCCTCCAGCCGCTGGTCTAGACCAGACAAGAGGGGGAGGCCCAAGACCATGAACACCATCGCATCGCGCGCGCTGCTGGCCGGCGCCGCGCTCATCGCCCTGGCTGGCGCAGGGCTCACCGACGCCGCCCGGGCCGAGGACGTCACGCTGACGATCGAAAGCTGGCGCAACGACGATCTCAAGATCTGGCAGGACAAGATCGTCCCGGCCTTCGAAGCGTCGCATCCCGGCATCAAGCTGAACTTCGCGCCCTCGGCCCCGACCGAATACAACGCCGCGCTGAACGCCAAGATGGAGGGCGGGGTGGCCGGCGACATCATCGCCTGCCGCGCCTTCGACGCCTCGCTGGCGCTGTTCCAGAAGGGCCATCTGGCCCCGGTGAACGACCTCAAGGGCATCGAGAACTTCACCGACGCGGCCAAGACGGCGTGGAGCACCGACGACGGCAAGACCACCTATTGCGTGCCGGTCGGCTCGGTCATCGGCGGCTTCATCTACAACAAGAAGATGTTCGACGATCTCGGCCTGGCCCCGCCGAAGACCCAGGCGGAATTCCTCGCCCTGCTCGACAAGATCAAGGCCGCCGGCGACGTGCCGCTGTCGCTCGGTAGCGCCGACCAGTGGGAGGCCGCGACCATGGGCTTCCAGAACATCGGCCCTAACCACTGGCACGGCGAACCCGGCCGCAAGGCGCTGATCGCCGGCACCGCCAAGTTCACCGACGCGCCCTATGTCGCGGCCTGGGCCGAGCTGGCGACGTGGAAGCCCTACCTGGCCGACGGCTACCAGGCGCAATCCTACCCCGACAGCCAGAACCTGTTCACCCTGGGCCGCGCCGCGATCTACCCGGCCGGGTCGTGGGAGATCCCGCTGTTCGAGGCCCAGGCCGACTTCCCGCTCGGCGCCTTCCCGCCGCCGGTGGAGAAGGCCGGCGATCCCTGCTTCATCTCGAACCACACCGATATCGGCTTCGGCATGAATGCCGGCGGCAAGCACCCCGAAGCCGCGCGGGCCTTCCTGGAATGGGTGGCGTCGGCGGAATTCGCGACGCTCTACACCAACGCCCTGCCGGGCTATTTCACCCTGTCGACCCACAAGGTCGAGCTGAAGGACCCGCTGGCGGCGCAGTTCCAGAGCTGGAAGGACAGCTGCGGCTCCAACATCCGGCTGGCGCACCAGATTCTGTCGCGCGGCAAGCCCAATGTCGACCAGGCGATCTGGAACGTCTCGGCCCAGGTGCTGAACGGCACCCTGACCGCGGAACAGGCCGGTGCCAAGGTGCAGGAGACCCTCGACGCCTGGTACAAGCCGCCGGGGAAGTAGGCCGGCACCTATCTCTTCTTGTCATGCCACGGCTTGACCGTGGCATCCAGGGGCGGCCAGAGCGGCTTTCCGTGGCCCCTGGATTGCCGGGTCAAGCCCGGCAATGACAGAAAAGAGATGAGGCGCGGCGCGATCCCCCTACGCGGCCACCCTCGCCAGCAGCAGCAGGCGGCGGAAGGGGAACAGGGTGCTGCCGTCCGGCTGCGGCGGATAGGCCTGGGCCAGCCGGGACGCGTAGGTGGCGATGAAGGCGTCCAGCTCGGGGCCCGACAGCGCCGCCATCACCGGCAGCAGCGCGGTGCCGCGCACCCAGTGCAGCACCGGATTGTCGCCCTTCAGCACGTGGAGATACTCGGTCTCCCAGATGTCGAGGGCGGCGCTGCGCGGCGCCAGCAGGTCGTAATAGGCGGACGGCATCCCGACCGGCGGGCGGCGCAGCCGGATCTTGCCGGCCCAGGGCGGCTCGGTCGCCAGCGCCCGCATCAGCACATGGCTCGGCGCGTCGAAGTTGCGCGGCATCTGCACCGCCAGCACCCCGCCGGGGGCGAGGAAGGACAGCAGGCGCGGAAACAGCGCCTCATGCCCCTCGACCCATTGCAGCGCGGCGTTGGAAAAGATCAGGTCGACCGGCTCGGCCGGCGCCCAGTCGGCGATGTCGGCCTCGACCCAGTCCAGGTCCGGATGGGTCGCCCGGGCCTCGCGCAGGGCGTTGCGGTCGCGGTCCAGGCCGGTGACCGCGGCGCGGGGCCAGCGTTCGGCCAGCTGCGCCGCCAGGGCGCCGCTGCCGCAGCCGAGATCGACGATCCGCTTCGGCGCGATGTCCGGCAGCCGGGTGATCAGGTCAAGCCCCGGCTGCAGCCGGGGACCGGCGAACTTCAAGGTCTGTGCGGGATTCCATTCCATCACAAAGTTCTACCGGAAAACCGGCGCCAGGCGTATCCCTTCGCGTCGAACGGCCGGGTTGCCCCCGCGGCCCGGTCACGCATGACCGGGTCGGGGCGGATCGATTGACTCGGGCGCCCCTTCTGCCTATAACCCGCGACCTTTTGCGTCCGGCAGGACGTGAGTAGAGCTATCCGGAGTTCCGATCGTGAAGAGAACCTTTCAGCCCAGCAAGCTGGTGCGTGCGCGCCGCCATGGCTTCCGCGCCCGTATGGCGACCGTCGGCGGCCGTCGCGTCCTGTCCAATCGTCGCGCCAAGGGCCGGAAGCGCCTCTCCGCGTAATCCGGGCTCCGGCAGATTTGCCGTGGCAGATCTGCCGACTGCAAGCATGGGCAGGATTTTCGGTTCCGCGAATCCTGCCTGGCCGGGGTGACCGGATGCGCGTCCGCCTTGACGATCCTTCCCTGATCCGCCTCGGCCGGCTGAAGAAGCGGGCCGAGTTTTTGGCCGTGGCCGCGACCCGCCGGAAATGGGCGGCGCAGGGCGTCATCGTCCAGCTTCGCCGCTGGGACGGGGCGCCGGGCGAAGGCGCCGAGGACGGTCCGGACGGCTGCGACGTCCGCGTCGGCTACACCGCCAGCCGCAAGGTCGGCAATTCCGTCATCCGCAACCGGGCGCGTCGCCGCCTGCGCGCCGCCGCCGCCGAGGTGCTCGGCCGCCGGGCCGCGCCGGGCCACGACCTGGTGCTGATCGCGCGCAGCGAGACCGTGCGCCGCCCCTTCGCGTCGCTGGTGGCCGATCTCGACCGGGCGCTGGAGAAGCTGGGCGCCGTGCGCCGGGAGCCGGCCGAGGCCGCGGGTCAGGGGGCGTGAGCCCGCTGGCCCATGTGCTGCGCGGCGCGGTGATCGGCTATCGCTACAGCCTGTCGGCGCTGATCGGACGCAACTGCCGCTTCGCGCCCACTTGCTCCGCCTATGCGATCGAGGCTATTGAGCGGCACGGTGCGATCGTCGGGGGCTGGCTGGCCCTGCGGCGCATTGCGCGTTGCCACCCCTGGGGCGGATCGGGGTATGACCCCGTGCCCGATGCCCCGACCAAGACTGCCGGCGGACCCGGCCGCGATTCGTGCTGCGGCCCGGCCCACCGACAGATGACCGCCCCTGATTGATTGACCGGCCGGCCAGACTATCGGGCTGGCGCCGGGACCGGAGCTTCGATGCGATGACCGACCAGAAGAACCTGATCCTGGCGATCGCCCTTTCGCTCGCCATTCTGCTCGGCTTCCAGTTCCTGTTCCCGGGATCGACGCCGGCGCCGACCCCTGAGCAGCAGCAGCAGACGGCGACCACCACCTCGACCGCCTCGCCCCAGGCGCCGACCGCGATCGGCTCGGGCCCGGTGGCCCCGGTCGAACGGTCCCAGGCCCTGGCCCAGACCCAGCGCGTCAAGATCGACGCGCCGCGCATGCACGGCTCGATCAACCTGACCGGCGGCCGGCTCGACGACGTCACCCTGCGCGACTACCGCGAAACGGTGGATCCGAACAGCCCGGAGATCGTGCTGCTGACGCCGCGCACCGCGGCCTCGCCCTACTACGCCGACTATGGCTGGGCGCCCAGCGACCCGTCGATCCCGGTGCCCGGCACCGACACGGTGTGGACCGCCGACCGCGAGACCCTGACGGCCGACGCGCCGGTGGTGCTGAGCTGGGACAACGGCCAGGGGCTGGTGTTCCAGCGCGCGATCTCGGTCGACGCCAACTACATGTTCACGGTGGTCCAGCGCGTGGTCAACAACACCGGCAAGCCGGTGGAGCTGGCGCCCTATGGCCGCGTGCTGCGCTTCGGCACGCCGGTGACCCAGGGCTACTACGTGCTGCATGAGGGCCCCTACGGCGTCTTCAACGGCACGCTGGACGAGAAGACCTACAAGGACATCCAGGACGACAAGGCGGTCCGCCACACCACCACCGGCGGCTGGCTCGGCTTCACCGACAAGTACTGGCTGGTGGCGCTGGTGCCGGACCAGGCGGCCAAGGTCGACACCCAGTTCCTGCACCAGTCGGACGGCGAGGGCCGCTACCTCGCGACCTACCAGGGCGAGGCCCAGACGGTGGCCCCCGGCCAGACGCTGGAATCGACCGGGCGCCTGTTCGCCGGCGCCAAGGAAGTCGACCTGATCAGCAGCTACGCCGACACGCTGGGCATCACCAAGTTCGATTTCGCCATCGACTTCGGCTGGTTCTGGTTCCTGACCAAGCCGTTCTTCAAGATCCTCGCCTGGATCCACAGCGTGGTCGGCAATTTCGGCCTGTCGATCATGATCTTCACCCTGGCGCTGAAGCTCCTGTTCTACCCGCTGGCGGACAAGTCCTACCGCTCGATGGCGAAGATGAAGGCGCTGCAGCCCGAGATGGTGAAGCTGCGCGAGCGCTTCGCCGACGACAAGGCCAAGCAGCAGCAGGAGCTGATGGCGCTGTACAAGCGCGAGAAGGTCAACCCGGCCGCCGGTTGCCTGCCGATCGTGATCCAGATCCCGGTGTTCTTCGCGCTCTACAAGGTGCTGCTGGTCACCATCGAGATGCGGCACGCGCCGTTCTTCGGCTGGATCCACGACCTGTCGGCACCGGACCCGACCACGGTGTTCAACCTGTTCGGCCTGATCCCGTGGACGCCGCCGTCGATGCTGATGATCGGCGCCGCGCCGATCATCATGGGCTTCACCATGTTCCTGCAGCAGAAGCTGAACCCGGCGCCGGCCGACCCGGTCCAGGCCAAGGTGTTCATGCTGCTGCCGGTCGTGTTCACCTTCATGCTCGCGCATTTCCCGGTCGGGCTGGTGGTGTACTGGGCCTGGAACAACACCCTCACGATCCTCCAGCAATGGTCGATCATGAAGCGGATGCATGTGAAGATCTCGGGCGGGCTCGAGGAATCGGCCGAACCGGCGCCGTCGCTGCCGCCTTCGGTGACCCGGAAGAAGAACGGCGACGGCACGCCGAAGACCGGCGGCGCCACCCGCAAGCCGGCAGGCCGCAAGGGGTGACCGACCCCCAGGCCGGCCCGGCCCAGCCCGGCGAGACCAAGGCATACAGCGCCGCGGCGATCGAGGCGGGCCGGCTGCTCTTCGCCCAGGAATGCCACTTCACCTGGGGGGCTGCGGCGTTGGACGGCCTGCCGCCGGCGGGGCTGCCGGAGATCGCCTTCGCCGGCCGCTCCAATGTCGGCAAGTCCAGCCTGGTCAACGCCCTGACCGGGCGGAAGACCCTGGCCCGCACCAGCCACACCCCGGGCCGCACCCAGCAGCTGAACTTCTTCGACCTCGGCGGCCGGCTGGCGCTGGTCGACCTGCCGGGCTACGGCTACGCCAAGGTGTCGAAGTCGCTGGTCGCCAGCTGGACCGAGACGCTCAAAGGCTACCTGCGCGGCCGGGTCACCCTGCGCCGTGCCCTGGTGCTGGTCGACGGCCGCCACGGCATCAAGGATTCCGACGGGGACATCCTGAAGCTGCTCGACGACACCGCCGTCGCCACCCAGGTGGTGCTGACCAAGATGGACAAGGTCGGCAAGGGCGAGCGCGAGCGCCGGATCCCGGAGGTCGAGGCGGTGCTCAAGGCGCACCCGGCGGCCTTCCCGCATGTGCTGTTGACCAGCAGCGACAGCGGCGAGGGCATCCCCGAGCTGCGGGCCTTTCTCACGGATATCGCCCAGCACGGTTGATCGCGGCCCCGCGGTCGGGCATGAGAGGGACGCCGGCAACTAGCTCGCAGGATTCGAGCCCGATGACCAAGCCTTTCGCCGCCCCGCCCATCCTCCCCGCCGCCTCGCTCGACAAGGCCAACACCCTGGTCGAGGCGCTGCCCTTCATGCGCCGCTACGCCGGCGCCACCTTCGTCATCAAGTATGGCGGCAACGCCATGGGCGATGATTCGCTGACCGAAAGCTTCGCCCGCGACGTGGTGCTCTTGAAGCAGGTCGGCATCAACCCGGTGGTGGTGCATGGCGGCGGGCCGCAGATCGGCGCGATGCTGGAGCGGCTGAACATCAAGTCGGAATTCGTCGACGGGCTGCGCATCACCGACCGCAACACCGTCGATATCGTCGAGATGGTGCTGTCCGGCAACATCAACAAGTCGATCGTCTCGGCGATCCAGGCGGTCGGCGGCAAGGCGGTCGGCGTCTCCGGCAAGGACGGCGCGCTGATCTCGGCTCGCAAGCTGCAGCGCACCAAGCGCGACCCCGACAGCAACATCGAGCGCATTCTCGACCTCGGCTTCGTGGGCGAGCCGGCCTCGGTCAACCCCGAGATCCTCGAGGCGTTCGAGGACAGCGACTTCATTCCGGTGATCGCGCCGATCGGCGTCGGCCCGCGCGGCGAGAGCTACAACATCAACGCCGACACCGCCGCCGGCGCCATCGCCGCGGCACTGAACGCCACCCGCTTCTTCCTGTTGACCGACGTCGCCGGCGTGCTCGACAAGGACAAGGTGCTGATCCACGAGCTGCCGCTGGCCCGGGCGCGCGAGCTGATGACCGACGGCACCATCTCCGGCGGCATGATCCCGAAGATCGAGACCTGCATCTCGGCCGTCGACCAGGGCGTCGAAGGTGCGGTGATCATGGACGGCCGCGTGCCGCATGCCGTGCTGCTGGAGGTCTTCACCGAAGGGGGCGTCGGGACGTTGATCCGGGCGTAAGCCCGCGCGTGAGGCTCCCCTTATCCTGTCATTGCCGGGCTTGACCCGGCAATCCAGGGGCCACCCAGAGCGGCATCGACATTTCCTGGATGCCCGGGTCAGGCCTGGGCATGACAGAATGGAATTGGGGGAAAGAGGTCAGGGCCGCCCTGCGTCGTTCCCTACGCCTCAATCAACTCTGCCACGACGTCCAGCAGCACATCCGCGCCGGCCGCGAGGTCGGCCGGTGCGGTGAACTCCGCCGGGTTGTGGCTGATGCCGCCGCGGCTGGGCACGAAGATCATCGCCGCCGGCGCGATCCGGGCGATCATCTGCGCGTCGTGGCCGGCGCCGGAGGTCATGCGGCGATGGCCCAGGCCGCGCCGCGCCGCCGCCGCCGCGACCAGCCCGACCAGCGCCGGGTCGAACCGCACCGGCCGGAACCGCGCCAGCCGCTCGGTCGCCACCGTCACCCCCTCCGATTCGGCCAACCCCTCCAGGAAGCGCGCCAGCGCGTCCTCCGCGGCCTGCAACCGCTCCTCCTCCGGGTCGCGCAGGTCGACAGTGAAGACCGCGCGCGACGGGATCACGTTGATTGCGTCGGGCTCGAAGCGCAGCGACCCGACCGTGGCCAGGGTGCCGGCATTGGCGCCCGCCACCCGGTCGCGCAGATGGGCGATCACCCGCGCCGCGGCCAGCCCGGCGTCGCGGCGGGCAGCGATCGGCGTGGTCCCGGCATGGTTGGCGGCGCCCGCGATCGTCACCCGCTGCCACGAGATGCCCTGCAGCGAATCGACCGCGCCGATGGCCAGCCCCGCCGCCTCCAGGATCGGGCCCTGCTCGATGTGCAGCTCGAGATAGCGATGCGGGCGGATCGCGCCGGGCGCCAGGTCGCCGGCATAGCCGATGCGGGCCAGCTCCTCGCCCAGCACGCAGCCGTCGGTGTCCACCGCGGCCAGCGCCGCATCGATGTCCAGCCCGCCGGCATGGACCAGCGACCCCATCATGTCCGGCTGGAACCGCACCCCCTCCTCATTGGTGAAGGCGGCGACCGCGATCGGCCGCGCCGGGGCGGCGCCGGCCTGCCGCAGCGCCTCGACCACAGCCAGCCCCGCCAGCACGCCGTAGCAGCCGTCATAGATCCCGGCGTCGATCACGCTGTCGATGTGGGAGCCGATCATGACGGGGTCGGCAACCTGGGAGACAGGCCACAGGCCGAAGATGTTGCCGATGCGGTCGATCCTGACGTCCAGCCCGGCCTCGCGCATCCAGCCGGCCAGCAGGTCGCGGCCCTCGCGATCGGCATCGGTCAGGGCCAGCCGGGTCAGCGCGCCCGACGTGGTCCGGCCGACCGCCCCGAGTCGCTGGAGCCGGTCGAGCAGGCGGGCATGGTCGATCGCGGGGGCGTTCATGTCGGGTCCGAAGCGGTTGCCGCGGCAGGATATCGCGCCCGGCGGTCGATCGGTTTGCGTATCCGTCCGCGCCGCGCAAAGGCTTTGCGTGGGTCATGGCGCGGCTTCCGGTGGCCGGCGGCATCCTCTAGGGTTTGCCGGACGAATGCCCGGGAGGACCGCATGGCCGACACCATCACCTATCTGACCACCACCCGATTCGGGTCGGGCGCGGTCGAGCTGCTGCCGCAGGAGCTGGCCGAGCTCGGCATCCGCAAGCCGCTGCTGGTCACCGATCCCGGGCTGGCGGCGCTGCCGCTGTTCGGCCGGGTGCGCGGCATGCTGCCGGCGGAGCATGCGGTGTTCGCCGAGACTCCGGCCAACCCGACCGAGGCCGCGGTCGACCAGGCCTTCGACGCCTACCGCCATGCCGTCTGCGACGGCCTGGTCGCGCTGGGCGGCGGCTCGGCGATGGACCTGGCCAAGGCGGTGGCCCTGCGCGCCACCCATGCCGGGGTGCTGGCCGAATACGCGCTGATCGAAGGCGGCGCCGGCCGCATCGGGCCGGTGTCGCCGCTGATCGCGGTGCCGACCACCTCCGGCACCGGCAGCGAGGTCGGGCGCGGTGCCCTGATCACGCTGCGCGACGGCCGCAAGCTGGCGCTGATCAGCCAGCACCTGATCCCCGCCCGGGCGGTCTGCGACCCCGAGCTAACGCTGGGCCTGCCGCCGCTGCTGACCGCGGCCACTGGCATGGACGCGCTGACCCATTGCATCGAGACCTTCCTGTCGCCGCGTTACAACCCGCCGGCCGACGCCATCGCGCTGGACGGCGCCGCCCGGGTGATGCGCTTCCTGCCCCGCGCGGTGGCGGAAGGCGGCGACCGCGAGGCCCGGTCGGAGATGATGATGGCGGCGCTGCAGGGCGGGCTGACCTTCCAGAAGGGGCTCGGCGCGGTGCACGGCCTGTCGCACGCGCTGGGCGCGATCAAGGACCCGGTGCTGCACCACGGCACGCTCAACGCCGTGATCCTGCCGGCGGTGCTGCGCTTCAACGCGCCGTCCGTGGGCGACAAGTATGCCCGGCTGGCGGCGGCGATGGGGCTGGCGGACGGGGCGGACCTCGCCGCCGCGATCGAGGCGCTCAATCTCCGGCTCGGCCTGCCGGACAGCCTGCGGGCGATGGGGGTGACCGAGGCGCATCGCGAGCGCGCGGTGGCCGGGGCGCTGGCCGACCACTCCACCGCCAGCAACGCCCGGCCGGTGGGCCGCGCGGAGTACGAGGCGCTGTTCGACGCCGCGCTCGGGCTTTGAGTGAAATTTTTCAGGGGGTGGGAACCTCCCCCCTGGCGAGGCGTTCTAGGAGTGCACGTCCGCATCGTGCATGAACCTCCCTGTTCAACTCGGGCCGGCCTTCGGGGCCGGCCTCCTTCTTTTTGGGCCTCCGGCCCCACCCCAATCGGGTCGTAGCTGAGACCGCCCGCCCTCTGATACCCAGGCGCGGGGTGGTGAGCCTCCGAGTCGGGATGAGGGTTGAGATGGCGCGCGCGAGATTGCGGGATCTGGGGATTTCGATCGGCCTGTTGCCGCCCGGCCCGAAGAACGGCATCACCGATGTCCCCGGGGTGCTGGTCGGCCAGGTGACGCTGGTCGAGGACTCGCCGCATATCATCCGCACCGGCATCACCACCATCGTGCCGCAGGACGGCGCGATCTGGCGCCGCAACCTGTTCGCTGCCGGCCATGTGCTGAACGGCAACAGCGAGGTCACCGGGCTGACCTGGATCAACGAGTTCGGGCTGCTGTGCGGCCCGCTGGCGCTGACCGGCACCTTCTCGATCGGCGCGGTGCACGAGGGCATGGTCGACGCCGAGCTGACGCTGGACACCGGGGCCGACTTCAAGATGCCGCTGGTGTCCGAGACCTATGACGGCTGGCTGTCGGAGAGCGAGAACTTCGTGCTGCGGCCGCACCACGCGCTGGAGGCGCTGAAGGCCGCCACCGCCGACCCGGTCAAGGAGGGCAATGCCGGCGGCGGCACCGGCACCAACGCGCATGAGTTCAAGGCCGGCACCGGCACCGCGTCGCGCCTGGTCGCTTTGGGCGGCGAGGAATGGACGGTCGGCATCCTGGTGCAGACCAATTACGGCGATCGCGAGCGGCTGGTGCTGGACGGCGTGCCGGTCGGGCGCGAGATCCCGGTCACCGACATCCCCAGCTGCTTCGCCGAGCGCAAGGTCGACGGGTCGATCCTTGTGGTGATCGCCACCGACGCGCCGCTGCTGCCGCACCAGCTGAAGCGGCTGGCCCAGCGCGCCGGCCTCGGCTTGGCCCGGGCCGGCGGGCTGGGCTGGCCGGGCAGCGGCGACGTCTTCATCGCCTTCTCCACCGGCAACGACCTCGGCCAGGCCACCGATCCCGGCCGCAAGCTGCCGGTCGAGGGCTTGCGCATGCTGCCCGATTTCGCGTTGCAGCCGCTGATGGGGGCAGTGGTCGAGGCGACCGAGGAGGCGATCTGGAACTCGCTCTGCGCCGCCGAGACCATGACCGGCCGCAAGGGCCGCACCAGCCACGCGCTGCCGATCGAACGGCTTCCCGACATCATGCGGCGCTACGGCCGCACTTGACGGCGGGCCCCCTCGGGATTCTTGTGTCGGCATCGACCGCCACGGCCCGTCAGGACTCATGCGCCGCTCCTTCGCCCCGCTGCTCGCGCTTTTCCTCGCTTTGCCGGTCGGGTCGACCCGGGCGGCGGAAACCAAGCTGCCGATCCCCCGATTCGTCTCGCTGAAGTCGGACGAGGTCAACCTGCGCACCGGCCCCGGCACGCGCTATCCGATCGAATGGGTGGTCAGCAAGAAGGGCCTGCCGGTCGAGGTCATCGCCGAATTCGACACCTGGCGCCGGGTGCGCGACTGGGAGGGGATCGAAGGCTGGGTGCAGCAGGCGCTGCTGACCGGCCGGCGCAGCCTGGTGGTGACCGGCAAGGACGAGCAGCCGATCTACAACGAGCCCAGCGAGGGCTCCGGGCTGATGGCCAAGGCCGAACCCGGGGTGATCGGCGCGCTGCTGCGCTGCCCGGGCGCCGGAGGCCAGGCCGACTGGTGCTATGTCGACCTCAAGGGCTACCGCGGCTGGATGCGCCGCGCCTCCTTCTGGGGCGCCTATCCCGGCGAGAAGGTGGAGTAGGGGGCGGCAGCGTTTCGCGCCGCCTTTCCGCCTCTGAAGCCTTTCGGCATACCCAACACCGTCATTGCAAGCGCAGCGAAGCAATCCATCGGGCCGCTTGTGTGGCGCCATGGATTGCTTCGTCGGCTTCGCCTCCTCGCAATGACGAAGAAGAGGCGGGAGAGGCGACGCGCCCGCCATCCGCCCAAAAAAGAACCCCGCCGAAGCGGGGTTCTGCATTCCGGTAGCGCGGCGCTGGGATCAGAGATTGCTCTCGACCCAGTTGAACAGCGCACCCTTCGGCACGGCGCCGATCTTGGTGGCCGCGACCTGGCCGTCCTTGAACAGCATCAGGGTCGGGATGCCGCGCACGCCATATTTCGGCGGGGTCATCGGGTTTTCGTCGATGTTCAGCTTCACGACGCTGACCTTCTGGCCGAGTTCGGCCGAGATTTCCTCGAGCGCCGGGGCGATCATCTTGCACGGACCGCACCATTCCGCCCAGAAGTCCACCAGAACCGGACCCGAGGCGTTGAGGACGTCGGTTTCGAAGCTGTTATCCGAGACGGGCTTCGTGCTCATGAGAATTCCTTGCCTTAGGGGCGGGGACGCCACCTCACCATGTCGAGATAGGGTAGGGACGGGAACAGAACAAGGTCAAGCCGATGCGCCGGGGGCATGCCGGTCAAGCGCCGGGGGCGGGAGCTCCATGAGTCTCGGCCCTTCGGTCCACAACAGCGCGCAACGCACGGATCGGCCGGGATAAACCAGGCGCAGCGCGGCCCGGTAGGCCGCCATCTGCACCAGATAGGCGCGCGGCACGGCGTCGACGCTGGCCGGGGGCGGCCGGTTGGTCTTGTAGTCGACCACCAGCACCGACTCGGGGCCGACCACCAGCCGGTCGATCTGGCCGGACAGGGCGCGGCCCCCGACCAGGCCCACCACCGGCACCTCGGCCCGGCTGCCGGGGCCGAACAGGGCCTCGAATCCCGGCTGCTCCAGCACGGCCAGGGTGGTGGCCACGATCTCGGCCTGCTCCGCCGGGTCGCGGTCGTGATGCGGCCGGGCCAGATAGCGCCGCGCCGCCTCCTCCCGCGCCTCGGGCGGCAGGTCGGGCAGCGCCTGCAGCAGGGCGTGGATCAGCGCGCCGCGCCGGAACCGGCCCTCGTCGGTGCCGTCCAGCGGCGACCGGGCCGGCGGCTCGGTCTCCGGCCGCGACGGGGTCAGCGGCCGGGTCGGCTCGGGCTCGGCCGGCGCCGGGCGGTGCAGCCAGTCCCAGTC
>NZ_JBFRHF010000046.1:0-26344 GCF_052115705.1 Inquilinus sp. 2KB_23 | reverse complement strand
GTACTGGGAGCAGTTCACCCCCGGCGGGCCGAAGGCGCCGCAGGGCCAGCTGGCCGCCGCCATCGCCGATGCCTTCGGCGACCAGGCCGGCCTGGTCAAGGCCACCACCGAGGCCGCCGGCAAGGTGTTCGGCAGCGGCTGGGTCTGGCTGGTGGCCGATGCCGGCAAGCTCAGCCTGGTCGGCAGCTCGAACGCGGACTCGCCCTTCGCCCATGGCGGCCAGCCGCTGTTCGGCATCGATGTCTGGGAACACGCCTACTACCTGGACTACCAGAACCGCCGCCCCGACCACGTCAAGGCCGTGCTCGAGACCATCGTCAACTGGTCGGTCGTCTCGGACCGGCTGGGGGCCTGAACGGACGCGTTGGCGAGCCGATCCAGATGCACGGGCTGCATGTGTTGCAGCTGTAGCATTTTCCCTCGGGTCTGAAATCAAGCCGTAGCCTCAGACCTGGATGGTCTCCGCTCATTGATGTCGTGGTTTTGACCTGTGTGACTGGGTCTGTTTGCGACAACACATTGCCTGGACTGGCCGAGTTTACGGAGATCTGCATGATCAGGTTGGGAGTCGCGGTCGCCCTTGTCGTCCTGCTGGCAGGCTGCGATCAGCGCGGAGCGGGCCTTGGCGCGCGGGAAACGGCCACCTATCAATGCGTGCCGTCGGACCAGGCCCCGGCCAAGGGCGGTGCCGCTGCCTCCGGCCAGAAGGGCCGGCGCCTCACGGTCACCTATGACGACCGCAGCCAGCAGGCGCTGGTCAGCCTCGACGGCGGCAGCATCAACTATCTGAAGCTGGTGCCCGACGTGAAGGACCGCCTCTACGCCAACGAGAAATACGCGTGGAAGACCAGCGGTAACGCCAGCGTCCTGACCGACATCGCGGACGTCCAGGTCTACAGCTGCGCCCGTTCGGCGAATGGGCCGTAACCATGCCGGCCGGAACGGTGCCATGACGCTGACGCTGAGCATCCTGCGGTGCCCCGACGGGGTGCCGCCGGAAACCCGGACCGTGGGCGGCGGCGAGTTCACCATCGGCCGCGGCACCGAATGCGACTGGGTGCTGCCGGATCCGGAGCGGGTGCTGTCCAAGCGGCATTGCGTGGTGGCCTTCGACGGCAACGCCTGGCGGGTCACCGACACCAGCACCAACGGCACCTTCCTGAACCAGCTGACCGACCGGGTGGACGCCGATGCGCCGCGCCTGCTGCGGGACGGCGACCGGCTGGTGTTCGGCGCCTATGAGATCGAGGCGGTGTTCGACCGCCAGCCATCCGCGCCGCCCCGCGAAGCCCCGGCCCGCGACAGCCGGCCCGAATCTCTCAACAATGACCGGTTCACCAGCGATCCCTTCCCGGTCCTGGGGGCCGATCCGCTGGCCGTCGCCCTGCCGTCCGACGATGTGGCCCTGGATGCGGCCGAGCCGGACGGATGGTCGGTGGGCAAGTTCCTCGACGCGCCCCGGGCGATCTCCGATCACGCGCCGGTGATCCAGGAGAGCTTCCGCGCGCCGCGCACCACCCTCGAACTGCTGCCCGACGACTGGGATCTGGACGACGCCACACCGGCGGCCCCGGCCGGACCGGCCCCGGCGGAGCAGATCGCGGCCATGCCGCCGGCCATTGCGGAGGTGGCCGAGGCGGAGCCCGCGGCCCCCCAGCCGGCTCCCGCCTTGCCGATCGTGCCGCCCCCGGTGCCGCAGGCGCCTGTCGCTGCCCATCAGGGCGGATCGCTGGAGGAGGCACTGGCCGCCTTCATCGCCGGCGCCGGGGTCCAGGGCGTGGCCCAGGGCGACCCGATCGAAACCCTGCGCGGCCTGGGCGGGGCGTTCCGCGCCATGGTCACCGGCCTTCGCCGCATGATGATCGCCCGCGCGGCGGTCAAGGGCGAGTTCCGCATCGAGCAGACCCTGATCAGGCCCGCCGGCAACAACCCGCTGAAGTTCTCTGCCGACGACGAGGACGCGCTGGCGGCGCTGCTGGGGGTCGGCCGCCGCAGCGACATGACGGCGAAGGACGCCGTGGCCGACGCCCTGCGCGACATGCGGCTGCACGAGCTGGCGATGTCGTCGGCGATGCAGCAGGCGGTCCAGCACCTGGTGGCCGAGCTGGCCCCGGCCCGCGTGACGGCCAAGGTCGAGCCCGAGACGCTGGACATGCTGCCGGGCCGCCGCAAGGCCCGCAGCTGGGACGCCTACGAGGCCCTGTATGGCGGCATCGTGCAGGCCCTGGCCGATGATTTCGACAGCGTGTTCGGCAAGTCCTTCGCCCGCGCCTATGAGCTCGCGATGACCGAGATCGCGGAACAGCTCGGCGAATAGCCATGCGCCGCCGGCCGGTGCGCCGCCGGTCGGTTCCGGGACCGGCCCCGGAGTCCCGGCAATGACATGGGCCGCGACGGGCCTCCGCAGGGCGGAGCCCGCGTGGCCGCAACGGGCGACGCAGGATGCGTTTCCGAGGAGAACGACGTGACGTGGAGCAGTCGGATCGCGTGGCAGGAAGGAATGTTCCTTCGCGCCCAGCATTTCCAGCAGCAGGACCGCTGGGTCGAGGCCCAGATCCGGGGCAGCTTCATGGCGTTGCGGCCCCATCCCTGGGGCCTGATCGAGATGACCCTGTCGCGCGACCTGCTGGCCACCGGACGCTTCGCGATCGCCTCCGCGGTCGGGGTGTTCGAGGACGGCACGCCCTTCGCCACGCCCGGTGAGGCCGACCTGCCGCCGCCGCTGGAGGTGGCCGACACGGCCCGCAACGTGCTCGTCTACCTCGCGGTCCAGGTGCGCCAGCAGGGCTCGGTCGAGATCGGCGCGGTGAATGAGGAGGGGCGCTACCGGTCGCGCCCGTTCGAGGCCTACGACACCCATTCCGGCACGCCGCAGCCGGCCGAGCTGCAGATCGGGCAGCTCCGGCTGCGCTACATGCTCGAGACCGACGACCGCGACGGCTACATCTGCCTGCCCCTGGCGCGGATCACCGAGGTGACACCGGACCGGCGCGTGGTGCTGGACGACCGCTGGATCCCGCCGGCCCTGACCTGTTCCGCGGTGGCGCCGCTGGCCGGGCTGATGGTCGAGCTGGCCGGCATGCTGAGCCAGCGCGGCGAGGCGATCGCCGGGCGGCTGACCGCGGTCGGCACCAAGAGCAACACCGAGGTCGCCGACTTCCTGCTGCTGCAATCGGTCAACCGCTGGCAGGCCCTGGTCAGCCATCTCGCCGATGCCGCGAACATCCATCCGGAAACCCTGTACGGCATCCTGGTCCAGATGGCGGGGGAGCTCGCGACCTTCACCGATGCGCGGCGCCGGCCCAACACCTATCCCGCCTATCGCCACGAAGACCTGCAGCGCAGCTTCACCCCCGTGATGGCGGATGTCCGCCGGTCGCTCTCGGCGGTGCTGGAGCAGACGGCGATCCGGATCCCGCTGCAGGAGCGCCGGCACGGCGTCCGGGTCGGCCCGATCCTGGACCGGACCCTGCTCAACGGGTCGAGCTTCGTGCTGGTGGTCCAGGCCGACATGCCGGCGGAGGCGCTGCGGCGCACCTTCCCGGGCAAGGCCAAGATCGGCGCGGTGGAGCATATCCGCGAACTGGTCAACGTGGCCCTGCCGGGCATCGAGCTGCAGGCCCTGCCCGTGGCCCCGCGGCAAATGCCGTTCATCGCCGGCGCCCAGTATTTCGAACTCGACCGCAACAGCCCGCATTGGCAGCAGATGCAGGCGTCCGGCGGCTTCGCCGTCCATGTCTCGGGTGACTTCCCGAACCTGGCGCTGGACCTCTGGTCGATCCGGGGCTGAGGGACGCGTGCATGAGCGATAATCCCTTCGCCGAGCCGGACGACGACGAACGCACCGTCATCCGCCCGATTCCAGGCGGCCGGCCGGCTCCCGCTGCGGCCCGGCCCGCAGCATCCACAGCCCTGCAGACCGATGCCGGCGAGGCGCCTGCGGAAGCCCCCGGGGCGGGGGTCGAGTTCGCGGAGCTGCCGCCGGTCGGCGTCTCGCCGATCACGGCCGCCGCGGCGCCGCTGCTGTCGCTGCTGGCCCGGCTGCGCAACGTCTTCACAGTGCCGGATCCCGCCGCCCTCCGCGACAGCACGATCCAGGAGATGCGCCGCTTCGAGAAGGCCCTGCGCGACCAGAGCCTGCCGATGGAGCAGATCCGCCTGTCCCATTACGCGCTGTGCGCCAGTATCGACGATGTGGTGCAGAACACGCCCTGGGGCAGCCGCGGCCCCTGGGCGGACGCGTCGCTGGTCTCGACCTTCCACCAGGAGGTGCGCAGCGGCGAGCGCTTCTTCGACCTGCTGGGGCAGCTGCGCCAGAATCTTGGCATGTTCCTGCCGGTGGTCGAGCTGATGTACCTCTGCATGTCGCTGGGGATGCAGGGCCGCTACCGGCTGACCGCGCGCGGACCCGCCGAACTCGACCGGGTGCGGGAAGAGACCTATGTCGCGATCATGCGGCAGCGGCAGCCGGTCGAGCGGGGCCTGTCGGTCCATTGGAAGGGCGTCACCGCGCCCTATCGCCCGCTGCGCAGCCTGCTGCCGGTCTGGGTCGCGGCGCTGCTCGGCATCGGCTTCGTGGTGCTGCTCTACGTGCTGCTGTCCTACGGCATCAACGGCGCCTCTGACCGGCTGTTCGACGCCGCGCGCAGCCTGCCGCCGGGGCAGATGCCGACCATCGAGCGCACCGCCCCGCCGAAGCCGTTGCCGCCCGCGCCGCGCCCGGTGGCCAGCGAGCTCGACAAGCTGGCCGGCTTCCTGGCGCCGGAGATCAAGCAGGGGCTGGTGACCATCGCCGGCACCGATGCGGTGCCGATCGTGCGGATCCTCAATCTCGGCATGTTCAAGTCCGGCAGCGCCACGGTCGAGGCCCAGTACCTGCCGATCCTGACCCGCATCGGAACCGCGCTGCGGACCGAACCCGGCGCCGTGGATGTGGTCGGCTACACCGACAACCAGCCGATCCACACCGTCCAGTTCCCGTCGAACTTCCAGCTGTCCCTGGCCCGTGCCAAGGCGGCCGCGACGGTGATCTCGGGTGGGATCGACGACCCCTCCCGGCTGACGCCCTCGGGGCGGGCGGATGAAAACCCGATCGCCGCCAACGACACGCCGGACGGGCGCCAGCAGAACCGGCGCATCGAGGTGGTCTTGCATCGGAAAAGTGCCGACTGATGGATAACCTGCAATATCTGGGTGCGTTCTTCGTCAACCGCTGGACCTACAGCTTCGCCGGCGTCGGCATGGCCAGCATGCTGGTCTGGTACCTGGCGCCCCTGGTGCCGGGCTTCGACAGCTATCTCGCCCGCACCATCCTGATCCTGGTGCTGGTGATCCTGTGGGCCGGGATCAACGCGGTGCTGAGCTGGCGGCGGCGGCGGCGCGAGAACACCCTGGCCTCCGCCATGACCGCGGATTCCGGCGTGGACGAACGGGACGTCCGGGCCGCCACGGCCGAAGAGGTCGCCCGGCTGCGCGAGCGGGTCCGCGGCGCGCTGACCCGGCTGCGGGCCGGCCGCCGCCGCGGCTATCTGTACGAACAGCCCTGGTATGTGCTGATCGGGCCGCCGGGGTCGGGCAAGACCACCGCCCTGCTCAATTCCGGTCTGCACTTCCCCCTGGCCCAGCCGGATGGGACCGACATCGCGGTCGGCGGCGTCGGCGGCACCCGCCTGTGCGACTGGTGGTTCGCCGACGAGGCGGTGCTGATCGACACCGCCGGGCGCTACACCACCCAGGATTCCGACGCGGCGGTCGACCGCGCCGGCTGGCAGGGTTTCCTCGACCTGCTGCGGCGCACCCGCCCGCGCCAGCCGGTCAACGGCGCCATCGTCGTCGTCTCGCTGACTGACATCGCGTCGGCCGATCCGGCCATGCGGGCGGCCCATGCCCGGGCGGTGCGCCGGCGCGTCACCGAGATCTCGGACCGGCTGCGCCTGCGCGTGCCGGTCTACATGGTGTTCAGCAAGGCCGACCAGCTGACCGGCTTCAACGAGTATTTCGACGACCTCGACGTCGAAGGCCGCGGCCAGGTCTGGGGCATGACCTTCCCCCTGGCCAAGGGGACCGAGGCGTTCGCGCCCGAATTCCGGCTGCTGCTGGAGCGCCTCGACCAGCGCGTGTTCGAACGGCTGCAGGCCGAGCGCGCCCCCGACCGCCGCGCGCTGCTGGGCGGCTTCTCGCTGCAGCTCGCCAGCCTCGAACGGCCGCTGACCGAATTCCTCGCCCAGGCCTTCGGCGGCACCCGGATCGACCCGGCGCCGTTCCTGCGCGGCGTCTACATCACCTCCGCGACGCAGGAGGGCACGCCGGTCGACCGGCTGACCGGCATGCTGGCGCGGTCCTTCGGGGTCGACCAGAAGCGGACCCCCAGCCTGCGGCCGGTGGCCGGGCGCAGCTATTTCCTGAAGCGCCTGCTGGGCGAGGTCGTCCTGGGCGAGGCGCTGCTGGTCTCCACCGGCTCGGCCCGGATGCGGCGGCGGCGCCTGCTGCGCATCGCCGGCCTGAGCGTGATCGGCCTGGCGACGCTGGCGGTGTCGCTCGGGCTGTGGCGGGCGGAGGTGACCAACCGCGTCGCCGTGGAGCATGCCGACGAGGCGATCGCCGGCTACCGCCAGCAACTGGCCGGCGCCAAGCTGGACCCGGTGACGGATGACGACCTGCAGCATATCGTGCCCCTGCTGGATGCGGCGCAGAGCTTGCCGCGCGAGCAGGAGGACTGGCTGACCGGCATCTCCGGCCTGTCGCAGGGCGAGAAGCTGGAGGCGGTCGAGCGGTCGATCTACCACCGCGCGCTGGAGCAGATCCTGCTGCCGCGCCTGGTGTGGCGAATCGAGCAGCAGATGCGCGGCCAGCTCGACAATCCAGACTTCCTGTACGAAGCGACCCGCGTCTACCTCATGCTCGGCGGCGCTGGGCCGCTGGATCCCGCTTTGGTGCGCGACTGGATGGTGCTGGACTGGCAGGCCCGGTTCCCCGGCGTGCTGAACGCCCAGATGCGCGACCATCTGCTGATGCATCTCAACGCGCTGCTGGCCGACCCGCTGCCCACGGTGACCCTGGACGGGGCGCTGGTGGAAACCGCCCGGGCCGCCTTCAGCCGGGTGCCGCTGGCCGACCGCGTGTACAGCCGGATCCGCCCCGAGGCTTCGGCCAAGAAGATCCCGGACTGGACGCCGGCGGCGGAGCTGGGGTCCGCCGGGGCGCAGCTCTTCACCCGGGTCTCGGGCAAGCCGCTCACCGAAGGGGTTCCCGGCTTCTACACCGCCGCGGGCTTCCAGACCGTGCTGCTGAGCAACCTGGCCGGGGCGACCCGGGCGGTGGCCGATGAAAGCTGGGTGCTTGGGCGCAGCGAGGCGATCCCGACCGACGGCGCCGGCATCGAAGGCCTCGAGCACGATGTCGTCGCGCTCTATGTCGCCGACTTCCAGAAGCAATGGGACACCATGCTCGGCGATCTCACGCTCACCCCCTTCGCCGACCGGGCGGCGGCGATCCAGGGCTTGTACGTGCTGTCGTCGCCGCAATCGCCGATGCGCGACCTGCTGATCTCGATCGCGCATGAGCTGACCCTGGTGCCGGCCCCGCCGCCCGCCGGCGACGCGGCCGCGCCGGCCGCCCCCACCACGCAGCAGAAGTCGCTGGCCGCGGTGATCGGCAGCACGGCCGCGCCCGACGCCGGGGCGATGCCCGCCATCGCGGCGCTGGACCAGCACTACGAGCCGCTGCGCGACTTCGTGGGCAATGACGGCCAGGCGGCGCCGATCACCGGGGTGCTGCGCCTGATCAACGCGCTGCAGCAGGAGCTCGCCCAGCTCGGCCCCGATGCCGCCAACGTGCCGGCGACGCTGCAGGGCAGCGGCGACCCGGTGCAGCTGCTGCTGGCGGAATCGCAGCGCCAACCCCCGCCGGTGGCGCGCTGGCTGCAGCAGATGGCGACCTCGGGCAAGAGCCTGATCGGCGGCAGCGTCCAGCATGCCGCGGCGGCGGCCTTCTCGGCCACCGACGGCCCGGGCAAGCTGTGCCAGACCGTGGTGACCCGGCGATATCCGTTCTCGCCGTCGTCCAGCGACGACGCGCCGCTGGATGATTTCGCCCGGCTGTTTGGGCCGGACGGGATGTTCGACAGCTATTTCCAAAGCCAGATCCGGCCCTTCGTGAACACCAGCGGCACGGTCTGGCAGCTGCAGCCGGTCGGCGGCGTGGCGCCGCCGGTCAGCCCGGCCACCCTGGCCCAGTTCCAGCGCGCCGCGGCGATCCGCGACGCGTTCTTTCCGGCCGGCGGCAACCAGCCGCAGATCCGCTTCGACGTCACCCCGCAATCGGCCGGCGACGGGGCGGCGACGCTGACCCTAGGCGGCGCGACGATCGGCACCACCGGCGACACGGCGCGCCAGACCTCGCTGACCTGGCCGGGCGGGGACGGGCTGAACCCGGCGCGCCTGGTG
Organism: Inquilinus sp. 2KB_23; assembly: GCF_052115705.1. Lineage (NCBI taxonomy): Bacteria > Pseudomonadati > Pseudomonadota > Alphaproteobacteria > Rhodospirillales > Rhodospirillaceae > Inquilinus > Inquilinus sp. 2KB_23. Next base: position 17,900 of record NZ_JBFRHF010000046.1, on the reverse strand, counting down.
TTCGGCGAGGCGGGCGAGGGCGGATCGCTCGGCGCCAGCGGCCCCTGGGCGCTGTTCCGCCTGCTGCAGCAGGCGCAGGTCTCGCCATCCGGCCGGCCCGAGGAATTCGTCGTGTCCTTCCGGTCCGGTGCGGATTCGGCCAGCTACACCCTGCGGGCCGGGTCGTCGCGGAACCCGTTCGGCCGGAACCTGCTCAAGGATTTCCGGTGTCCGGTGCTGCAATGAACGGTCGGCAGGCGATGCCGCCCGCGGTCGGCTTCTTCGGCAAGATCCCGGCCCGCGGCGACTTCCTTCAGGCGGGCCTGTCGCTCGGCTTCGTCCGGGCCTGGGACGGCTGGCTGCAGCGCGTCCTCGCCGAGGCGCAGCGGGTGCTGGGCGAGGCCTGGCCGGAGGTGTGGCATGTGGCGCCGGTCTGGCGCTTCGCCCTGCCGCCCGGCCTGTGCGGACCGGGCCCGGTGCTGGGCCTGTGGATGCCCAGCGTCGACCGGGTCGGCCGCCAGTTTCCCCTGACCTTGGCCGCGGAAGGGGCAGGGGGCGGGGATGATTTCCTCGATGCGGCAGAGCAGATCGGCCGCGATGCGATCGCCTTCGACCTGGCGCCCGACGCGATGATGGCGCGGCTGCGCGAGGCCATGCCGCCGGAGCCGGCGTCGCCGGGTCCCGGGCGGCAAGGGCGGTGGTGGAGCGCGGGCGGTCCCTTCGCCGCGGCGGCCGAGCTTGTGCTGGACGCCCTGCCGGACGGCGCCGGCTTCGTGCGGATGCTGCGGCAGTGACCGAGGAGCTTCGCCACTGGGCCGCCTCGCATCCCGGCGCGGTCCGCATCCAGAACCAGGATTCCTACATCTGCCGCCCCAGGCTCGGCCTGTTCTCGGTGGCCGACGGCGTGGGCGGGCACAGCGAGGGGGATGTCGCCTCGAGCCAGGTGGTCACCCTGCTCGGCGAGATCTCGGAGACGGCGCCGCCATCGGAGCGGCTGGCGGAGGTCCGCACGCGCCTGCACGCCGCGCATTGCAAGCTCCTCGCGGAGGGGCAGGCCCGGGCCCCCCAGGTGACGCTGGCGACCACGGTCGTCGTGCTGATGCTGCATGAGGACCATTTCGCATTCCTGTGGGCCGGGGATTCGCGCGGCTACCTGCTGCGCGACGGCACGCTGCACCGTCTGACCTCGGACCACAGCGTGGTGCAGGAGCTGGTGGATTCAGGGGCGATCACGCCCGCGGAGGCCGAGACCCATCCGCAGGGCAATGTGATCACCCGGGCGATCGGCGCCGGTGGCCCGGAACTGCTGATCGACAAGGCCCTGGGCGCGGTGCAGCCGGCCGACCGGATCCTGCTGTGCAGCGACGGCCTGTACAAGGCGCTGGGGGTGGACGAGATGGTCGAGATCATGGCCCAGGACGGCGATGTCGCCCAGATGCTGGTCGCGGCCGCCCTGGCCCGCCGCGCCCGGGACAACATCACGGCCGTGGTGGTCGCGCTCTGACGGTCGAAGGCGATCCGGATCGGTCCTGCGGGAAGATCCGGGTGCTGATCGGCGCAATGGCAATGCACAGCGGAAAAGGATGGCGGTCGTGACAAAGAACTTCGTCGATGCAGTCAAAGGTCATTTCGACCAGCCGGGGGCGAAGTGGCTCATCCTGGGGGATTCGGGCCACGGGATGAAAAGCCTGATCGATCTTGCGCATGCCGCCGACCAGGGGACGCTGAAGCTGAAGGATCTCGGCATCAAGGCCATCCTCTTCGAGGGCGCTCGGAAGGGGCAGGAGGCGACGGCCGATAGGGGCAAGTACAACGCCGCGGTCACGGTTCTCAGAAAGCACGTGGCGATCGTGGCCGGCTGCGAGGATGACAAGAGCCTCGCCACGGAGGCGGAGTTCACCCAGTTGCTGGAAAATCCGGTGCCGGACATCGGGGTCCGGTCGCAGAATCTGCTCGACCGCCGGGTGGGTGAGGCGAACGACACCTGGACCAGCGCCCTGACGCCTTACACCCGTGCCATCCTATGCTGCGGCAGCTCCCATCTGTCGCATTTCGACAATGGCCAGGGCATGAATGATCTCGGCCTGGTCAAGCGCCTGGGCTTCAAGGGAATGACGGCGGGATATGTCGTCGAAGAGTCCAACAGCGGCGCCGGCGACGGCCTCTACTATCCGGAATGGAGCGGGCAGGGGGCGAAGAAATTCGGCGCCGTCGAGGCGATCCATCCGTATCCCGGCCGGTCCGCGGCCCTCTGAGGATTTCCGCGGCCTCTCGCGGGGCCGCACCATTCTCTCGTCACGTTCCGCCTGCGGCCAGCAGGCGGGACGCCGGACGCCTCTAGTTCAGCATGCTGCTGACGTCCTGGAAGGACCGGGCCTTGGGGATGCCGTATTCCGACACGAACTCGTTCAGCATCACGCTGCGCTCGATCGTGTTCATGCCGTTGGCCATCGGCATCCACCCGAAATTGGGGTCGAACATCCCGTCCTCGGCGACCGCGATGGCGTGCGCGCCGATGGTCCGCATGCGGCCGCCGTCGCAGGTGAAGACCAGCATGAACAGCTTGGGCTGGCAGGGAAGGGGCGCCGTCAACAGGTCCTTGGCCATCATCAGGCGGTCGGCCTGGGGCGACGAGCCGGCGGGATTCAGGAGAACATTCTTGGACGAGGACTGCCTCTTCTCGAGAAGATGGGCGTTGATGTCCTTGAACAGGCCGTTGATGGTTGAGTTGTCCTGCATCTCCACCAGCGAGCCGTCGCTGAATCCGCCATTCTGATATTTTTCATGGGCGGCGATCACATACTGGGTGAACGCGCTGCTTTTCAGATAGAGGATGATATCCGAGGCATCCAGGCCTTCCCGCTTGAGGTGAATGAAGGCGCAGGACAGGGCCAGGCACATGCCACCCATCTGGCTTTTCTTGGCCTGCTTGAGGATGGCCGACTGGTTGAACTTGTTCTGGGGATTCTTGACGAGCAGATCCAGCGGCATGGTCTTCGCCCTTGTGCGTGTGGGTTCGATGCGGCCGATGCGGGAGATCCCGAGCCCCGAAAAGGGCGCCACGGATGCTTCGGGCCAAAATCATGGCTATCGGGGGATCGGACCGCCGACAGCCATGAGACAAGGACGGACGGGCGACCGAGCCGTCAGGTCAGCTCGGCCGTCTCCAGGTCGTAGGTCACGTTGAAGGGCTGGCCCTCGGTGGCGTCGTCCTTCATCTGCTTGGTCTTGAACAGCACCTTGGTGAAGTTCAGCGACAGGGTCTCCATCGGCCGGTCGCCGCCGCCCGAATGGGAATAGCCGCTGATCAGCGTGTTGGTCAGCTCGAGCGACAGGTACACGTCCTGCTTGCTCTTGTCGGTGCGGGTGAAGTCGATCTTCACCGTCTTGCCGTGGCCGCCCAGCGCCTCCTGCATCAGCTTGCCGGTGGCGATGTCGTTCTCCTTGCTGACCACCACTTCGCTGACCGACGGCGCGGAGGATTCACGCTCGGCCGCGGAGCCGACCGAGGTGGTGATGCCACGACCGACGCCCCACTGGAACGAGTGCAACTCGATCCACTTGGTGTGGCCGGTCTCGGTCACGTCGCCGTCGACGCCGTCATACTTCATATAGATCGCCATAATGCACCTCAGCCTTTCATTCTATTGCAGGTGGCACAGGAAGGAGCCGGAGCCATCGATCTCGACCGTGGCCTGTTCCACCGGCTTTCCTTCCGCCATGCGCGCCAGGAACTGTGCGGACAGATCCGGCAGCAGGGTCTTCGTCAGCAGGCTTTCGATGCCGCGGGCGCCGGCGCTGGCATCGGTGCAGCGCGCGACGACCGCATCGGTCAGCTCCGGGCTGTAGCGCAGGGTCGCACCGAACTTCCGTTCGATCCGCCCGGCGATACGTTGGAGTTGCAGGGTGGCGACCTGCCGCAGCGTGTCTTGGCTGAGCGGCAGGTAGGGCACGACCGTGACGCGGCCGAGGAAGGCGGGCTTGAACGACTTGGCCAGCTCCTCCCGCAGCGCCACCGCCAGGCCGTCCGCATCCGGGGCCGTCTCGGGGTCGGCGAACAGCCGCGAGATCAGGTCGGTCCCCGCATTCGACGTCATGATGATGATGGTGTTCTTGAAGTCGATGTCGCGGCCTTCGCTGTCCTTCATCGTCCCCTTGTCGAAGGCCTGGAAGAAGATGTCGTGGACGCTGGGATGCGCCTTCTCCATCTCGTCGAGCAGGATGACGGAGTAGGGACGGCGGCGGACCGCCTCGGTCAGGATGCCGCCCTCGCCATAGCCGACATAGCCGGGAGGGCTGCCCATCAGCAGGCTGACTTTGTGCTCCTCCTTGAACTCGCTCATGTTGATGACGGTGAGGTTCTGCTCGCCGCCATAGAGCTGTTCGGCCAGGGTCAGCGCCGTCTCGGTCTTGCCGACGCCTGACGTGCCGACCATCAGGAACACGCCGATCGGCTTGCGTGGATCGGTCAGGCCGGCGCGGGAGGTGCGGACCGACTGGGCGATCGCCTCCAGCGCATGGGGCTGGCCGATGACCCGGCGCTCCATGGTCTCGCGCAGGGCCAGCACGGTGTTGATCTCGTCCGCCCGCATCCGCCCGGCCGGGATGCCGGTCCAGCTTTCGACGATCTCCGCCACCGCCTGGGCGTCCACCACCGGGAACACCAGCGGCTGTTCGCCCTGCAGCGTCTGCAGTTCACCGGCCAGCCCGGCCAGGTCGCGCTGCAGCGCCGCCGGCTCCTGCTCGGTCTCGACCCGGATCCGGGTCTCGGCGATCGCGGTGGCCAGGCGGCGTTCCTCGCCCCAGCGCGCTTCCAGCTCCTGCAGCCGCAGGGCCAGCTGCTCGGATTCGGCGTCCAGCGCCGCGATGCGCGGGTCGTGGTCGGCGCCGGACAGCAGCTCGCGCCGCAGCACGCGCAGCTCGGTGGCGATCAGGTCGATCCGCCGCCGCACATCCTCCACCGCCGGCGGCGGGGCGGCTTGGCTCATCGCCACCCGGGCGCAGGCGGTGTCGATCAGGCTGACGGCCTTGTCCGGCAGCTGCCGGCTGGGGATGAACCGGGCCGACAGCCGGACCGCGGCCTCGACCGCCTCGTCCAGGATGCGGATGCCGTGATGCTGTTCGAGGGTGGAGAGCAGGCCGCGCACCATGGCGATGGCCATGTCCTCGGACGGCTCCTCGACCTTGACGGTCTGGAAGCGCCGGGTCAGCGCCGCATCCTTCTCGAAGTACTTCTTGTACTCGGCCCAGGTGGTCGCCGCGATCACGCGCAGCTCGCCGCGCGCCAGGGGCGGCTTCAGCAGGTTGGCGGCATCGCCCTGACCGGGCTGGCCGCCGGCGCCGATCATGGTGTGGGCCTCGTCGATGAACAGCACGACGGGGTTGGGGCTGGCCTGGCTCTCCTCGATCACCGACTTCAGGCGGTTCTCGAACTCGCCCTTGATCCCGGCGCCCGCCTGCAGCAGGCCGAGGTCGAGGGTGCGGATGGCGACCTTGGCCAGGGCCGGGGGCACGTCGCCCGCGGCGATGCGCAGGGCCAGGCCTTCCACCACCGCGGTCTTGCCGACGCCGGCTTCGCCGGTGAGGATCGGGTTGTTCTGCCGGCGCCGGGTCAGGATGTCGACGACCTGCCGGATCTCGCCGTCCCGGCCCAGGATCGGATCGATGCGACCGGCCCGCGCCCGGGCGGTGAGGTCGACGGTGTAGCGGTCGAGCGCCGCGCCGCCGGCCGTGGGCGCCGGCGCCCCGGCCGCGGCGGTGCTGTCCTCCTGGGCCGGGGTCTCCGTGCTGTCGGCGACGATGGTCGCGAAGTCGCGGCGCAGGATGTCGGGGACGATGCGCTGGAGATCGCGCGCCGCGTCTTGCAGCCGGCCGCCGACCGCCGTGTCGGTGAGGGCGGCGCAGATCAGGTGGCCGGAGCGCAGATGGCGCGCCCCGTCCTCGATCGAGGCGAGCAGCCAGGCTTCCTTGACGATGCGGACCAGGTCCGGCGACAGGCTGGGGGCGCGGCCGTTCCCGGTCGCCATCCGGTCCAGCGCCGCGGTCAGCTGCGTGGTCAGGCGGTCGGGCGCGATCTCGAAGTGGCGCGCGATCAGCACGACGTCCGATTGCGGGGTGTCGAGCAGCTGAAGCAGCCAGTGCTCGATCTCGACGTTGTAGTGGGTGCGTGACAGCGTCCGTCCGGCTGCCGCCTCCAACGCGTGGCGGCAGACACCGTTCAATCGATCGACCAGCAACCTCAAGTCGATAGCCGGCATCGTGACTCCTTCGGATTCCGCGCAGGTCAAGGTCTGCACGCTCTGGAGATTTATGATTCGCCGGCGGCTTCGTCCAGTTTAGTTGGGTTACGGCCGTAACCCATTTGAGAATTAATGAAATAGTTTTGTAACGCTTATAAGAAATATTGAGAAACGGAATATGGACTCTGTCTAGATGTACTCTAGATATACTGACGAGAATGGACGATGGCTGCAACAGATCCAGAGGAATTGCTCGATCTGGAAAAGGTTCTGGGGGCCATCTCGGAAGATGCCGCGGCTGGAAGCGATCCCCGACTCGATGTAACGCCGCAGTCTCTCTATTTTCGCCTGCGCGATGCGCGCTCCGAAGCGCGCGCCGAGGAGCGCCTTGCCGACAATGACCCGGGCGCCGATACGGGCGTGTCGCGCCATTGGGCCGCGGTCGGTGATCTCGCGGTCGAGGCGCTCTCCACCAAGGCCAAGGACATCGAGATCGCGGCCTGGCTGACCGAAAGCCTGGTCCGCCGGGACGGGCTCGCCGGGCTGACAGCCGGGGCCAAGGTGCTGTCCGGGTTGGTGTCGCGATACTGGAATGACGGCCTGTTTCCCATGCCGGACGAGGATGGCCTGGCCGGCCGCGTGGCCCCGGTCGCCGGGCTGAGCGGCGAGGGCGGTAACGGCACCCTGCTGCAGCCGCTGCGCAAGCTGGTGCTGTACGAGCGGGCCGACGGGACGCTGGTCACCTACTGGCAGTTCGAGCAGTCGGAAGAGGTCGAGGCGCTGGAGCCGCAGCGCAAGGCCCAGCGGCTGGCGTCCGGCGTGCTGCCCTTCGCCGATCTGGAGGCCGAGGCCAAGACCATCGGCCGAGAGCCGCTGTCCCGCATCCTGGGGGCGGTCACCCAGGCGATCGAGGCCTGGCGCGGCGTCGACGAGGCACTGACCGCCGCGGCGGCGGACTCCGCCCCGCCGACCGGCCGCGTGCACGACCTGCTGGAGAAGCTGCGGCGCATCGCCGAGCGCTATGCGCCGCTGCCCGAGACGCCGGCGGCGGGGCCCGCCCCGGAGGTCGAGCAGGCCGCCGGCGATAACGGGGCCGCGGCCGCTCTGGCGCCGGCGAACCGCGCGCCGACCCGTGAGGAGATGCTGCAGGAGATAACGCGGATCGCCGCCTATTTCAGGGTCAGCGAGCCGAACTCCCCGCTCAGCTACACCCTGGAAGACGCGGTTCGCCGGGCCCGGCTGGCCTTGCCGGATCTCCTCAAGGAGATGATGCCCGAACTGGCAACCAGATCCGCGGTCCTGTCGGGCCTCGGCATCAAGCCACCGTCCGACTGAGGCGAGTCGTGCCCCCTGTCCCCAACGCCCATGGCGACGCCGCGGCCGGACACCGGTTCGTCGGCCGGTCGCCGGGTTCGTGCCGTCGCCCGGCGCGTCCCATTGTCCGAGGAGAGACCTTATGAGCGCCAGCATCCATGAGAAGCTCGGCCGCGTCCGCCGGCCGCGTGTCCACATCACCTATGAAGTCGAGACCGAGGGCGCGCAGATCGTGCGCGAGCTGCCCTTCGTGGTCGGCGTGCTCGGTGACTTCTCGGGCGACCCCAGCCAGCCGCTGCGTCCGCTGGCCGACCGCAAGTTCATCCAGATCGACCGCGACAATTTCGACGAGGTCATGCAGCGCCTGACGCCCGGCCTGCACCTCAAGGTCGACAACAAGCTGAGCGAGGAGGGCGGCGCCATGGCGGTCGACCTCCGCTTCAACGGCATCGAGGATTTCGAGCCGGGCCGCGTGCTCGACCAGGTCCCGGCGCTGAAGTCGCTGCTCGAGGCCCGCAACCGTCTGCGCGACCTGATGAGCAAGGCGGACCGCTCCGAGGAGCTGGAGACGCTGCTGGAGCAGGTGCTGAAGAACAAGGACGACTTCGAGGCGCTCTCGGGTCAGCTCGGCATCAAGAAGGAGGGCTGAACCATGGCCGACAAAGCCCGCGCCCCGGAGGCCTCGGCCTCCGAGACAACAACCACCACCACCGAGACGCTCGGCCTGCTCGACCAGGTCGTCTCCGCGACCAAGCAGACCGAGCCCGACCGTGCGCAGGACCTCGTCCGCACCCTGGTCGAACAGGCCCGCGTCGGCACGGTCACCTTCGACCGCAACCTGACCCGGACGATCGAACGGGCGATCGCGATCATCGACCGCAAGCTGTCCGACCAGCTGAACGAGATCGTGCACGACCCGAAGTTCCTGAAGCTGGAAGGCAGCTGGCGCGGCCTCCACTACCTCGTCATGAACAGCGAGACCGGCACCAGCCTGAAGATCCGGCTGATGAACATCTCGAAGCGCGAGCTCAATCGCGACCTCACCCGCGCCGTCGAGTTCGACCAGAGCCAGCTATTCCGCAAGATCTACGAGAACGAGTTCGGCACGCCGGGCGGCGAGCCGTACGGCGCCCTGATCGGCGACTACGAGTGGACCAACCATCCCGACGACATCGAGACGCTGCGCCTGGTCTCCAACGTCAGCGCCGCGGCCTTCGCGCCGTTCATCTCGGCGGCCGGCGCCGGGATGATGGGCTTCGACCAGTGGACCGAGCTGTCGCGGCCCCGCGACCTCGCCAAGATCTTCGACACCGTCGAATACCTCAAATGGCGCGGCTTCCGTGACAGCGAGGACAGCCGCTTCGTCTCGCTGGTCATGCCCCGCGTGGTGGCCCGCCTGCCCTATGGCGCCCGCACCAAGCCGATCGAGGAGTTCTCGTATGAGGAGGCCCCGAACGACGCGTCCGGCGCCCCCCTGTCGATGGACCACGAACATTATTGCTGGATGAACGCGGCCTTCGTGATGGGCACGCGGCTGACCGAGGCCTTCTCGAAATACGGCTTCTGCACCGCGATCCGCGGCGCGGAGGGCGGCGGCAAGGTCGACAACCTGCCGCAGCACATCTTCATGTCCGACGACGGCGACATGGACGCGAAATGCCCCACTGAGATCGGCATCACCGACCGGCGGGAATATGAGCTGTCCAATCTCGGCTTCCTGCCGCTGTGCCACTACAAGAACCACGACTACGCCGTGTTCTTCGGGGCCCAGACCGCGCAGAAGGCCAAGGAGTACGACCGGCCCGACGCCACGGCGAACGCCCGGATCTCGTCGCGCCTGCCCTACATCATGGCGACCGGCCGTTTCGCCCATTACCTCAAGATCATGGCGCGCGACAAGATCGGCAGCTTCATGGAGGCCGAGGACTGCGAGGCCTGGCTGAACCGCTGGATCACCAACTACGTCAACACCAACGAGAATGCGGGCGCCGAAAGCAAGGCGCGCTACCCGCTGCGGGAAGCGCGGGTCCAGGTCCAGCCCATTCCCGGGCGGCCCGGCGCGTACAACGCCGTCGCCTACATGCGTCCCTGGCTGCAGATGGAAGAGCTGACGGCCAGCCTGCGGATGGTGGCGCGCATCCCCGAGCGCGTCTGACATGTCGGAGGCGCTGCAGCTGCAGGGCGAAGTGGAGGTGCCGCGGCCGGGTCCGCGCCCTCTGCGCGCCGAGGTGCTGGCCGGGCGGATCGGCACGGCCGGGGGCGGGTCGACCGCCTCCCGGCTGGCCGTCTTCCTGCGCCAGGACCCCGGTGCGCTGGCGTCGTGGTTCGGCGCCCCGCTCGCCCGGCAGCTGCAGCGCGACCCGGATCGGCTGCGGGCCCTCTTGGACCGGGACATCGTCGCCATCGATGCCCTGATCTCGGCGCAGCTCGACGAGATCCTGCACCATCCGCGCCTGCAGCGGCTGGAGGGATCGTGGCGCGGTCTCGCCTGGATGGTCGAGGGGTTCGACCCGACTTCGCGCCTGAAGACGCGGCTGCTCTCCGCCTCGTGGCAGGAGCTCAACCGCGACATCGCCAAGGCCAGCGAGTTCGACCAGTCCGCGCTGTTCCGGCTGATCTACGAGAACGAGTTCGGCACCGCCGGCGGCGAGCCCTTCGGCCTGATGGTCGTGGACCATGAGCTGCGGCACATGCCGGACCGGCGGCGTCCGGGCGATGCAGCGCCGGTGGACGACGTGTTCGTGCTGTCCGCCCTGGCCTCGATCGCCGCCGCGGCCTTCATGCCGATCGTCACGGCCGCCGCGCCGGCCCTGCTCGGCGTCGACCGGTTCGAGGACCTTGCCCTGTCCAACGACGTGACGGCGGCGATCCGCGACGACGACCACGCCCGCTGGCGTGGGCTGGCGATGCGCGAGGACACGCGGTTCCTGTGCGTCACCCTGCCGCGCGTGCTGGCGCGTCCCCGCTGGCGCCCGGACGCGGTGCGCGACGGGCTGCGCTACGAGGAGCATGCGCCGGAGGCCCGGCATCGCACCTGGTCGGTCGCCTGCTATGCCTTCGCCGCGACCGTCGGGCGGGCCCAGGCCCTGCACAACTGGCCGGCCGATGTCCGGGGCGTCAGCGCCGACCGGGTCGGCGGCGGGCTGGTGCTCGACCTTCCCGCCGAGCCCTTCACGTTGGGTCCCGAGACCGTTTGGGACCGCCCGTCGCCCGACATCGCCTGGACCGACCGGCAGGAGCGGGACCTGGTGGCGGCCGGGCTGATGCCGTTGAACACGCTGCCCTATGGCGAAGCGGTCTTCGCCGCGGTGCACAGCCTGCAGACCCGGCCGACCGACCCGCCCGGCCGCGACCCGACGGTCGCGACCGCCAACCGGCGGCTGTCGGCCCAGATCAACGCGATGCTCTGCGTGTCGCGCTTCGCCCATTACATCAAGATCATGGGCCGCGAGATGACCGGCTCGTCCCTCACCGCGAGCGAGGTCGAGCGCCGGCTGCAGACCTGGCTGTCCGGCTACACCAATGCCAGCCTCAATGCCGGGGCGGACAGCCGGGCGCGCCACCCGCTCGTGTCCAGCAGCATCAAGGTGCATGAGCTGGAGGGCAAGCCGGGCTCGTTCGGCTGCGTCATCCACCTGCAGCCCTATTACCAGCTCGATGACGTGTCGGCGGTGTTCCGGCTGGTCACGGGCCTGTCCCCCCAAGATGCCAAGAGCTGACGCGATGGGCCGCACCACCCGCGCCACGCGCCCCTCGCCCAGCCGCAGGAGAAGTCGATGCTGACCAAAGCCGGAGACCTGTTCCGCCAAGGCGACCTCGGAGCCGCCATCGAGGCGGGCAACGCCGCGGTCAAGGTCAACCCCGCCGACACCGGGGCGCGGCTGCTGCTGGCCGAGCTGCTGCTGTTCGCCGGGATCTTCGAGCGCGCGGATTCGGTGCTGGACGCGGCGAGCACCATCGACCCGGCCTCGGCGCTGGTGGTCAGCGAGTTCCGCCAGCTGCTGCGTGGCGAGATGGCGCGCCGCCAACTGGTCACCGACGGCCGCCTGCCGGAATTCCTCGGCGAGCCGACGACCACCCAGAGCCACGTGCTCCGCGCACTGGTGGCGCTGCGGGCCGATGACGCCGCCACGGCTGCGGAAGCGGTACAGGAAGCCGAGCTGTCGCGGCCGGTGGTCGGCGGCGTGCGGGACGGCACGGCCTTCAGTGATTTCCGCGATGCCGACGACCTGTCGATCGGGTCCTTCGAGGTGCTGACCACGACCGGCAAGTACTTCTGGATCCCGACCGAGCGGGTGGAGAGCATCGAGTTCCACCCGCCGAAGCGGCCGCGCGACCTGTTCTGGCGCCGCTGCACCATGGTGGTGCGCGAGGGGCCGGATGGCGACGTCTACCTGCCGGCGCTGTACCCCACCGACGCGGCCGCCGGCGACAGCCTGCGCCTCGGCCGCGCCACCGAATGGACCGAGGGCGAGCCGGTGCGCGGCATCGGCCAGCGCGTCTACCTCGCCGGTGAGGAGGGCGTGCCGGTGCAGCAGCTCGCCGTACTGGAATTCTCATGATCCAGCGGCCCACACCATCACGCCAGCGCGTCACGCGCCCGGCGCAGACGCCTCTCCTGGACCGCCTGATCGATGAGGAGCCCAGGCGCGGCGCCGACGAGTCCGTATCGGCGACCGAGACCGTGGAGCGGCTGCGCCGGTCGGTGCATCGCGACCTCGAGGCGCTGCTCAATGCCCGCCGCCCCTGGCGGTCGGTGTCGGACGAGCATGCGGCACTGCGGCTGTCGCCGGTCGGCTACGGCATCCCGGACTTCACCGCCGGGGCGTTCAACGACCGCCGCCAGCGCGAGGTGCTGCGCATGGAGATCGAGGAGGCCATCCGACGGTTCGAGCCGCGGCTGACCCAGGTCCAGGTCCAGCTGGCCGACGATGTCGACCTGCTGCGCACCACGCTGCGCCTGCGGATCGACGCGCTGCTGCGGGTCGATCCGGCGCCCGAGCCGATCGTCTTCGACACCATGGTCGACACCACGACCGCGGACGTCACCTTGCGCCCGCTGTATGAAGCCTAGCCGATGTCGGACGCCTTTCTCCCGTACTACAACCGCGAGCTGGCCACGCTGCGCAAGCTGGCGGGCGACTTCGCCGAGGCGCATCCGAAGGTCGCCGGCCGGCTGAGACTGTCGGGCGACGCGGTCGACGACCCCCATGTGGCGCGGCTGCTCGAAGGCGTCGCGTTCCTGGCCGCCCGCGCGCAGCAGCGGCTGGACGACGAGTTGCCGGAGATCACCGACGCCCTGCTGGGCGCGCTGTTCCCGCATTACCTCGCGCCGGTCCCCTCGGCGGCGATCGTCCAGCTCGCCTGCCAGCCCGAACTGCGCGTGCCGGTTGTGGTGCCGGCCGGCACCGGGCTGAAGACCGACCCGATCCAGGGCGTGCCCTGCCGCTTCCAGACCGTCTACGACACCGCGCTGTGGCCGGTGGAGATCGAGAGCGCGCGGCTGACCGGGCTGCCGCTCGCGGCGCCGGCGCATCCCGACGTGCAGGGCGCGCGCAGCAGCCTGCGCATCGTGCTTCGCACCAGCGATCCCTCGACCACCTTCGCCGAGCTGGGGCTGGGCCGGCTGCGCTGCTTCCTGCGCGGCGCCTTCGAGCAGAGCCTGCCGCTCTACGAGCTCTTGTGCGGCCACACCGTCGGCGTGGTGCTGGCGGACGGCCCGAACGACGCCAGCCCGACCCTGCTGCCGCCCGGCGCCATCCGCCCCGTCGGCTTCGCGCCGGAGGAGGCGCTGTATCCATGGTCGGCGCGGTCCTTCTCCGGCTTCCGCCTGCTGACCGAATACTTCGCGCTGCCCGAGAAGTTCCTGTTCGTCGATATCTGCGGCCTGGATGCGCGGACCCTGATCCACGAGAAGAACCGGCTGGAGATCTTCGTCTATTTCGACCGGCCGGCGCAGGACCTGGAACGCCGTCTGCAGCCGGACTGCCTGGCCCTGGGCTGCACCCCGATGGTCAACCTGTTCGCGCAGCAATGCGAGCCGGTGCCGCTGACCCATCAGGAGACCGAATACCACATCGCGCCGGACAACCGCCGGCCCCGCGCCTTCGAGATCTGGAGCATCGAGCGCGTGCGCGAGCTGCGGGGCGACGGCTCCTCGCGGCCCTGGCGGCCCTTCTACCGGCATCCGGCGGAACAGCCGGCGGAGGAGGAGCCCAGCGGCTTCTACAACATCGTGCGCCGCCAGAGCCCGGGCACGCTGACCGGCACCGACGTGCTGCTGGCGCCATTCGACCCCGACCTCTCGGTCGAGCGGCCGGCGGACACTGTGCTGTCGGTCGACGCGCTGTGCACCAACCGCGACCTGCCCGGCGAGCTGCCCTTCGGCGGCGGGCAGCCGCGGCTGCACCTGGCCGAGGGGCTGAGCGCGGTCCGTGGCGTCACCTGCATGACCGCGCCGACCCCGTCGCTGCGCGCGCCGCTGCGCGAACACCGCAGCTGGAGGCTGATCTCGCACCTCTCGCTCGGCCATCTCTCGATCGTCGGCGGCCCGGCGGCGGCCGAAAGCCTGCGCGAGGTGCTGCGGCTCTACGATCTCCGCGACACGGTCGAGACCCGCACGCTGATCGCCGGCCTGGTCGGCGTGCGCTCGACGCCGGGCACCGCGCGCGTGCCTGGCGCCCGGCCCGGCGGGTTCTGCCGGGGCATCGATGTCACGCTCGAATTCGACGGGCGGGTGTGGGAGACGTCCGGCCTGTTCCTGCTGGCGACCGTCCTCGAGCGGTTCCTGGCGCTGCATGCCACGGTCAACTCCTTCGTGCGCACCTCCGCCGTGCTTCAGGGCCGGTCGGGCGTCGCCGCGAAATTCCCGCCCCGGGCCGGGGCGCGCGTGCTGGCATGACCGCCGCCTCCGTCCTACCGGGCCAGGAGCCTAGTCCTGAGCCGACCGCGCCGGCCGTCGAGGAGACGGTGACGGCCCCGGCGGCGATTCCGGAGGAGGACGAGGATGTCGCGGTTCTGCCCGCGCCATTGCCCGGGCGGACCCTGCTGCAGACCCTGATCGAGGAGCCGGCGCGGTTCACCTTCGATGCCGCCGTGGCGGTGCTGATGCAGGCCGCCGGCCGCGCCGAACCCGGCGAGGCGGTGCGCTTCCACGCGACCCCGGGCCTCGGCTTCGTCCCGGCCGATGTGCTGGCGGTCGAACGCGACGGCAACGGCGCCCGGGCGACGATCGGCCTGATCGGGCTGACCGGCCCGTCCGGCGTGCTGCCGCGCCCCTACACCGACCTGGTCAACACCGAACAGCGCCGCCGGTCCCCGGCGCTGGGGGAGTTCCTCGACCTCCTGGCCCAGCGGCCGATCGCGCAGTTCGCCGAGGCCGGCATCAAATACCGGCCGCACCGGTCGGCGGCCGCCGCGGCGCTGGCGGAGGGCGGCATGGCGGGCGCGCCGGCCGACGGGCTGCGGCAGGTGCTGCTGGCGCTCACCGGCTACGGCACGCCACATTTGGCGCCCCGTCTGGCGGTCGGCACCGATCCGCTGCTGTTCTATGCCGGGCTGTTCGCATCCTGGCCGCGATCGGCCGACCGGCTGGCCGCGATCCTGTCGGATTGGCTGGGCCGGGCGGTGGAGGTCGAGCAGTTCGCCGGTGAGTGGCTGCCCCTCAAGCCGGACGAGATGTCGGCCTTCCCGGTCGGCGACCGGCCCGGCCAGTTCTGCCAGCTGGGGGTCGACGCCGCGGCCGGCAGCCGCGCCTGGGACGTTCAGGCGCGCATCATCCTGCATATCGGCCCCCTGGACCTCCCCGGCTTCGAGGCGATGCTGCCGGACCGCGACCTGCTGCAGCGCATCACGGCGCTGATCCGGGCGTTCCTGGGGTTCGAGACCGATTTCGCGGTCAATCCCATCCTGGCCGCGGCCTCGGTGCCGGCGCTCGAGGTCTCAGCCGCGACCCCGCCGCGCCTGGGCTGGAACAGCTGGCTGCCCACCACCGGGACCCGCCGGCACGACGCAACCGAGGCACTGTTCGAGGCAGGCCTGATAGAGAGCTTTGGAGAAGGGTCATGACCTGGAACAGCGGCTACGTCACCGACGTCGTCTACACCACGGGCTATTATGAGGAGCAGTCGCCGCCCCGCATCGCCCTGTCCTGCCTGCTCGGCAACGTGGCGCCCGGCTTCGCCCGGCGGTCGGACCGGCTGACCTATCTCGAGATGGGTTGCGGCCGGGGGCGCGGGGCGCTGTGCCTGGCCGCCAGCAATCCGGACTGGCGGGTCATCGCCATCGACTTCATGCCGGCGCATATCGCCGAGGCGCGCGAGCTGGCGGAAGAGGCGGGGATCGACAACATCGAGTTCCTGGAAGCCGACCTGGCGACCCTGGACCCGAACACCCTGCCCGAGGTGGATGTCGCCAGCGCCCATGGCGTGTGGAGCTGGGTGTCGGACGAGGTGCGGGCCGGCATCGTGCGCATCCTGGCCAGCCGGCTGCGCCCCGGCGGCGCCTTGCATCTGAGCTACAATTCGCTGCCGTCCTGGCAGGGTGCGCTGGGGCTGCAGCGGCTGATCCACACGGCGGGGCGGCGGATCGGCGGCCGCAGCGACCGCCAGGCCGAAGGCGCCCTCAAGCTGGTCGAGTCGCTCGGCGCGGCCGGCGCCTACCATCTCGACCAGGCCGACCTGGTCCGCACGCTGAAGAAGAACCTGCCCAACATGCCGCCGGAATATGTGGCGCATGAATACATGAACGACGACTGGCGGCCGTGCTTCCACGCCGATGTGGCCGCGGCCCTGGCCGATGCGAAGCTGGACTATGTCGCGTCGGGGGAGATCCTCGAGAACTTCCCCGAGCTGATGCTGAGCGAGGAGCAGCGCGCCGTCTGGAAGGGGATCGAGGATCCCGGCCTGCGCGAGTTGGCGAAGGATTTCTGCCTGGCGCGCGGCCTGCGCCACGACGTCTATGTCCGCGGGCCGCGGCGGATTTCCAGCGGCGCCCGCAATGCGGCGCTCAATGACCTCCACCTCATGCTGGCGCGGCGGCCGGAGGACTTCGTCTACAAGGTCGACTTCCCGGCCGGGCACGCCGCGCTGGAGCGCAGCTTCTACGAGCCGGTGGTGGAAGCGCTGGGGCAGGGGCCGCGGCGGGTCGGCGACCTGCTGTCCCTGCCGGGGCTGGCCGGCAAGCGCGAGAACCCGGCGGAACTGGTCGGCATGCTGGTCGGCACCGGGCAGGCGGCGATCATGACCCGGCCGGAGGCCGGCAGCGGCGAGGCGGCGGGCCGGCTCAACGACCGGATCGCGACGCGCGTGCTGCAGGGCGATTCTCCCCATGGCTCCCTGGCCAGCCTGCGCCTGGGCAGCGGCATGCGCTGCAGCGGCGACCATTACGTGACCGCCTCGCTGATCCGCCGGCTCGGCGTCGACTCGCCGATCGAGCAATGGCCGGCCGCCATCGGGATGCCGGCAGACTCGCCGGCCTACGACCAGTTCCTCAAGGCGGCGGAGGCCACGCGCCACAGCCAGACACCGGTCTGGACGCAGGCGGGGATCATCTGAGATGCGAGCGAAATCGAAAGGACCGACCATGCGCCATTCCTGGCTTTCGGCACTCCTGGCGCCGGCGCTGTGCGCCCTGGCCCTGGTCCCGCAGCAAGCGTCGGCCGAGGCCGCCAAGGTTGCGCTGGTGATCGGCAACAGCGCCTATCAAGGCGGGCCGCCGCTCGCGGCCTGCGACCAGTCCGCCCGCGGCGTCGGCACTTGGCTGCAGCGCCAGGGCTTCCAGGTGGAACAGGCGATCGACGTCTCGTCGGTGGCGATGCGCAGCGCGATCGGCAACTTCGTGACCCTGGCGTCCGGGGCCCCGCAGAAGACGGCGATCATCTATGTCTGCACCTATGCCGCGGTCTCGAACCAGCGGCTGTTCATGCTGCCGGTGGACACCGATCCGCGCCAGCCGACCCGGCTGGAAACCCAGGGCATCATCGTCAAGGCCCTGCTGAACACCCTGGTCGGGACCAACGGCGTGCTGTTCGCCGATCTGGGCATGGCGCCCGACAAGAACGCCGCCGACGCGGTCGACCTGCTCCAGTCCGGCCTGTCGCCGGGGGTGCACTTCGCCTTCGTGGCGCGCAACGACGGCGGCATCGGGCAGCTGGGCCACGGCCTTCCCGGGCTGCTGGGGAATTCGGGCCAGGATTGGGGTCGGCTGGCCTCGGCCTTCCAGGCCCAGAACGGCCCGTCGCGGGCAGACCGGCTGACGGTGTTCGCGCCGCCCACCGGGCCGATGACGACAGCGCAGGACATCACCGGCGGGTCCGCGCCGGTGCCGCCGCCCGCGGTCGTGGCCGTGGCGGCGCCGCCGCCTCCGAGC
>NZ_JBFRHF010000045.1:0-26752 GCF_052115705.1 Inquilinus sp. 2KB_23 | reverse complement strand
GCGCCGGCCGGCGGCGGCGGCGGATTGGGCGGCCTCGGCGGCCTGCTGCAGAGCCTCGGCGGCGGCGCCTCGGGCGGTGGCGGCGGAGGACTCGGCGGGCTGCTGCAGAGCCTTGGCGGCGGCGGCGCGGCGGCACCCGGCGGTGGCGGCGGGCTGGGCGGCCTCGGCGGCCTCCTCAACAGCCTCGGCGGCGGCAGCCAAGGCCAGGCCGGCGGCGGGCTCGGTGGCGGCCTGGGCGGCGGGCTGATGGCGATCATCGCCGGCCTCGCCATGCAGGCGCTGCAGAACCGCGGCGGCGGCGCGGCGCCCAGCCTCGGCAGCCCGCCCGCATCGGCCTCGGACGACACCGCCCCGGGCACCGGCGGCGGCTTCCTCGGCATGGCCGATTCGGTCGGCGGGGCGCCGGCGGCGCATCTGATCGGCCAGGACACCGCCCACCGCATCATCCGCACCATGATCGCGGCGGCGGCGGCCGACGGCCGGATCGACGACAGCGAGGCCACGGCGATCCAGGGCCAACTCGGCGAGGACGACACCGAGGAGCGCGAATTCCTCGACAACGAGATCCGCAACCCGGCGACGCCGCAGCAGCTGGCCGCCGGCGTCGGCGGCACCCAGGAGGCGGCGCAGGTCTACACCGCGGCGCTGCTGACCATCAGCATGGACACGCCGGAGGAGAGCCGCTTCCTGAAGCAGCTGGCCCTGGCGCTGAAGCTGGACGCCCAGACCATCGCCGCGCTGCACCAGACGGTGAAGCCGGGCTGATCACGGGAGCACAGGTTGGGTTCGCGGTGGCGAACCCAACGATGGCCTGAGAGAAGAGTTTTGTTGAGACGCTCCATCTTCATTGTCATGCCACGGCTTGACCGTGGCATCCAGGGGCGGCCAGAGCGGTTCTTGGTGGCCCCTGGATTGCCCGGTCAAGCCGGGCAATGACAATGAAATCAAGCCCCAAGCACTGGCCACAACCTGAAAATCCCAATCGAACAACCGTGGGGCAAGCCGGGCAGACAGTGGAGGGGTGGCACGGTCGCGCCTAGAATTCCGTCTCCAGCACCTGGTCCGGCGGCACATGGCCGTCGATGAAGCTGCGGATGTTGACGATCACCTTCTGCCCCATGTCGATGCGGCCCTCGAGCGTGGCCGACCCCATATGCGGCAGCAGCACCACATTCGGCAGCTTCAGCAGCTTCGGGTTGACGTTCGGCTCGCGCTCGAACACGTCCAGCCCGGCACCGGCCAGCTCGCCCTGCTTCAGCATCTGCGCCAGCGCGGTCTCGTCGATCACCTCGCCGCGCGAGGTGTTCACGATCAGCGCGTGGCGGCGCAGCAGCTTCAGCCGCCGCGACGACAGCAGGTGGAAGGTCGCCGGCGTGCGCGGGCAGTTGACCGAGACGATGTCCATCCGCGACAGCATCTGGTCCAGGCTGGGCCAGTAGGTGGCGTCCAGCTCGGCCTCGACCTCGGGGTGGACGCGGTGGCGGTTGTGGTAGTGCACCGACAGGCCGAAGGCCCGGGCGCGGCGCGCCACCGCCTGGCCGATCCGGCCCATGCCGATGATGCCCAGCCGCTTGCCGCCCAGCCGCGCGCCCAGCATGCCGGTCGGGCTCCAGCCGGTCCATTGCGCGGCGCGGACCAGCCGCTCGCCCTCGGCCAGCCGGCGGGCCACCGACAGGATCAGGGCCATGGTCATGTCGGCGGTGTCCTCGGTCAGGACGCCGGGGGTGTTGGTCACGGTCAGGCCGCGCGCCTTGGCCGCCACCAGGTCGATGTGGTCGACCCCGGTGCCGAAGCTGGCCATCAGCTTCAGCTGCGGCCCGCATTCGGCGATCAGCCCGGCATCGATGCGGTCGGTGACCGTCGGCACCAGCACGTCGGCCTCCTTGACCGCCGCCACCATCTGGTCGCGGTCCAGCGCCACGTCGTCGTGGTTCAGCCGGGTCTCGAACAGCTCCATCATCCGGGTCTCGATGACATCCGGCAGCTTCCGCGTGACGATGACGAGCGGACGTTTTCTCTCGGCCATGGCAGAACCGTCCTGGCAACCCTATTTGCGCCATAGAGCAAGCTGGCCCCATGCTTGTCCAGCGCGGGGTGTTACCCAGGTCACCTCCAGGACGAAGAGTACCGTGGAAGTGTGGGCCGACAGGCCAGGAGAATCATGCGCGACGAGACCGATCTTCGGGGTGTGCTGCAGCGGCGGGCAAGGCTTCCCCTGGCGACGGGGGCGCTGGCGCTCGTCGCCCTGGCGCTGCCGCTCGCCGCCGACCCGGCGCTCGGCGTGTTTTTCGTGGCGCGGGCCGAGCTGCTGTATTGCGGCATCGCCTCGCTGATCCTGGCCGGCCTGGCGGCCCATGCGCCGCATCGCCGCTTCGGCGCGGCCAACTCGGTGACCCTGTCGCGGATCGTGCTGATCTGCCTGCTGGCCGCGCTGATGGGCACCGCCGCACCGGATGAGGACTGCCTGTGGCTGATCGCCGCCCTGGCCGGCCTGTCGCTGGCGCTGGACGGCGTCGACGGCTGGGCGGCCCGGCGCAGCGGCCTGGCCTCGCGCTTCGGCGCCCGCTTCGACATGGAGGCCGACGCCTTCTTCGTGCTGGTGCTCTCGGTGCTGGCCTGGCAATGGGGCAAGGTCGGGATCTGGGTGCTGCTGATCGGGGCGATGCGCTACCTCTACGTCCTGGCCGGCGCCGCCTGGCCTTGGCTGCGCGGCGCGGTGCCGGACAGCTTCGCCCGCAAGACGGTGTGCGTGATCCAGATCCTGGCGCTGATCGCCTGCCTGCTGCCGCCGATGCCGCCGCGCCTGGCCGCGCCGCTGGCGGCCGGCGCGCTGGCGCTGCTGCTGTGGTCGTTCGGCCGCGACGTGGTCTGGCTGTGGCGGCAGCGGCACGTGACCGCATGAACAGCTTGGTCCGCGCCGCCGGCATCGCCCGGTCGCTCGCCATCTATCGCGGCATCCCCGGCCGCTCCGCCCGCTTCCGCCGTTTCTTCTCGACGCTGGTCCGGCCCGGCGACCTGTGCTTCGACATCGGCGCCCATGTCGGCAACCGCAGCCTGTGCTGGGCCGATCTCGGCGCCCGGGTGGTGGCGGTGGAGCCGCAGCCGGATCTCGCCGCCCTGCTGCGCCGCAGCTTCCGCGGCCACACGGGCATCACCCTGGTCGAGACCGCGGTCGGCGCCGCGCCGGGCACCGCCACCCTGCATCTCAGCAGCCGCAACCCGACCGTCGCCAGCCTGTCGCCGGCGTGGATCGAGACGGTGTCGGCCACCGAAGGCTTCGCCTCGGTCCGCTGGGACCGCACGGTGGCGGTGCCGGTGACGACGCTGGACACGCTGATCGAACGCTTCGGCACCCCCGGCTTCTGCAAGATCGACGTCGAAGGCTTCGAGGCCGAGGTGCTGGCCGGCCTGTCCCGGCCCCTGCCCTGCCTGTCCTTCGAATACGTCCCGGCGGCGCTGCCGGCGGCGATCGTGGCGCTGGACCGGGTCGAGGCGTTGGGCCGCTACCGCTTTCAGGTCTCGATCGGTGAAACCGGACGCTTCCTGTGGCCGAACTGGCGTGACGGGCACGAATTGCGCGCGTGGCTGTTGACCCAAGGGGCGGATGACCGCTCCGGCGATATCTATGCGCGGGCCGAGGGATGATGGACACCGCCTGGATCTGGTTGCTCGACCGCCGTGCCGGACGGCCGGAGACGCCGTTGCCGGCCGATGACGCCGGGCGCGACCGGATCGAGCTGCTGCGGCCCTTCGCCGAGGCCGAGGGCCGCTTCGCCCTGGCCCATCTCGGCCAGAGCATCGACGGCCACATCGCCACCGGCTGCGGCCAGTCGCAATTCGTCACCGGGCCCTGCAACCTCGACCATCTGCACCGGCTGCGGGCGCTGGCCGATGCGGTGCTGGTCGGCGCCGGCACCGTGGCACATGACGATCCGCGCCTGACCACGCGCCGGGTCGACGGGCCGAACCCGGTGCGGGTGGTGCTTGACCCCGCCCGGCGGCTTGAGACCAGCCATCAGCTGTTCCACGACTGCGCCGCCCCGACCCTGCTGCTGTGCGCCGCCGACCGGGCGGATCAGGCCGCCGGGTCGGCCGAGATCATCGGCCTCGACGACCTGTCGCCGGCTGCGATCCTGGCGGCACTGGCGATGCGCGGGCTGCGGCGCGTGCTGATCGAAGGCGGCGGCACCACCGTCTCGCGCTTCCTGGCCGCGGGTGTGCTGGACCGGCTGCACATCGCAGTGGCGCCGATCATCATCGGCTCCGGCAAGGGCGGCCTGCGCCTGCCGGAGATCGCCCATCTCGACCAGGCCCTGCGCCCACCCTGCCGCACCTATGCCATGGGCGGCGACGTGCTGTTCGACTTCGACCTGCGGGGGACGGCCACGGAGGCCTGAATCGTCGGACGACGCTGCTCCTTTTCTTGTCATGCCACGGCTTGACCGTGGCATCCAGGGGCGGCCAGAGCGGCTCTTTGTGGCCCTGGATTGCCCGGTCAAGCCGGGCAATGACAGCAGGGGAATAGCAGCGAAGAAGCGGGCGGGCGGCTTCTAAACCACCCGATCCAACTCCCGCGCGAACGCCGCGGCCTGGGCCGGCCAGCCGGGCAGACGGGCGCGGGCGGCCAGCCCGGCCTCGCGCATCGCCAGCCGCGCCGCCGGGTCGGTCAGCACCCGGCGCAGCGCCTCGGTCAGCGCGTCGATGTCGCCCGGCGGCACCAGCAGCCCGGCGCCCGCCGGCACCGTCTCCGGAATCGCGCCGCCGGTGGTGCTGACGATCGGCAGGCCGCGCGCCGAGGCCTCGGCCAGCGCCATGCCGTAGCCTTCGTGATGCGAGGGCAGCACGAACAGGTCGGCCCGGTCGTAGTGGCGCAGCAGCGTCGGCTCGTCGATCTCGCCAATGAGGCGGATGCGGTCGGTCAGGCCGGCGTGCCGCACCGCCGCCTGCACCGCCGCGGCATGCGGCGCGTCGCGCTCCAGGCTGCCGGCGCAGTCCAGCCGCCAGGGCAGGCCGGCCAGCCGGCTCAGCGCCGCGACCAGGTCGAGATAGCCCTTGCGCGGCGTCAGCGTGGCGACGGCCAGCATCACCGGCGCCGCCTCGCCCGAGCCCTGCGCCGGCGGGGTCGGGTCGGTGCCCGGCAGCACCACGCCGATGCGCCCGGCCTCGACGCCGTAGCCCTGCTGCAGGTCGCGCGCCGTGCCCGGGCTGGTCACCACCACCCGCCGCGCCGCCGCCAGCGCCCAGCGCTCATTGGTTTCGAGCGCGCGGCGCTGCGCCCCGCTCAGCCCGTTCTCCAGCGCCAGCGGATGGTGGATCAGCGCCACCAGCCGCAGCCGGCCGGCCTCCGTCGCCACCACCTCAGGCAGCACGCTGAAGGCCAGCCCGTCGACCACCGTCAGGGTGCCGTCCGGCAGCGCGCGCAGGACGGCGGCGGCCTCGGCCACCGCCGCCGGGTCCGGGAACGGGAAGCCGTCGGCCAGCCGGTGCAGCGTCACGTCGCGACCCAGGCCGCGCAGCCCCTCGACCACGCGCTTGTCGTAGATGTAGCCGCCGGTGCGCGACTCCGGGTCGCCCGGCAGCACGAAGGCGATCGGGTCGCTCATCCCGCCAGACGGCCCTCATAGGAGGCCCAGGCGATGTGGGATTCGTGCAGGGTCACCACCAGGCTCTCGATCGCGGCAGCGCTTGGCCCGAGATCCCCCGCGGCGATGCGGGCGGCGACGCGGTCGAAGATGGTGCGGGACAGCACCTCGGTGGTGGTGTTCCAGCCGGCGAAGGCCGCGTCCTCGTCGAGGTTGCGGTAGTTCAGCTCGGCCAGGATCTCCTTCAGCGCGGTCGAGGCCAGGCCGATGTCGACCACGATGCCGTCCTCGTCCAGCTCGGGCCGGCGGAAGGCGAGGTCGACCACATAGGTGGCGCCGTGCAGCTTCTGCGCCGGGCCGAACACCTCGCCCCGGAAGCTGTGGGCGATCATGAAATGGTCGCGGACCGAAACCGTGTACATAGTCAATTTTCCTCGGGGTAACGGATGCGTTGGCACAGAGCCCCGGCCGGAGCAGCGGCCAGCCGGGCCAGCACTTCGGGCAAATCGTCGAAATCGCAGTCGCCGGTGAACAGCACGTCCAGCGCGGGGTCGCGCAGCAGCTCCAGCGCCTTGGCCATGCGGCGGGCATAATCCCAGCGTGGCCGCTGCGCCGTGGCCACCATCCCGACCTGGGACGACCGCAGTGTGAGGCGGCGCGAGTGGAAGGCCTCGCCCAGCGGCGCGGGCACCGGCGTGTCGCCGTACCAGCTGGCCTCGATCACCGTCGCCTCGATGCCGGCGAGGCCCAGCGCCGTCGCCAGCCCGGCCGGGTTGCCGCTGGTGTGGATGACGAGGTCCTGATCATCCGGCGCCGCGGTTGGCGCAGCAAAGCCGACGCCGAGCGCGGCGGCCACCGCCTCCCGGCCGGGATCGGTGTCGACCAGCGTCACGGTGCAGCCGGGAATCCGGCCGATCAGCCGGGCGGTGAGGCAGCCCACCACCCCGGCGCCGATCACCGCCACCCGGTCGCCCGGGCGCGGCGCCGCGTCCCAGGCCACGTTCAGCGCCGTCTCCATGTTGGCGGCCAGCACCGCCCGCTCCGGCGGCAGCCCCTCGGGCAGCGGCGTCACCGCCGTCGCCGGCACGACATAGCCGGTCTGGTGCGGATACAGGCAGAACACGTCGCGGCCCAGCAGCGATTCGGGCCCGGCCTCGACTCGGCCGACATTGATGTAGCCGTACTTCACCGGGCCCGGGAACACCCCGGCCTGGAACGGCGCCCGCATCGCCTGGTGCTGGCTGGGCGGCACCTTGCCCTGGAACACCAGGGCCTCGGTGCCGCGGCTGACGGCGCCGAAGCGGGCGCGCACGCGCACCTCGCCGGGCCCCGGCTCGGGCAGGGTTTCGGTGCCGATCCGGGCCTGGCCCGGCTTGAGGATCCAGAGGGCGCGCACATCCATGATGCCCATGGAATAAGCCCCTGCCTCGCCTGTGGCCAGAGGGGGACTTCGCGTGGGATCCGGCGGCAGCGGCATGGGCTCTCGCAACTGTCAGGAAACTCCACCTAGCAAGGCCGGGTTACCGGACGGCAACACCACGACGCCATTCGGTTACATCCGTAACAAGACGGCGCGTTCGGGCCCTGATCCGGGTGCGGAGGACGCCGCCACGCGTCGGCGCATTGTCTCCGGCCGGCGGGTTCCGTAGCCTGGGCGCGCAATCGGGAGAATGGGCATGTTTCTCGGGATCGATCTCGGGACCTCGGGGGTCAAGGTGGTGCTGGTCGACGGCGACCAGCGCGTGGTCGACCAGGAGGCGGTGCCGCTCTCCGTCTCCCGCCCGCATCCGCTGTGGAGCGAGCAGGACCCGGAGGATTGGTGGCGCGCCACCGACCGGGCCGTGGCCGCGCTGAAGGCCCGGCAGGGCCAGGCGCTGTCCGGCGTGCGCGGCATCGGCCTGTCCGGCCAGATGCATGGCGCCACCCTGCTCGATTCGGCCGACCGGCCGCTGCGCCCGGCGATCCTGTGGAACGATGGCCGCGCCGGCGCCGAATGCGTGGAGCTGGAGCGGCGCGAGCCACGGTCGCGCACCATCACCGGCAACCTGGCCATGCCCGGCTTCACCGCGCCCAAGCTGCTGTGGGTCGCGGCGCATGAGCCCGAGATCTTCGCCCGCACCCGCCGGGTGCTGCTGCCCAAGGATTATCTGCGCCTGCGCATGACCGGCGCCGCGGCGTCGGAGATGTCGGACGCGGCCGGCACGCTGTGGCTCGACGTCGCGGCCCGGCGCTGGTCGGAGGCGATGCTGGCGGCCACCGGCCTGCCGCCCTCCGCCATGCCGGAGCTGTTCGAGGGCAGCCAGGCCACCGGCACGCTGCGCCCCGACATCGCCGCCGCCTGGGGCGTGCCGGCCGATGCGGTGGTGGCCGGCGGGGCCGGCGACAACGCGGCGGGTGCCGTGGGGGTCGGGGTGATCCGGCCGGGCGAGGCCTTCCTGTCGCTCGGCACCTCCGGCGTGCTGTTCGTGGCCGATGCCGGCTATGCCCCCAACCCGGCGCAGGCGGTGCACGCCTTCTGCCACTGCCTGCCGGCGACCTGGCACCGCATGTCGGTGATCCTCAGCGCCGCCTCGGCCCTGTCCTGGCTGGCCCGGCTGCTCGGCGGCACCGAGGCGGAGCTGCTGGCGGAGGCCGAGCGCGCCGACCCCGACACCGGCGACCTGCTGTTCCTGCCCTATCTCTCGGGCGAGCGCACACCGCACAACGACCCGGCGGCGACCGGCGTCTTCATCGGCCTGACCCATGAGACCGGACGGCCGCATCTGGTCCGCGCCGTGCTGGAGGGGGTGGCCTTCGCCTTCGCCGACGGCCAGGCGGCGCTGACCGCGGCAGGCACCGAGATCGGCGAGGTCTCGGTGATCGGCGGCGGTGCCCGGTCCCAGTTCTGGGGCCGGATCCTGGCGGCGGCGCTGAACCGGCCGCTGCACTATCCCGCGGGCGGCGAGCTCGGCCCCGCCTTCGGCGCCGCCCGCCTCGGCCGGCTGGCCGCGACCGGCGAGGCGCCGGAGGCGGTGTGCCTGCGGCCGCAGACCGCGCATGTGGTCGCACCGGACGCGGCGCTGACCGAGCGCTACGCCGCGAAGCACCAGCGATTCCGCGCCCTGTACCCGATGCTGAAGCCGGCCTGGGCGGGGTAAGGGCTACCGCTTCCGATCAATACGGTGTATATACAGCGTGATACATCGGGAGATCGCTATGACGGATTCCACTGTGGTTGTGCGGGTTGACGATGAGCTCAAGACCGCCTTTGCCCAGGCCGCAAAGGCGGCTGACCGCACCACGTCGCAACTACTGCGGGATTTCATGCGGGACTTCGTCAAGAGCAAGACGGATGAGGCGGAGCATGATGCCTGGTTCCGCCGCAAGGTGGCCGAGGGGATCGCCGAAGCGCGAGCCGGACAACTGTACTCGAACGAGGAAGTTGCTGCCGAGTTCGCGGAACGCCGGGCGGCGACGTTGCGGAAAATCGGCTCGCGTGAGTGAAGCTGCAATGGACTCGCGCTGCGCGGGCCGATCGTCGCAGCATTTACGAATATATTGAAGCAGACAACCCGCGGGCGGCCATCGATCTCGATGGGCGTTTTGACGATATTGCGACCCGGCTGATCGACCTTCCCCATCTGGGCCGACCCGGTCGGGTTCAGGGGACGCGCGAACTGGTCGCCCATCGGAACTACGTGCTGGTTTACGAGATCGCGGGCGACGCCGTACGCATTCTGCATGTGCTGCATGCCGCCCGCAAATGGCCGTGATGTCTGCGGGCTTGCGGCGTCTCGCTCACTCCCCCGCCACCGCCCCCAGGCTGGCGATCACCACGAGGGCGATGCCGGCGAGCTGGGCCGGGCTGAGCGCCTGGCCGAGCACGACGAAGCCGATCAGCGTCCCCAGCGCCGGCTCCGCGCTCATCAGGATGCCGAAGGCCCGGGTCGGCATCCGCCGGAGGGCCATCATCTCCAGCGCATAGGGCAGCAGCGGCACCAGGATGGCGAGGCCGATGGTGATGCCCAGCACCGATAGCGGGATGTGGCCGCCATTCTCCACCAGCCCCCAGGGCGTGGCCACCAGCGCCGCGACGGCCAGGGACATGGTCAGGCCCTGCAGACCTTCGAACGCCTGGCCGACCCGCTTCATCAGCAGGATGTAGATCGCCCAGCCCAGGCCGGCGGCGAGGGCGAAGCCGGCACCGACCGGGTCGACCGTCCAGGCGGACCCGTCATGCACCAGCAGCACCACCCCGACCAGGGCCAGGACCGGCCAGACCGCATGCCAGGCCCGGCGCATGCCGAAGGCGGCGACGCCGAGCGGGCCGAGGAATTCGATCGCCGTGGCCAGGCCCAGCGGGATGCGGATCACGGCCTGGAAGTAGCACAGCGTCATGCCGGCCATCGCCGCGCCCAGCAGGATCGCGCCGCGCCACTGCGCCCGGCTGTAGGACAGGATCCGCGGCCGGGTGATCGCGGCCAGCAGCAGCGCCGCCCAGGCCAGCCGCAGCCAGGTCGTGCCCAGCGGGCCGAAGCTGTCCAGCGTCGGCTTGGCCAGGGCGGCGCCGAGCTGGACCAGGGTCATCGAACCGATCGCCATCAGCGCGGCGAACGCGACCTGCGAGGTCGGGTTCGGCCGGTCCGCGGTCATCTCGGGGCTCGTCGCCATCTGGTCCGGGTCCAAGGCTGTGCTGCGGGAGTTGATACCTGAATATAGCGGATGGGTCCGTCTTCACGTATCCTGATAGTCGTGATGCCATCATAAGGGATCGTTATGATGCGGGATCTCGACCTCGGCCTGCTCCGCGCCTTCGCCACGGTGGTCGAGGCCCGCAGCGTCAGCGGCGCCGCCGACCGGCTGGCGCGGACCCAGGCGGCGGTCAGCATGCAGCTGCGCCGGCTGGAGGAGGATGTCGGCCAGCGCCTGCTCGACCGGTCGCCGCGCGGCATCCGCCTGACCGAGGCGGGCCAGACCCTGCTGCGCTATGCCCACCGCGCCTTGGGCGCGAGCGAGGAGGCGCGGCGGGCGCTGGCCGGGCGGCAGGTCGCCGGCACCGTCCGGCTCGGCCTGCTCGAGGATGTCGCGGTCGGACGGCTGCCCCGCGCCCTCGCCCGCTTCTCCCACGCTTATCCCCGGGTGCTGCTGGAGATGGTGGTGGAAAGCAGCCGCGGCCTCGACCGCCGGCTGCGCGAGGGCGGCCTCGACCTCGCCGTCGGCGACCCGAACATCATCGCCGCGACGCCGCTGGCGCGCTGGCACCGGCCGCTGCACTGGGTGGCGGCGCGGGGCTTCGAGCTGGATCTGCAGGCCCCCTCCCCGCTGCCGCTGGTGGCGTTCGACGCCACCTGCGTCTGGCAGGAACGGGTGCTGGCGGCGCTGGCCGGGGCCGGCATCGCCTGGCGCATCGTCTGCACCAGCAGCAGCCTGCCGGCGGTGCAGGCGGCGGTGGAGGCCGGGCTGGGGGTGTCGGTGCTGCTCGACGGCAACATCCGGCCCGAGGCGATGCGGGTGCTGGCGACGGGGCTGCCGCCGGCGCCGCAGGCCGATTTCGGGCTGTACCGGGTCGCCTTGCCCGCGGAGAACCCACCGGCGGTGCAGTCGCTGCAGGACTTCCTGGCGGCGGAGCTGGAGGGGCTGGCGCTGGGCGCTTAGACCGGTCGTTTGTCGAAGGCGAGCCGGACGGCGAAGCCGGCCAGCAGGCTGCCCATGATCCAGCGCTGGGCCCGCAGCCAGGACGGCCGGGCCGCGAACCAGGCGGCGATGCTGCCGGCCGCGAACACGATGCCCAGGTTGACGCTGAAGCTGATCGCCGCCTGCATGCCGCCCAGCACCAGGCCCTGCAGCAGCACATGGCCGCGCTCCGGGTCGATGAATTGCGGCAGCAGCGACACGTAGAACACCGCGATCTTCGGATTCAGCAGGGCGGTCAGGAAGCCCATGCCGAACAGCTTGGCCGGCCGGTCGATCTTGAGGTCGCGCCGCGGCTCCAGCGCCGACCCGGCGCCGGGGCGCACGGCACCCCAGGCCAGCCACAGCAGGTACAGGGCGCCGGCCCATTTCACCGCCTCATAGGCCAGCGGCACCGCCAGCATCAGGGCGGTGAGGCCGAGCGCGGTGCACAGGATGTAGCAGAGGATGCCGACCAGCACGCCGCCCAGCGAGATCGCCCCGGCCAGGCGCCCTTGCAGGATCGATCGCGACAGCAGGTAGACCATGTTCGGCCCGGGGGTGCAGACCATGCCCAGCGCGATCAGGGCGAGGCCGGCCAGGCTGGCGGGGCTGACGATCATCGGGAGGTATCCTTGGAAACGGCGAGCCAAGCGTAGCGGCCGCCGCCGCGCAGGGGCAACCGGGACATTGCCCTCGGGGCAAGATCGTTGGAACGTCAACGCGACCCAAATGCCATGCCACCTCCCCGCCGGCCGGAACGGGTCTGCCGGGCCCGGTCAGGCGGTCTCGGCGCCCTCGAGCACCAGCACGTCCTCGCGGCCGAAGCTGACCGTCACCGCCTGGCCGCGCTCCGGCGGCGCCACGGTCGGGCTGTTGAAGGTGTCGAGCGACACCGCATTGTCCTTGAAGCGGACGCGGATGCGCACCACCGCGCCGAGGAAGTTCACATCCTCGATGGTGCCGTGCATGCGGTTGCGGCCGTTGCCCTGGTCCTCGGCGGACCCCGCCAGGGTGATCGCCTCCGGCCGCAGCGCCACCGACCGGATCTCGCCGTCGACCGCGTCGCTGACGCCGCGCGTGGCGTATATCTCCTGGTCGTCGATCACCAGCTTCTGCGCCTTCGCGTCGATCACCTTGCCGCGCAGGATGTTCAGCGTGCCGACGAAGGAGGCGACGAAGCGGGTGCGCGGGTAGTTGTAGATGTCGAACGGCGTGCCGACCTGCTCGGCATTGCCCTCGTTCATCACCACGACCCGGTCCGACATCGACAAGGCTTCCTCCTGGTCGTGCGTCACGAAGATGGTGGTGATGCCCAGGTCGCGCTGCAGCGCCTTGATCTCGCTGCGCAGCGAGACGCGGATCTTGGCGTCGAGCGCCGACAACGGCTCGTCCAGCAGCAGCACCTGCGGCTTGTTGGCCAGGGCGCGGGCCAGCGCCACGCGCTGCTGCTGCCCGCCCGACAGCTGGTAGGGGTAGCGGTCGGCCAGGTGCGGCAGCTTGATCAGGTTCAGCATCTCGGCGACCCGCGGCCCGATCTCGGCGGCCGGCATCTTGGCCACCTTCAGGCCGAAGGCGACGTTGTCGGCCACCGTCATGTTCGGGAACAGCGCATAGGCCTGGAACACCATGCCGACATTGCGCTGGTTCGGGCGCAGCTGGGTGACCTCGCGGCCGTCGATCCGGATCGATCCGGCGGTCGGGGTCTCGAAGCCGGCGACCATGCGCAGCGTGGTGGTCTTGCCGCAGCCCGACGGCCCGAGGAAGGAGATGAACTCGCCGCGCTTCACCGAGAGGTCGAAATTGTGGACCACGGCGTTCTGGCCATAGCTCTTGCGCAGGCCGCCGATCTCGAGGAATTCCGTCGCCATTGCCATCACTGTGCCTGCCTGGTGGCGCCGGTCACTGCGGCGCTGGGTTGAAGACGATGGGCGGAAGCCGCCATCAGCGTGTCGCCGTCGAGCCGCGGGCGCCGCGGCCGAACAGCTGCAGCAGCCCCATGCAGGCCCAGGTGACGACGAAGGCGATGATCGCCAGCGCCGCCGGCTCATAGGCCCGGTTGGCGCCGATCAGCTGAAGGTACGGGCCGAAGGCCGGCCGGTTCAGCAGGCTGGCGAAGGTGAATTCGCCGATCACGATGGCAAAGGTCAGGAAGGCGCCGCTGAGCACCGCGGAGCGGACATTCGGCAGGATCACCCGGAACAGAATCCGGGCTCGGCCGGCGCCCAGGCTCTCCGCCGCCTCGGTCAGGGTGCGGACGTCGATCGCCTGCAAGCCGGTGTCGACCGCGCGGTACATGTAGGGCAGCGCCAGGGTGACGTAGCCGAACATCAGCAGGATGTCGGTGCCCCGCTCGCTGCCGAGGAGCGGCAGGAAGGACGAGGTGTTGAACAGCTGGATGTAGCCGAACACCAGGACGATCGCCGGGATCACCAGCGGCAGCAGGGTGATGAACTCGATGATCGGGCGCAGACTCGGCAGCCTCAGCCGCACCCAATAGGCGGTCGGCACCACCAGCAGCACCCCGACCACGATGGTCGCCAGGGCGAGCACCACCGAATACAGGAAGCTGGCCTGGAAGCCGGGGTCGCCGAGCACGATGGTGTAGGCGTCGAGGCTGTATTCGCCGCGCCGCAGCCGCAGCGAGAATTCCAGGGTTCCGATCAGCGGCACCAGGAAGTACAGGGTGCCGACGATGATGGCGATCCAGGCGCCGATCCGGCTCTGCTTCATCGCAGCCACCTCTCGCTGCGGGTCCGCAGCACCATGTAGATGCCGTTGGAGACGCCGGTGATCAGGATCATGCCCAACGCCAGGGCGTAGCCGAGATTGGGGTTGTGCAGCACGTCGCCGCGGATCTGGGCGTAGAGCAGGATCGGCACGATGTTCAGCGAGCTGCCGGTCAGCGCATAGGCGGTGGCGATGGCGCCGAAGGCGTTGGCGAACAGCAGCAGCGTGGTGCCGACCAGGCTGGGCCACAAGACCGGCAGCCCGACCATGCGCCAGTACTGCCAGGTGGTGGCGCCGAGGATGGAGGAGGCCTCGCGCCATTCCTTCTTCAGCCCGTCCAGCGCCGGCGCCAGGATCAGCACCATCAGCGGGATCTGGAAGTACAGGTAGGTCAGCGTCAGGCCCCAGAAGCTGAGCAGGTTGAAGCCCGCCCGGTAGATGCTGATGCCGAGATACTTGTCGAGCAGGATGGTCACCAGCCCGGCACGGCCGAGCGTGGCGATGAAGGCGAAGGCCAGCGGCACGCCGGCGAAGTTCGAGGCCACGCCGCTGAAGGTCATCAGCGTCGGCCGGATCCAGCGCGGCAGCTTGCCCATCACCGCGGCATAGGCCAGGAAGAACCCGATCACCGCGCCGAAGAAGGCGGAGGCCGCGCTGATCTTGATCGAGATCCAGTAGGCGCTGAGGATCGAGGGCTGGAACAAATCCGCGATGTTGCCCAGCGTGAAGGAACCGTCAGGCGTCTGGAAGCTACCGACCAGCAGGTAGGCGGTGGGCAGCACCAGGAACAGCAGGGCGAACAGGAAGAACGGGGTCACCCCCAGCCAGGCCCAGGAGAGCTTGCCCGGCTTTGCGGGGGCGGCGAGAGGGGCTGCGATCGACGAGGCTTGTGTCATCGGCGCCTGCTGACGGGTATCCCGGCCGGACGGACGGGCGAAGACGCAAAGAACCGCGCCGTCCTCCCCCAGGGTACGGGAGAGGACGGCGCGGCCTCAAGCGGATTGAACGGTCACTGCACGTTGGCGCCGACCACCGAATCCCACTGCTTGGTGATGATCTCCTTGGCCTTGTTCTGGTCCTCAAGGCTCGGGAACACGGCCGCGGCGTAGGCGGCCGCCGGCGGCAGCGCCTTCAACAGCTCGTCCGGCACCTTCTTCTTGTCGACCAGGTCCTGGAACCGGATCGGATGGCAGTAGCCCTTCAGCCAGCCGAGCTGACCTTCGTCCGAATATAGGTGCTCCATCCACAGCTTGGCGGCGTTCGGATGCGGCGCGAAGGCGCTGATCGCCTGGACGTAGACGCCGGCGACGACGCCGGTCTTCGGCACCACGATCTCGATCGGCGGGTTGCCCTTCAGCGTGTCGCGGTCCTGCAGGGCCAGGTAGTCCCAGTGGATCACGATCGGGGTGGCGCCCTGGGCGACCGAGGCGGCCTTGCCGATGGTCGGCACGAAGTTGCCCGCCTTGTTCAGCTCGGCGAAGAACTTCAGGCCGGCATTCGCCGCCTTCTCCGCATCCTTCTCGGTCGACAGGCCGGCGGCGAGCACCGCCTGGATCGCCTGGTTCGAGGTGCGCGGGTCACCCGCCAGGGCGACCGAGTTGGCGTAGTCGGCGCCGAGCAGGTCCTTCCAGTCGGCCGGGACCTTCTTGACGATGTCGGTGTTCACCTCGAAGGACAGCACGCCGTAGTAGTCGCCGTACCAGTAGCCTTCGGCATCCTTGGCGCTGGCCGGGATGCTGTCCCAGGTCGACACCTTGTAGGGCTGCAGCAGGCCGTCGGCCTTGGCCGAGGGGCCGAAGGACAGGCCGACGTCGATCACGTCGGGGGCCTGGGGGCCCTTATTCCCTTTGTTCGCCTTGATCGCCTCGATCTCGTCGCCGGAGCCGGCATCGGGGTTGAGCTCGTTGAGCTTCAGCCCGTACTTGGCCTTGAAGGAGTCGATGACCCCGCCATAGCCGCACCAGTCATGCGGGACGGCGATGATGGTCAGCTCGCCTTCCTTCTTGGCCGCGGCGATCAGCTCCGCCGACGGCTCCGCATAGGCGAGACCGGCGGAGGCGAAGAGCGCCAGGGCCGAAATCGACAGCATGGGTTTCCACGTCGCCTTCATGTCACAAACCCCCGATGTTCATCAGCTTCTGCTGCGTGATTTTTAGCAAAATCCCCGCATGCGAAGTCGAGCACGCGGTCAAATCCGGACTCTGTCGCGGATGCGGCGGGACTGTGTTGCGCTGCGCAATGCTTGTCAAGGAGAGTCCCGCCCGGTTGGCCAGAAACGAAACAACTCTTCAGGTCCGGCCACGGTTTTGACCGGCCGATCCCACGAGAACACCAATCGGTAACCCGACCATGACATGGCGGATGCCACATATTTGTAGATGAACTGTAATAATAACGTCATGAAACACTGACGTCGTCAATGGCTCCCTGCAGGGCCTGTCTCCGGCCTTGGAATGTAGAGTGACTCAGGGGCAAGCCGGAATCTGTTCCGGCTGCGGCATGATCCGTCGCGCATCGGCCGGACCGGGTCGGCGCCGGGCTTTCGCGGCCGGGCGGCGCTGGCTATGGTGCGGCCTTCGACTCAACCCATTGCGCGGGATACGGACCATGGCTGGAAGCATCGAGGCGCGGCTGAAGGAGAAGGGGGTCACCCTTCCCAACGTGGCGGCGCCGGCGGCGAACTACGTCCCCTACGTCATTTCCGGCAACACGCTCTACATCTCGGGCCAGGTGCCGTTCGTCGAGGGCAAGATCAGCCACACCGGCAAGCTCGGCGCCGAGTTCGGGATCGACGAGGGCTACGCCTGCGCCCGGATCTGCGGCATCAACATCCTGGCGGCCGCCAAGGCGGCGCTGGGCGGCGACCTCGACCGCATCGCCCGGGTGGTGAAGCTGGGCGGCTTCGTCAACTCGACCCCCGACTTCACCGACCAGCCGAAGGTGATCAACGGCGCCTCGGACCTGATGGCCGAGGCCTTCGGCGATGCCGGCAAGCACGCCCGCGCCGCGGTCGGCGTCGCCCAGCTGCCGCTCGGCTGCGCCGTCGAGGTCGATGCGATCTTCGAGATCAGGTAAGGGCGCCACACCGAGGACGCTTCCCCCTTCCCCTTTCCTGTCATGCCACGGCTTGACCGTGGCATCCAGGGGCCGCCGGAACTGCTCTTGATGGCCCCTGGATTGCCCGGTCAAGCCGGGCAATGACAGCAGAGGGGTGGGCGTCGGCAGGAGAGGCCATGGCCGACCGCATCATCGAGAGCCCGGACAATCCGAGCGCCAGGCTGTGGACGGCGCTGCTGGAGAGCCGCGGCCTGCGCAAGCACCGCCGCTTCCTGCTGGCGGGCCGCAAGACCGTGGCCGAGGCGCTGGCGCAGCATCCCGGCTGGTTCGAGACCCTGCTGCTGCCGCCCGGCGCCGACGCCGGCGACCTGCCCCTGCCCGCGGGGCTGGAGCGCATCCAGCTCGGCCGGGCCCTGTTCGACCGGCTCGACGTCTCGGGCACCGGGCTGCCGCTGCTGGTCGGGGTGGTGCCGGAGATGCCGATGATCGACCTTTCCCGGCCGCCGCAGGGGCTGGAGCTGGTCTGCGCCCTGGGCGACCCCAGCAATCTCGGCGCCCTGCTGCGCAGCGCCGCCGCCTTCGGCGTGTCCCGGGTGATCCTGCTGGCCGATGCCGCGCACCCGTTCCACCCGAAATGCCTGCGCGCCGCGTCCAACGCGCAATTCGCGCTGGCGCTGTGCCGGGGCCCGTCCTGGGACGGGCTGGCCCAGGCGGCCGGGCCGCTGCTGGCGCTGGACGGCCAGGGCGAGGACCTCTCGGGCTTCGCCTGGCCGGCCGACCTGCGGCTGGTCCTGGGCGAGGAAGGCCGTGGCCTGCCGGACGGGCTGGCGGTGCGGCGCCTCGCCATCCCCACCACCGGCGCGGTCGAATCGCTCAACGCCACCGTCGCCGCCAGCCTGGCGCTGTACGGGCACTATCTGGCGATGCGCGGTTAGGGAGAGGTTTTAATCCGTCATTGCGAGCCCCGAAGGGGCGTGGCAATCCAGCGGCACCGGCCTCTGGATCGCCACGGCGCTGCGCGCCTCGCGATGACGGATCAAGGATTGCGACCGCCCGGCCCGTAGCGCACGGGCAGGTCGACGGCACGAAGGTCAGCCTGCCGTCTTGCCGCCATCCACCGTCAGGATCTGGCCGGTCATGAAGGACGCCTGGTCCGAAGTGGCGAAGACGATGGCGCCGGCGATCTCGTCCGGGTCCCCCACCCGCCCCAGCGGCACCTTCGCCGCCAGCGACGCCTTGGCCTCGGCGGTGCCGGTGAAGCGGTTGAGCATCCCGGTCTCGATCGGGCCCGGCGCCACCGCGTTGACCCGCACCCCGAAGGCCGCGGCCTCGAGCGCGGCCGACTTCGTCATGCCCTCGACCGCATGCTTGCTGGCGACGTAGACCGAGGCGCCGGCGGCGCCCTCATGGCCGTAGGTCGAGGAGATGTTGACGATGCTGCCGTGCCCCTGGGCCTGCATCACGCGCAGCTCGTGCTTCATGCTCAGCAGCGTGCCGAGCACATTGGTGTCGAAGGTGGCGGCCAGGGATTCGGCCGACTGCCGGGTCACCGGGCCGGGCTGGCCTTCGGTGCCGGCGTTGTTGACCGCCGCGTCGAGGCGGCCGAAGCGCGCGACGGTCTGGTCGACCAGGTCGCGGACCTCCTCCTCGTGCCGGACGTCGGCCCGGATGAACTCCGCCTCGGCGCCGAGCGCCCGCAGCTCGGAAGCCAGGGCCTGGCCGGCCTCGTCGCGGCGGCCGGCGACGACGATGCGGGCGCTCTGCCTGGCGAAGGCGAGCGCCGTGGCGCGGCCGATGCCCGTCAGGGCACCGGTGATCAGGACGACAGGGTGGGTCATGGAATGCTTCCTAGGGACGCCGTGGTGAAAACCCCGAGCGGGATGTGCGGAGGCTGGCCATTTATGCCTGCAAGGCCTTCCGGCTCTTGATCCGAAGGCCTGCCCGCCGGCCGCGCGATCGCCGCTCTGTCCCCAGATATCTAGGTTCCCCTGGCGCCGCCGAGAAAGGCTTTGTAGGATTTTTCCATACTTATGAGGCATGGCTTGCTCATGGAGCTACGACATCTGCGCTATTTCATCGCCGTGGCCGAGGAGGGCAGCCTGACCCTGGCCGCCGAGCGGCGGCTGCACACGGCGCAGCCGTCCCTGAGCCGCCAGATCCGGGATCTGGAGCTGGAACTCGGCGTCGCGCTGATGCTGCGCGGCCCGCGCGGCATCGAACTCACCGCGGCCGGCCGGGTGTTCCTGGATCATGCGCGGCTGGTGCTGCTGCAGGTGGAGGCGGCGCGCGAGGCGGCACGGCGGGCCGGCGCCCCCGCCAAGGCGTCGTTCGCCATCGGGTTCCTGACCGGGCACGAGATGGAGTGGCTGCCCGCGATCATGGGCATCCTCCGCGACGAGCTGCCGAACATCGAGGTCACCATCCACAGCCTGCTGTCGCCGGAGCTGGCGGCGGGGCTGATGCGCGGGAAGATCGACCTGGCTTTGATGCGGCGCGAGGAGCCGGCGCCCGGCCTGGCGTTCGAATTCTTGACGGCGGAGCCCCTGATCGTGGTTCTGCCCGGCGACCACCGGCTGGCCGCCCAGGCCGCGATCGGCCCGCAGGACATCGTCGGGGAGACGCTGATCGGCGTGCCGGCGGCGACCTCGCCGGCCCTGAGGGCGGTGATCGATGCCTATGCAAGGCGGATCGGCGTCGATCTGACGCCCGACCACTACGCCGACAACCTGTCGATGACCTTCTCGCTGGTGGCGTCGACGGGCGGCGTCGCCCTGCTGCCCCGCTATGCCCGGAACCTGCTGCCGGCCGCGGTGGTCAGCCGCCCGCTGCAGGGCGAGGCCGCGACGATCGATCTGGTCATCGGCCACAGCAGGGCGAATCCGTCCCCGCTGCTCAGATTCGTCTTGTCGAAGCGGGACGAGCTGATCCGCCGCGCATCGCAGACTTCAGGGGGGTAGCCTGACAGTGAGATCAGGAGGGGACTGAGCCGCCCCCTCACCCGAAATCGCGATGCGATTTCGACCTCTCCCCAAGGAGAGGTGTCGGAGCGATGCCCTCCTTCCCCTCTCCTTGGGGAGAGGGAGGGGCCCGGCCCGCTTGGGCCGGGAGGGTGAGGGGGAGAGCCGCCGCCGAAGGTCAGGCCGCCGCCATCTCGGCCAGCTCGTGGCGCACCGGCAGTCCGTCGGCGCGGCCGATCATGCCGCGGGCGCCGGCCAGCGACCCCGCCACCAGCTCGAGCCCGAGCAGCCGGTCGTAGTCGACCGGGCCCGGCAGCATCAGGCCCAGCGTCAGGTCGCGGCGGAAGCCGAA
The DNA here is from genome assembly GCF_052115705.1 of Inquilinus sp. 2KB_23. Classification (NCBI taxonomy): domain Bacteria; kingdom Pseudomonadati; phylum Pseudomonadota; class Alphaproteobacteria; order Rhodospirillales; family Rhodospirillaceae; genus Inquilinus; species Inquilinus sp. 2KB_23. The sequence continues at coordinate 6,425 of NZ_JBFRHF010000045.1, read as the reverse complement.
GCGGCGGTAATAGGGCTCGTCGCCAACCAGGATGACGTTGCTGTGGCCGAAGGCCTTGGCGCGCGACAGACCGGCCCGCATCAGCCGCGAGCCGATGCCGCTGGAGCGCACATCCTCGGCGACCGCGAGCGGGCCGAGCAGGATGGTCTCGCCGATGCCGTCGACATGGATCGGCCAGAAGCGCAGCGTGCCGACGAGGTCGCCGTCCTCGAGCGCCACCAGGCCGAGCTCGTTGTTCGGCCGCACCCCGTCGCGCAGCCGGTAGACGGTCTTGCCGAAGCGCCCCTCGCCGAAGCAATCGACGACAAGATCCTCGATGGCGGCCGCGTGGCGCGGCCGCTCCCGCATGATGTCCATGACCTGGATCTCCAAACCCGCGTGGTTCAGATGTAGTAGGCCTGCAAGGGCGCGAACCCGTTGAAGGCGACCGCCGAATAGGTCGTCGTGTAGGCGCCGGTGCCGTGGATCAGCACCTTGTCGCCGATCGCCAGCGAAACCGGCATCGGGTAGGCGTTCTTCTCGTACAGCACGTCGGCGCTGTCGCAGGTCGGGCCCGCCAGGATCGCCGGCTCGGATTCATCGCCGTCATGGATCGTGGTGATCGGGTAGCGGATCGCCTCGTCCATGGTCTCGGCCAAGCCGCCGAACTTGCCGATGTCGAGATACACCCAGCGGGTGTTGTCGTTCGCCGACTTGTTCGAGATCAGCACGACCTCGCTCTGGATCACGCCGGCATTGCCGACCATGCCGCGGCCCGGCTCGATGATGGTCTCGGGCAGGCGGTTGCCGAAATGCTGGCGCAGGCTGGCGTCGATGGCGCGGCCATAGGCCTCCGGCGTCGGCACCTCCTTGAGGTACTTGGTCGGGAAGCCGCCGCCGAGATTGACCATCTTCAGCTCGATGCCCTGGACCGCGAGGTCGCGGAAGATCCCGGCCGCCGATTCCAGCGCCTTGTCCCAGGCGCCGGTGTCGCGCTGCTGCGACCCGACATGGAACGACACGCCATAGGCGTCGAGGCCGAGGCCCGGCGCCATCGCCAGCAGGTCGCGCGCCATGCACGGCTCGCAGCCGAACTTGCGCGACAGCGGCCACTCGGCGCCTTCGCCCGAGGTCAGGATGCGGCAGAACACGCGGGCGCCCGGGGCGACCTCGGCGATCTTGCGCAGCTCCGCCTCGCTGTCGAAGGCGAACAGGCGGATGCCGAGGGCATAGGCGGTCGCGATGTCGACCCGCTTCTTGATGGTGTTGCCGAACGAGATGCGGTCGGCGGTGGCGCCGGCGGCCAGCGCGTCGCGGATCTCGACCACGCTCGCGGTGTCGAAGCACGAGCCCATCGCGGCCAGCAGCGACAGGATCTGCGGCGCCGGGTTGGCCTTCACCGCGTAGAAGATGCGGCTGTCGGGCATGGCGTCGGCCAGCGCCTGATAGTTGCCGGCGACCACGTCGAGGTCCAGCACCAGGCACGGCGTCTCGGGACGTCGCTCTTCAAGAAAGGAAGCGATCTTCGTATTCATCAGGGGAAACACTCCCTCCGGCAAGCAGTTCAAACCAAACCGTTGCCTGAGGCGCCCGCCTCTGCTCACCGGCGACGAAACCCGGCGGCGCGTGCGGATCCGGGATTGCAGAGACGAAGTTGCAGGCCGGTGCCATAAGCACCACCCGGAAACCCGTCCTGACAATCACGGAAGAGGAACCCTCTCCGCACATGCAACCGAAAAACTTCTCTTCAACCCAGCTGGCCGAGGCCAGACAGACCGAGGAGACGCGTGACGTCGTTGCTGTGCCCACCAGGTTCGAACCTGTTCGAAACCGGCGGGCCGGGGCACGTGCGAATACGTTCCGAGGGGTGAAATACGGTCGGTGACCCCCCGATGCAAGTGAAATTTTATGGATCTAAATTTTATCCCGTCACCGTGGCGCCACAGCTTCAGCTGAAATCTAAATTCCGCCGCATTCCGTCTTGATATTACGGGATTCTCGCGAGATAAAGTTTACATTATGACGACCCGCTCCTCCGGCAAGCCTGCCCTGCGTGCCACCGGTGGCCGCTCCCGGACGAGCACGTCCGCCGCCAAGTCCTCGCCGAAGCGCCCCAAGACGCCGCAGCGGAGTCGCAAGTCCAGCGGCCGCCGGCACTGGCTGTGGGGCGTCGCGAAGTGGAGCGCGGTGCTGTCGATCTGGGGCGTCATCTCGCTCGGCGTCGTCGTCGCCTACTTCGCCTACGACCTGCCCGACATCCGCCAGGTGGCGATGCCGGAGCGGCGGCCCGCCGTGACCGTGGTCGCCGCCGATGGCGGTCAGATCGCCCGCTACGGCGACATGACCGGCGACATGGTCCAGGCCTCGGCCCTGCCGAAGCACCTGACCGAGGCGGTGCTGGGCATCGAGGATCGCCGCTTCTACAGCCATTACGGCATCGACCCGATCGGCGTGGCCCGGGCGCTGTGGGTGAACTGGCGCGCCGGCCGCGCCGTGCAGGGCGGGTCGACCATCACCCAGCAGGCGGCCAAGAACCTGTTCCTGACGCCGGAGCGCACGGTCCGCCGCAAGATCCAGGAGGCGATCCTGGCGGTGTGGCTGGAGATGAACTTCTCCAAGGACCAGATCCTGACCGCCTATCTCAACCGGGTCTATTTCGGCTCCGGCACCTACGGCATCGACGCCGCCGCCCGGGCCTATTTCGGCGTGCCGGCGATGGATGTGAACCTGGAGCAGGCGGCGATCCTGGCCGGCCTCCTGAAGGCGCCGTCGCGCTATTCGCCCGAGCGCGACCCGGAGGCGGCGCGGCAGCGCGCCGAAGTGGTGCTGTCGGCCATGGTCGACGCCGGCTTCATCACCGACAAGGAGCGCCAGGCCGCCGACGACCAGCCGCCGGTGCCGCCGCGCCGGCCGGGCGGCGGGTCGGGCAGCCGCTATTTCGCCGACTGGGTCGCCGACCAGGTGCCGGACTTCGTCAACACCGCCGCCCCGGCGCTGCGGGTCGAGACCACGCTGGTGCCGTCGCTGCAGCGTGCGGCCGAAAGCATCGTCGACGCCCGCATGGCGGAGGATGGCGGCAAGGTCGGCGCCACCCAGGCGGCGCTGGTGGCGATGCGACCGGACGGTGCCGTGATCGCCATGGTCGGCGGCCGCGGCTACAGCCAGAGCCAGTTCAACAGGGCGGTGACGGCGCAGCGCCAGCCCGGATCCTCGTTCAAGATGTTCGCCTACCTCTCCGCGGTCGAGCAGGGGCTGACCCCGGACAGCCTGGTGCTGGACGCGCCGATCACGATCAAGAACTGGTCGCCCGGCAACTACGACGGCAAGTTCCATGGCGAGGTGACGGCGCGCGAGGCGCTGGCCAAATCCTACAACACCGCGGCGGTGCGCATGCTGCAGCGCGCCGGCGTCGACCGCACCATTGAGCTGGCCCACCGCCTGGGCATCAATTCGCCGCTGCGGCCGGAGCTGTCGCTGGCGCTGGGCACCAGCGAGGTCAATCTGCTGGAGCTGACGGCCGCCTATGCCGCGCTGGCCAACCAGGGCAACGGTGTCTGGCCCTATGGCGTGCGGCGCATCGGCCCGCCCGGCGGCGACCCGATCTACACCCGCTTCGGCGGCGGCCCGGGCGAGGCGGTGCTGCCCTGGCATGTCGAGGCGATCAACCGGATGCTGCGCGCCACCATGACCATCGGCACCGGCCGCAGCGCGCGGCTGGACGACCGGCCGACGGCGGGCAAGAGCGGCACCAGCCAGGGCTATCGCGACGCCTGGTTCATCGGCTTCAGCGCCGACTACGTGGTCGGCGTCTGGGTCGGCAACGACGACGGCACGCCGATGGACAAGGTGACCGGCGGCAGCCTGCCGGCGAAGATCTGGCACGATTTCATGGTCGAGGCCGAACGCGGCCTGCCGCCCAAGCCGCTGCTGGGCGTCGACGACATGGCCCTGCCGGCCGCGGTGGCCACGGCCGGCTCGGGCGCCGTCATCGCTCCCACCACCATCGCCGCCCCCGCCGCGACGCCGGCCGTCTCGGGCGCCCCCCGCCGGCTGGTGGTGCCGCCGACCGCCGCGACGCCGCCGGTGGTGCAGCCGGCCAAGCAGGAGCTGGACCAGGGCGGCCTGGAAGGCCTGCTGGGCAGCCTGGGCAACGGCTGAGGCCAGCCGGCTTCGCATTGCCCTTAGATTGTCCCGATCACCCCAAGTCTTCTGCCTCAGTCCGGAAGCGCCGTCCACGAGCCGAATTTTCCAGAAAGTGAGCACTGGCTATCTGCCGAAGCACGGGGGAATTGCCATGAAGAATGCGAACAAGCCACCCCTCACTCCAGAGCAAATGGCCTTACAGAAGGCGATGCGAGAGGAGGAATGGAAACGAAGGCGAAATCAACTCCGCACTGCGCAAAAACCTATAATCGAGGATTTGTCGCACATCGGCATTGGCGTCGACTCTGTGTGGGATTTAAATATTGAATATGATGATTACGATAATGCTATTGAAATATTGCTTAAGCATATCGTATTGGATTATCCAGACATAATTAAGGAAGGAATCGCTCGTGCGCTTTCCGTACCTGCAGCGAGATCATCATTTGGATTTTTAGTTAAGTTATTTGAATCAACGGATCCATCAGATCATCCGCAATTTAAAGAGGGGCTGGCGTCCGCGATCGCAAAATTAGCGAGCGACGTGGAAATCGACAAAATAGTAGAATTGATCACTGACGTCAGGCATGGGGATGTCAGATTACATCTACTGTTACCATTGATGCGATCAAAACTGGATAGAGCTCATGACTTGTTGGAGAGACTGTCGTCGGATCCAACCTTCGCCAAGGAGATTAAGGCTCGGCGGCGACCAAGGAAGTGACTTGGGGAACTACGATGACAGTCCACACTTTTTGGCCCGCGCCAATTCGTGCACTGTCACCGAATTTAACGGCCTGGAAGGCCTGCTGGGCAGCCTGGGCAACGGCTGAGGCGGTTCGGAGCCAGCTGAGCAACCGATCAGAAGGTTGGCGCGTTGCCCTCCGTCATTGCGGGAAGGCGAAGCCGGGGAAGCAATCGATAGGCCCGCACGAGCGGCCCGATGGATTGCTTCCCCGGCTCAGGGCCGGCGTCGCAATGGCGGTGTCGGGGTCCGAAGGCTGCCATAAGCTGCCGGATGCGCTCTTATGTTCCCTTTTTGTTCTTGACATGAAGCTGCCTCGCGCCGCATAGTTCAGGCAGAGTCCAACAGTTGTGCCCGCCCGGCCCTGCCGCGGCGGGCTTTTTCATGCGGGGTCGGGATGGACGCTGTCATCGCCTGGGCCGTGGCGGTCAAACCGAACGAGCGGGCCTTCGCCCGACGCTACGTGCGGCACGGCATCGGCTGCCACGTCACCGCCGGGCTTGGCTATTCCGCGACCAGTCGCTCCCAGTCGTCCCGCATGCTGGCCAGGGCCGAGATCCTGGTCGCCTGCTTCGAGGAGGCCGAACTGCTGCGGCGAAGCGGAGCCCCCCTGCTGCCGATGGTGCGGCGCAAGCTGGCCGGCCAGGTGGAGCGGGCCCGCCACCGCGGCGGCGCCACCCGCCGGTCCGCCGCCGCCCTGCCCCATCTGAAGCAGGCGTTCGCGGAGTTCTGCCAGCATCATGGATTTGCAGACGGGGTGCCGGTCGGAAAGGCCGGAGTACCCCCCTCACCCGAAATCGCCGGGGCGATTTCGACCTCTCCCCAAGGAGAGGTGGACGAGATCGCACCGCTCGCCCCGCCGCCGCTCAAGCTCGCACGCGCCTTCGGCCGGCTGGCGAAGCCGTCGCGCTACAAGGCGCTGCATGGCGGGCGCGGCTCGGGCAAGTCGCATGTCTTCGCCGAGCTGCTGGTGCGCCGCTGCTTCGCCGCCCCCACCCGCGCCGTGTGCATCCGCGAGATCCAGCGCTCGCTCGACCAGTCGGTCAAGCGGCTGATCGAGGACAAGATCCAGGCGCTCGGCCTCGGCGCCGCCTTCACCGTCCAGGCCGACCGGATTCTCGGCCCCCCGGGGCCCGGCGGGGCCCAAGGCGGGCGGATCATCTTCCAGGGCATGCAGAACCACACCGCCGAGAGCATCAAGTCGCTGGAGGGCTACGACATCGCCTGGGTCGAGGAGGCGCAGTCGCTGTCCCGGCGCAGCCTCGAACTCTTGCGCCCCACCATCCGCCGGCCGGGGTCGGAGCTGTGGTTCTCCTGGAACCCGACCCGGCCGGAGGACCCGGTCGACCAGCTGTTCCGCCAGGGCCAGCCGCCGCCCGGCACCACCCTGATCGAGGCCAACTGGACCGCCAACCCGCATTTCCCCAAGGTCTTGAAGGCCGAGATGGAATGGGACCGCGACCGCGATCCCGACAAGTACAGCCATGTCTGGCTGGGCGGCTATCGCAGGGCCAGCGAGGCCCGGGTGTTCCGCAACTGGAAGGTCGAGGCGTTCGAG